>JAFTFV010000049.1 GCA_017458265.1 Bacteroidales bacterium | reverse complement strand
CCGTTCAATAATGAAAATTGAATGTGCGTTCGAGGTCGTCCCGGTGCGTTTGGGACGGCCTCGATTTCGTTAATTCCGGGTTTCGTTGACGAACGGTTGACAAAAAGAGTAACAAAAAACGCCCTAAATCGTTGATAATTAGCGAAATAGGGCGTTTATTTTGTGGTGCTGGGAAGAATCGAACTGCCGACACATGGATTTTCAGTCCATTGCTCTACCATCTGAGCTACAGCACCATCGTTTTGGGAATGCAAAGATAAGGACTTTTTTGGACTTTGCAAACTTTTTTCAATCCATTTTCATGCAATTTCAAAAACTGGATGCATGGCTGCCGGGAATCATTATTCCTCCATGGAGAACATGGGGTCCCAGGAGGGGAGCATGACGGGTTTCTGCTGGAGGAGGGAGAGGACATCGGCAGGGACGTACTTCTTCTCCACGACGAGGCGGAACATGTATTCGTTGAACCACTCATCGGTCATGATGATGTTGCCTTTGTAGCCGCTGTCGGCACCCCAGCTGTTTTCTACCATCCATTTCTGGGCCTGGCCGTCCTTGAGGTCCACGGCGATGAGTGTCATGGCGTGGGTGGAGCCGCTGGCGTGTGTCTGGATGCGCTGTTTCTTGTCCATCCCGAAGGTGACTCCCATGAGAGATTCGTAGTCGAAGTTGTCAAGGTCGGCGATGCCGCGCTTGCGGTCAAGGAACTTGCCCACGTCGCAGGAGAAGTAGAGGGCGGTGTTGTCCTTGATGGAGGCGATGGCCATTTCCTTTATTTTTTCGATGGGAAGGTTGACGTATACCCAGTTCTGGCCGTCGTAGACATGCCTGTCATACTCGATTTCGTATACCTTGTTATATTCAACTGCAGGGTTGTTCATGACCATGATGTAGTTGTTCTCAAGGTCCTGGCCGATGAATTCGTCATAGAAACCCTTGGGAGTATAGGTCTTTGAACTCACGAACTCGCCCTTTGAGTTGTAGCGGCTCCAGGTGAACTCTGTGGGAGGGACGCCAAGACAGAGGGCGAGCATCCTATAGATCTCCTTGAGCATGGAAACCTTCATTGCCTGAAGTTCCTTGGGTTTGCCTGCGCGAAGGGCAAGGCCGTCCTCGCGGAGCTTGTTCTTTATCTGGGAACTCATCTGCGAGGTGTTGTTTGCCGAATAGGTCTCCGGCATGACCTCTGACGGTACTACACCATACTTCATTATAAGGTTTGAAACGCCCGTGAACTGGCCTCCGTCGCCGATCGGGTTGGAGAACAGCCAGTCTACCTTGCGGTCGTCAAGGGGCAGGCTCCTAGTGTCGATGACCGCCTGCAGGAACAGATTCGCCTTCTCCAACTGGTCATAGAAGAAGAGGTAGTTCTGTGAGAAGGTGAAGGCGCCCAGGTCGTGTTTTTCAATCATGCGGGAACGGAGGACGTTGAGGCCGGTGAAAAGCCAGCAGCGGCCCGAAGAAAGCTGGTTGGTGCGGCCCTTCGTGGTGACCTCGTTGCTGAAGTGGGTGTCGATCATTGCAGTCTTTTCTGCCGATGCCGCCAGCACGTTGATTGGAGTGGTATTCAGCGCATTGCGGAGAGCCTTGTCGCTTGCCGAACCTTCGTAAGCCGAACTGATTTCACTCAGAAGGCTTGCGGAAATGCCGCCCTTGGGGTCTCCGGCAGGTTTCTGTGCAAGTGCCGGAATAATCAGCAACAGAGCTGCTGCAAAACAGATGGTTTTCTTCATATCGGAATATTAGTTTTTCCAAATATACGAAAAAAACCATAAGGGAAGAAACTATTTGAGGAAAACGAAGAACACTGCAAGCACCAGGCAGGCGAAAGCCGCGATGTGGTTCCACTGGATAGTCTGGCCCTTGAAAACGAACATCACGATGATTGTGAATACGGTGAGTGAAATCACCTCCTGGATTACCTTGAGTTGCAGAAGGTTGAAAGGACCGCCGTTGCCGGAGAAACCAATCCTGTTTGCAGGAACGGTGAGGCAGTACTCGAAGAAAGCGATGCCCCATGAGAACAGGATGACGACGATGAGAGGCCACCCGTCCGAGATTTTCATCTCGCTCAGTTTTAGATGCCCGTACCAGGCGAAAGTCATGAAGATGTTGGACAGAACCAGCATCAGAACAGTCCATATTCCTTGCATAATGCCAAGATTTCAAAAAATGCCCGCAAAGATGCGAATAATTTCCTTACCGGCAATAAGTTTTTTGCTATATTTGCCGATATTAAACACTTGAACCATGATAGCTCCAGTTTATTCCGCCAATGAAGGCCGATATGATTCCATGCTGTACCGCCGCTGCGGCCGTTCAGGAGTTCGGATTCCCGTAATTGCCCTTGGCCTGTGGCACAACTTCGGCTCCCACAGCACCATGGAAAACGTCAAGGCGATGGCCCATTATGCCTTTGACAACGGTATATGCCATTTTGACCTTGCCAACAATTACGGACCGGAATACGGCACGGCAGAGGAAAACTTCGGCAGGCTCATGGAGAACTCCTTCCGCCCTTACAGGGATGAACTCCTGATAAGCACCAAGGCCGGCTGGGACATGTGGCCCGGTCCCTATGGTAACTTCGGCTCCCGCAAGTACCTTATGGCAAGCCTTGACCAGAGCCTGAGGCGCATGAAACTGGACTATGTGGACGTCTTTTACTCCCACAGGTATGACCCCGAAACTCCCGTCGAGGAAACTATGCAGGCCCTTGTGGATATCGTGAAGCAGGGGAAAGCCCTCTATGTAGGCCTCTCAAGGTATCCTGCCGATAAAGCCCGCGAGGCCTTCGACTACCTTGCCGAAAGGGATGTCCCGTGCCTCCTTTACCAGGACCGCTACAACATCATTGACCGCACACCCCAAAGCACCGGCCTCATCGACCTATGCGAGGAGAAGGGCACAGGCTTCATCTCCTTTTCCCCGCTCCAGCAGGGTCTCCTTACCAACCGCTACCTCAACGGTATCCCTGCCGATTCCCGCATGGCCCAGGCCAAATTCCTGAAGCCCGATATGCTTACCCCGGAAATGATGAAGGCAATAACCAGCCTGAACTCCCTTGCAGGGGAGAGGGGCCAGACCCTTGCCGAGATGGCCCTGAGTTGGCTGATTCATGACGGGAGGGTGGTCTCCGTCATTATCGGAGCAAGTTCCGTAAAGCAGATAGAGGATAATCTCAAAGCAATTGATAATATGTCATTTGCAGCAGACGAACTCCAACTTATAGAACAGTATTCTGCCGCAGTTCAAATGCATAAATTATAGAAAACTTGCATTTAAATGCAGAGTTTTGTAATTTTGCAGGCTGAAAAGTAAACTTTTTTACAACTTAATAAAGTATTATGAAAAAGATTTTTGCATCCCTCCTCGCAGCATCCATGATGCTCGTTGCATTCAATGCAAATGCACAGCTCAGCGCAGGCGCTGGCTACATCAACGCAAACGAAAAGTCTGTTTACACAGCTTCTGACGACACCAAGACTACCACTGAGACTCCTCTCAATGGTTTCTATGTAGGTGCACAGTATGACATGCCCATCCCCGCAGTGAGCGGCCTTGGCGTAAACGCCGGTGTATATGCAAACTTCCTCTTCGGCAGCAAGCACTATGACGGTCTTCTTGGCTTTGGTGCAGGTACCAACAAGGCTACTGACATCACTGTCAATGTTCCTATCAACGCCACTTTCGGTTTCGATCTCTCCGGTGACACCAACGTGTTCGCATACGCAGGCCCCACCTTCCAGTTCGGCCTCGTAAACAAGACCACCTTCACCCCTGACAGCAACAGCTCCAACAGCACTACTACTGACAACTTCGGTGGTGACGATCCTGCACGCAACCGTTTCAACCTCCTCATCGGCGGTGGTATCGGCGCACAGGTTGCAGGCATCCGCGTTGTCCTTGGTGTAGACCAGTCCCTCCTGAACTACAGCACTGCAAAGAACACCGTTGCAAGCCGTTTCCAGCTTAAGCTTGGCGTTGGCTACGCTTTCTAATCGAAGCACATAGATACAATAGAGTGATTCACTTTGTGTGAGTCACTCTTTTTTTGTATATTTGAAAGATTTATATTGTTAGAGATGCCCGCAGAAGGAAATATCATAATTAAGAAAGCGAAGGTAAACAACCTCAAAAACATTACGGTGGAGATTCCCCGTAACAAACTGGTTGTTGTGACAGGCATATCCGGAAGCGGCAAATCCTCACTTGTATTCGATACCCTTTTTGCCGAGGGCCAGCGCCGTTTTGCCGAAAGCCTCTCCTCCTATGCCCGGCAGTTTCTGGGCAGGATGGTCAAGCCGGACGTGGAGACAATCGAAGGCATTCCTCCTGCAATAGCCATAGAACAGAAAGTCAACGTCAGGAACCCCCGTTCGACCGTTGCCACCACCACGGAAATATATGATTTCCTGCGCCTCCTTTTTGCGCGCATCGGCAGAACTTACTCTCCCGTGAGCGGTGAGGAAGTCCATGCCGACACCGTCCAGGACGTGGTGAAAACCCTTACGGACGGCACACCGCACGCGGTTTACATCCTTGCCGATATCTCCTGGAACTCACGCAAGGACAAGGTCGAATACCTCCTTTCACTCAAGGAAGAAGGTTACAGCCGTCTTTTTGCCGATGGAACCATCTATACTATTGAGGAAGTTCTACAGATGGATGGGAAATACCCGGAAGGGCTGCTCCTTCTCATTGACCGCCTCAAGGTCCCGGAGAAACCGGACGATGACCTTCTCATGCGCCTTAGGACATCAGTGACTGATGCATTTGGAAAGGGGGCGGGGGATATGTATGTTTATGAGGTAGGAGATTCCTCGACTTCGCTCGGAATGACAGAGGGCGCTTCGCTCGGAATGACAGACAGGGCGATGAAGCATTTCTGTTCCAGGTTCGAGAAGGACGGGATAACGTTCCGGCAGCCGGATGAATACCTTTTCAGCTTCAACAGCCCGCTGGGGGCATGTCCTGTATGCGGCGGCCTTGGAAAGATAGTCGGCATCAGTGAAGACCTGGTTGTCCCGGACAAGACAAAGAGCATCTATGACGGCGCCATCGCATGCTGGAGAGGGGAGAAGATGAGTTATTTCAAGGATCTGGTAATCAAGAACTCAGAGAAATACGGCATTCCCATCTTCGAACCCTACTGCAAGCTTACCGATAAGCAGAAACGCATCCTCTGGGATTCCAGGGCGAACTGGCCTGATGAATCCACAATCTGTGGCATAAACGAGTTCTTCGAGTGGGTGGAGCAAAACCGCTACAAGATACAGTACAAGTATATGCTCAACCGCTACAGCGGCCGTACCACATGCCACTCCTGCGGCGGCAGCCGCCTCAGGAAAGAGGCCCTGTACGTGCGCGTGGGCGGGAAAACCATACACGAACTGCTCTCCATGACGGTGGAGCAGCTGCTGAAGTTCTTCGAGAATCTGACAGGAGATTCCTCGACTTCGCTCGGAATGACAGAGAGGGAAATTGCAGGGAAGGCTATAGATGAGATTGTATACCGTCTCCGCTGCATCGAGGATGTTGGCCTTGGCTACCTGTCGCTGTCAAGAACCATGAACACTCTCTCCGGCGGTGAAAGCCAGAGGGTGAACCTGGTGACGGCCCTTGGCAGTTCCCTGGTGGGTTCCATGTACATTTTGGATGAACCGTCCATCGGCCTGCATCCAAGGGATACCGACAGGCTCATCGAGGTGCTGAGGCGCCTCAGGGACATCGGCAATACTGTTGTCGTGGTTGAGCATGACAGCGAAATCATCAAGGCGGCCGACTGCCTCATAGACCTTGGCCCCTATGCAGGCGTGGACGGAGGAGAGGTGGTATTCCAGGGTGTTGCAGGGAAGGCATCGGCAAAGGAGGTTGACAAATCAATTACACTGCAGTACCTTACAGGGGTAAGGCGGCAATACATGCGTGAAAAGAATCCCTGGCAGTATTCCATTACCGTAAAGGGAGCAATGCAGAACAACCTCAAGGACATAGACGTGCGTTTCCCGCTGAATGCCCTTACAGTTGTGAGCGGCGTTTCAGGAAGCGGCAAATCGTCCCTTGTGGGGGATATCCTCTATCCCGCAATGCACAGGCGCCTGAATGAAACCGGAGACCTTCCCGGCACGTTCAAAGGCCTGGAGGGAGACCTCTCCCGCATTACGAGGGTGGAGTATGTAGACCAGAATCCCATCGGCAAGAGCACCCGTTCAAATGCCGTAACCTATCTCAAGGTCTATGACGATATAAGAAAGCTTCTCTCGGAGCAGCAGTACGCAAAGATCAACGGTTTCACGCCTCAGTATTTCTCCTTCAACCAGGAGGGCGGCCGCTGCCCGGAATGCCAGGGAGACGGTGTCGTGAAGATCGGCATGCAGTTCATGGCAGATGTCACCATGGTCTGCGACTCCTGCGGCGGAAAGCGCTTCAAGCCTGAGATCCTGGAGGTGCGCTACAAGGGAAAGAACGTTGACGACATCCTGAACATGAGCGTTGACGAGGCTATCGAATTCTTCGCTTCCCAGAGCGAACCGGAGGCGAAGGAGATTGCCCGCAAACTTGGTCCATTGGTTGACGTAGGCCTTGGCTATATCAAGCTTGGACAGAGTTCCAGTACACTTTCCGGAGGAGAGAGCCAGCGAATAAAGCTTGCAAGTTTCCTCTCCATGAGCGGCAATGCCTCCAGGAAGGAGAAGATACTCTTCATCTTCGACGAGCCCACTACCGGCCTTCATTTCTACGACGTGGAAAAGCTTCTGAAGGCTTTTGACGCACTCATACGCAGCGGACATACCGTGGTTGTAGTAGAGCACAACCTGGATGTGATCCGCAGCGCAGACTGGATTATCGACCTTGGCCCCGATGCCGGAGACCGCGGCGGAGAAGTTGTCTTTGCCGGCACCCCGGAAGAACTTAAAAAACAAGGAAAAACCTTTACAGCCCAATACCTATGAAAAAGATAGCAGCCATCACCATGGTCCGCAATGACGACTTCTACCTGAAAAAATGGGTGGAGTATTACGGCGCACAGCTTGGAGGGAAGGAGAATCTGTTCATCTACTTTGATGGAACCGACCAGGTTATAGCCCCGTTCTGTGACGGGACACATACAGAGTTGGTGCCCAAAATCGGCACGCAGGTTGTGTCGGCAGAGAAGGGAAGGCTCAAGTTTCTCTCTGAGAAGGCCGCACATCTCCTTTCCGACGGCTATGACCTTGTTATCGGCGTGGATGCCGATGAGATTATCGTGGTGGACCCGAAACTTGGGAAAACCCTCGCAGAGTACCTCAGCGGTCTCAAGATAAAGGGCTCTGCGTCAGGTCTGGGGCTGGATTTCGGCCAGAAACTGGGAGAAGAGGACAGTATTACGGAGGACAGGCCGTTCCTGCAGCAGAGGCATTATGCGCAGATCGGCACGCGGTATACAAAGCCTTCCATCCTTGCCGAACCTCTTCGCTGGGGAAGCGGTTTCCACAGGATCAAGGGGCACAATTTCCATATCGTAAAGGATCTTTATCTTCTGCATTTCGGCTATTTTGACATGAAAAGGCTGGAGGACCGCTTCAATGATAAGGACCGCCTTGCCCAGGGCTGGGGAAAGCACATGAAAAAGCGTTCGCGCACCATCAGGCTTGCTACCAATCTGAAGGCCAGGAATTTTGAGCGTTGGACAAAGTTCGCCCGCATTTGTCAGACTCTGGTCCGTCCTCCATATGCGCTCAATAAACCGGCCATGTTCGGCCTCAAGATAATTGTCCGCATTCCGGACAGATTCAAAGATATTGTGTAATGCAGCCGGCCGTTTCCGTAATTATTCCTGTCTACGGGGTTGAGGCATACATTGAACGTTGTGCCCGCAGCCTTTTTGGGCAGACCAGCCCGGACGCTGAGTTCATCTTCATCGATGACGGCTCCAAAGACCGTTCTGTGGATATCCTGAAAGGTGTTCTGGCCGATTATCCTTCCCGGGCATCCCGTGTGACTGTTATCTCAAAGAACAATGAGGGACAGTCCTATGCCCGAAGGGACGGAATTGCAATGGCGAAAGGGGATTACGTAATGTTTGTGGATTCAGATGACTGGATTGATCCGGATACGGTTGAGAAACTTGTCGGCTGCGCCCGTGAAACCGATGCAGACATAGTTGTTTACGATTTCTGGAAGGAGTACGGCTCAAGGCGCAAGATCGATTCCGAGAGGGACTGTAATATTGCAGACAGGAACCGCTACCGTAAGAATCTCTATACTTACAGGGCATACGGTTATATCTGCAACAAATTATGCCGGCGTTCCCTCTGTGAGGACCTGTTTTTCCCGCGCCATTCCATGCATGAAGACCTGATTTTCAGCACTCAGATTATTTACAGGGCACGGAAGATAGTCCATCTCAAGGAAGCGCTCTATCACTATGACTGCTCAAATTCCTCAAGTTCTTCAAGCGCCCCAAGAAAGGTTCGCAGAAGCCGCAGCGCCAGGAACATGATGGACTTCTACCATGCCTTTGAAGGGCAGCACGATTCCCCTGTCTCCGGGATAGATGATGAACTCATTCTCCGTGCCGCGTGGGTTGGTATTACAATGGACAAGACTCTCTTTGCCGATTATCCCGACCTGGCCCCGCTTGCGCTATCGTACAAAGTCAAGGGCGGCCGCTTTGTGTCCGTACCGGCACAGATCCTGATGAAGATTCTGCTTAAAAAGTATTGCCGATGAGAATCCTGGTACATCTGCACGTCTATTATCACGACCAGATTGACTGGTTCCTGAACAAGTTCACCAGCTTCAACGGGCGGGACTGGGATCTGGTGGTGTCATATTCCGAAGATAATCCTCTCACGCGAAGCAAGGTCCTTGCTTTCAAGAATGACGCACACTTCATGCAGGTTGAAAATGTGGGTTATGACATCTGGCCTTTCCTTAAGCTTCTTGACGAGACAGACTATACCGGTTATGACGTCCTTTTCAAGTTCCACACAAAGCATATCGACGGAAAGAAGACCGTTCACCTGAACCATGTACATTACACCGGCGCAAAGTGGCGTGACGAGCTGGTTAATTCGCTTATCGGCAGCGAGGATCGTCTGGATGATGTCCTGCGTTCGTTTGAGAGTCATCCTGAAGCCGGAATGGCATGTTCCGGAAAGCTGTATACCAGGCTCTACTTCCCTGAGGACAAGGAATTGCTTGATGAGGAGATGAAGCGGCTGAACCTTCACACGGAAGAGCGCCGATTCTGCGCCGGAACCATGATGGCCTTCCGCCCCGCCGTGCTCAAAGTCCTTGCCGATGAGCATTTCACTCCTTCTTATTTCGCCGGCGCCGTCAAGACAGATTCCGGCGGCTCCATGTCCCATGTCTATGAGCGTATCCTGAACCTCCTCGCCCCATCTCAGGGCTACACGGTCCTCACATTCGGGGAAGACGAGGCATACAGACGCATGCTCTGGCGCAAGGAACATATCCAGAAGGCCCTGAACTGGATCTTTTCCATAGACCATCTGAATCCCAGCCAGGAGAAGTACCTGACGGTTTTCGGTCTGAAGTTTAAACTTTCCCACTGATGAAACTTATATACCTGATAGATACTTTGTACAAGGCCGGAGGGATGGAGCGGATTCTTACGGAAAAGGCAAATTCCCTTTCCCGTGATTATGGCTATGATGTGCTTATAGTAACCAATCACCAGAGGGGAAGGAAACTGTTTTTCCCGCTGGAGAGTAGCGTAAGGCATATAGATATAGATGTCAATTACCGTATGCCATGGCTCATGCGGCGGTACCTGAAAAAACTGGCCCGCGTCATGGATGAAGAGAAACCGGATGTGCTCATTTCCATGTGCGGAAAGGAACTGCCCTATCTGGACAGGCTTCCGGACACATGCATAAAGATGGCAGAATTCCATTTCTGCCGGGACATGTACCGTATCAAGGGGCAGGAATCCAGGCTCAAGGCTATGGACAAAGCTGTCTCGGGGCTGGATTGTTTCGTTGTCCTTACCGAAGAAGATGCAGGCAGGTGGCAGTCAAAATGCCGCCGTGTAGAGCATATTTACAATCCTTCCTTCGCTGCTGACACCGGATCAGAGATACTTGCCGATATCCCAAAAAGATGCATTGCAGTGGGCAGGCTTGAGAAGCAGAAGAATTTTGGGGATCTTCTGGATGTATGGTCCTTAGTGCATGTCAGGCATCCGGAATGGACTCTTGACATCTATGGTAACGGCAGGCAGAAAAAGCGTCTGGAAAAAAGGATTGCAGAACTTGGACTTGTAGGTTCCGTGCATATCTTGCCTGCAACGAGACAGATTGCCCACGAGATGCGAGCCAGTGCGCTGCTTCTTATGACATCCATCTATGAAGGCTTCCCGCTGGTAATGGTGGAAGCCGCATCGCTTGGCCTTCCGTGCATTTCTTACCGCTGTCCCTGCGGCCCCGGTGAGTTCATAGAGAATGGCAGGAATGGATATACCGTGGATGTGGGTGACGTAAAGGCAATGGCAGAGCATATCTGCGAATGCATTGAGAACCCGTCCGCCCTGGCTGAAATGCGGCTTGGCAGCAGGCAGAAGGCTTCAGGATTCACGGTTTCCGGCATAATGAAGCAGTGGGATACACTGCTGCGTACTCTCCGGAAATAGCCTGAAGGGAACTCAGGAGTACTTCTCTATTATTTCCAGGAGGCGCTTCACGAAGGCTTCTCCTGTTGTCCTTTCAATGGCGATGCCGCGGCATTCATCCGTGAAGGCGGTTTTCCCTTCTGAGTAGATTGTCATTATCCCGGCAGCAAAATCATCGGCATCCCTGAGTTTGGCGCAGTAGCCGGTGTGGTGGCCTTTTACCATGTCCAGGGCGGTTCCGGACTCGAAGGATACTACCGGAGTCCCGCAGGAGAGGGACTGGTTCACCATTGAAGGACCGGCGTCGTCTATTGACGGGCACAGGAAGGCATCGGCGGCATTGTAGATAACTGGCAGCTGTGCAAAAGGAATATAGCCAAGGTCGCGGTATTCGAACGGAGAACCGGACATTATCGCAGAAGCGTTGGTGCCTGCGACGAGAAGATAGACTCTCTCCCTTTCCGCGCTGCTGAGTTTTCCGGAAAAGATACGGAGAGCCTCCATCAGGTATTTCATGCCTTTCCTTTCCTCGTCAAGCACGCTTGATCCGAAGAAAAGCACGAAGTCCTTGCCTTCGGGAACGCCGGCTTCTTTTTTTGCAGAGCCGATGTCCATCGGCCTGAAGAAGTCGTTGTCTACCATGGGGTAGACTGTTTCCAGGCGGTCATAATCCCTTAGCAGAAAGGATCGGCGGTTTATATTCTGCATGTGGGTATTTCCGTATACGATGGGGCGCATTTTCCGGATTATCTCCTTTCTGTAGCGGATGTTGGCTGCCGTGAAGTCGTTCTGACTGCCGTTTTTGAGTCCGGGGCAGAAGCCGCAGCCTTCGCTCAGCCTCTGACACGTGCCGTTGAAATGGCATCCGCCTCCGGTAGCCTGATTGTCAGGGCAGCGCAGGTGAATCTGGCAGCGGAGCTTCTCCCATATCCTGAATATGGTATAGTATGTGAGCATCTGGTGCCAGAATACGATGAATACTACGTCGTATGGCTTCTTTATCTGTTTGAGAATGCGTTCCGGAGAAACCGGAGATTCGGTCTCCGGGCCGTTGTCGAAGAAATGGTCTCCCTGCTGGGGAACATTCCTTCCCACCTGCCTGGAGCGGTGGTCTGCCCAGCGCTGAAGAAGGGACATCTTCTTCTTTTCCGGGAAGACGTGAAGGAATTCCGGATGCCCTTTTACAGGGTATTTGGTAAGGAAGTCCGTTTCAATGCCTTCACGTTTGAGGGCATTGTAGAAATTCATTGCAACGGTGCCGCCTCCGGTTGTGGGGTCTACGGAGGAGATAATCAGTATCCTTGGACTATGCATAGAACTCGTTGATGCGTTCTATAACTTCTTTAACATCCTCGTCCTTGAGCTGGTAATACATGGGAAGGCGGACAAGGCAGTCGGCAAAGCGGTCGCAGCAGGGGAGTTCCCTTTCGCAAGGGCAGTTAGCCTTGGCATAGGTACTGCTGTGAAGGCTCAGGTAGTGGAATACGGCGCAGATATCGCTTTTCTTGAGGCTGTCAATCAGAGCGGTGCGCTCTTCAATGTTCCGGCATACCATATAGAACATGTGGGCGTTGTTGGTGGCCCCTTCCGGCAACTTTGGCAGTTCTGCAAGTCCTCTGTCTTCAAGGGACTTGAGCCCGTTATAATACATGTTCCAGATATCTTTGCGGCGCTCCTGTATCCTGTCCAGGTTCTCAAGCTGGGCAAGAAGGAAGGCGGCATTTATTTCTGCCGGAAGGAATGACGAGCCGGTATCCACCCATCCGTATTTGTTCACCATGCCACGGAAGAATTCGGCCCTGTTGGTGCCTTTTTCCCATAGAATCTCTGCGCGGGAAACCATTGCAGGGTCATTGATCACAAGGAGACCTCCTTCACCACCGGCGGTTACGTTTTTTGTCTCGTGGAAAGAGAAGCAGCCTATCTGGCCGATGCTCCCGAGAGCTTTCCCTTTGTAGTATGAGTCAATTGCCTGAGCGGCATCTTCAACCACCGTCACGGAGTGCCTGCGAGCAATTTCCATAATCCTGTCCATGTCACAGGCCATGCCGGCATAGTGCACCACGACGATTGCCTTTGTCCTTGGGCCGATGAGCTCCTCAAGCCGAGATGCGTCGATATTGGGGTGGGAGGGGGTGCTGTCGGCCCAGACTATCTTCGCACCCTGCCTCACAAAAGCCAGGGCCGACGAAACGAAAGTATAGGAAGGGACGATGACCTCGTCTCCGGGGCCGACGCCGGTAAGGAGTGCGGCCATCTCAAGGGCGTCGGTACCGGATGTCGTCAGAAGGCATTTACCGAAGCCGTAACGCTTCTCGAAGAACTCCTGGCAGCGCTTTGTGAAACTTCCGTTGCCGGAAAGTTTGTATGAATTGACGGCTTCCTGCATGTACTGCAGTTCCTTCCCCGTGAGATACGGTCTGTTGAAGTCTATTCTCATTGCGGTATGATTTCCGGACCCCAGAGCGCTTCAAAGCGGTTTGCTTCCATTTCTTTCCTGAAGTCTCTCAGATAGTCCAAATATGAATAGGAAGGGGAGTATCCAAGATATTTCCTTCCCTTTGAAATGTCAAATATGTATTGAGGTGCATCCGGTTTTTCGGGTGCGTATAATACTCTTGAAGGATGGTCCTTTGGCGAGAACACTTCCGCAATGCCGCGGATCTGCTCTTCGAGGGATGTGCCTATGCCTGTACCTGCGTTGTATACGCCGGAGGGAGCATTATCTGCGCTCAGACACAGGCTTATGAGCTTTGTGCAGTCTTTCACGTAGACCATGTCCCTTACCCTTGACGGATTGCCCCAGACGGTAAGGTCCTCTCCTTTCATCGCCTTGTAAATCATGGCCCTGTATCCTTGTATGCGCTTTTCTCCGTTCACGAAGTACCAGGGATTGGGATGGTACAGGTAAATGTTGGGGAAACGGAGGATGAAGTGTCCGAAGCCGAAATGGGCGCTGTAGTGGCGCAGAAGGTCTGCGGCGGCGTTTTTGATAATTGAGTAGACGCTGTGGTCGTTGTCCCTTGGAAATGAGGAGGCGCTGTCTTCAGGTACGGGGACGGTTGTGCCCATCAGGTAGTCGACGTCTGAGATGGACTGGGAATAGACAAGCCTTGAAACGCCGGTTTTTGCAGCATACTCGAGGATGTTGAGCATTCCAGACATGTTGATGTCTATATATGCTTGGGGAAAGTACCCTTGCATCCTTGCAGGTAGCATTCCGGCAAGATTCACGATGGCGTCAATACCGGAGGAGGGGAGTTTCTGCATGAACTGGCCTGCCTGGGTTATGTCTATGCTGACGTATTCGATGCCATTGGCGGCAAAGAAACCGCCGTCTGTGAAGCGGCTTCCGGTGCCGATGACTTCGATCCCGTCCTCCTTGAGGCGGAGTGCTGTATAAGCGCCTACTGTACCTGTGGCGCCGAATACGATGACTCTTTTCATTTCAGTTCAAGCCTCCCTGTTTCCGACCTGTAAATAAGGTATCCGCTGCGGTCGGCGCTTGAACGGATTTCCTTGAGTGTGGGGCTGGTTATTTCTGATTCAACCGTTTCCGGAACCATTTCCGGGTGCAGAAAATACTGTTTCAGGTGCTCATTCTCCTTTGACAGGAAATATACTCCGGAGTATGCCGATGCTGTTATTTGAGGCGCTTCGAACACTCCTGTCGCCGCCATTACCGTTGCTTTGAGGAAGTCATATCCAGTGGATAGCCGGACAAGGTGTGAGCCTATGAAGTCTCCGCCCATGCGGGCGCCTGTTTCCACGACCATGAGCTCTCCGGAAGGAGTGATCTTGATCTCTGTATGGGAGGCTCCGATTCTTATGTGAAGTGCGTCCAGGACCTTTGGAACAAGCATGCGTACCTTTTGCTGAATCTCTTCAGGAAGATTCGACGGCTGATGGTGGGCAAGTTCTATGAAATAGGGCTCTCCGGTGGTGACTTTGTCTGTTATCTGGAGCACATGGTGTTTTCCTTCGAAGGAAATGCTCTCGACGCTTATTTCCCGTCCTTCGATGAAATCTTCAATGATTGCGCAGCCTTCGAGGGATTGGCCGATGGCAAAACCGACGGCTTTTTCAAGTTCATCGGCAGCAGTTACCTTTTCAACTCCACGGCTCCCTGAACGGTCTGTAGGCTTTACTATCACTGTGCGGCCGTCAATATCCGGAAGGGTATCGCCGGCCTTGACCTTGAAGAAGCGGGGAGAGGGGATATCGGCCTTGAGAAAAGCTTCCCTCATGAGGTATTTGTTTGTCATGGTTCCGCTCCACGAATACTCGTTCCCGGGAAGGCCAAGCTTTTCTGCGATATAGTTAACCGTTGGGACGGCAAGGTCTGAGGCTATTGTGAAAACGCCATCTATGCCGACTTTCCTGCATACCTCGAGTATATCATCCTTTTCGCGAATGGATATTGGATAGAAAAAGTTGGCGACATCCTTGCAGACGGCTCCGTCGGCCCAGGCGAAGCAGTGTACTTCGAAGCCGGCGTCCTGTGCTTTAAGGACTGCTGGAAGCTGCAAATAACTGCCTCCTATTATGGCAAGCTTTCTGGTTCTGTTCATGCGGGTGCTAATTTACGCTTTTTTTGTTATCTTTGCAATCTATGATTAATATTACGGAGACAGAAATACCCGGCGTTCTTATAATAGAGCCGGCAGTGTTTGGCGATGCCAGGGGATACTTTCTGGAGAGTTGGAGGGAGAGTGATTTCGGCTCGCTGGTGCACCCCGTGCATTTTGTGCAGGACAACGAGAGCATGAGCAGCTATGGAGTTCTTCGGGGACTTCATTTCCAGAAAGGGAAATACTCGCAGAGCAAGCTTGTGAGAGTTGTCAGCGGCAGGGTGCTTGACGTTGCCGTGGATATCCGCCGCGGTTCCCCGACTTTCGGAAAGCATGTCGCCGTTGAACTGTCCGGAGAGAATCATCGGCAGCTGTTCATCCCAAGAGGGTTTGCACACGGCTTCTCCGTATTGTCGGCCCAGGCCGTTTTTCAGTATAAGTGCGACAATTACTACGCCCCCGGGTGCGAAGGTGCCATCCTCTGGAATGACCCCTCCCTGGAAATTGACTGGAAGCTTCCGGAGGCCGATATCCTCCTCTCCGAAAAGGACAGGCACAACCCTCTCCTTGCCGATGCTCCCGAACTGTTTGACTACAACATAGATTATTACGCACAGTGAAAGTACTTGTAACAGGAGCCATGGGACAGCTTGGCCGCTCACTGTCCGTGAGGGCGTCGGAGCATCCTTCGCATGAGCTTATTCTAAGCGACATAACCGGAGACTGCCTTCACCTTGACATCACTTCAAGGGACGAAATCCGTTCCCTGGTGGTATCAGAGGGGATTCAGGCCATCGTAAACTGTGCTGCATACACAAATGTGGAAGGCGCAGAAGACAATGCCGCTCTTTGCAACATGCTCAATGCCGATGCCGTCGCCATCCTGGCCGGAATCATGAAGGAAACGGGCGGGCTCATGGTCCAGATTTCATCGGACTATGTCTTTGGCAACGATTCGCACAACGTGCCGATAGGGGAAGATTCCCCGCTTTCTCCACTTGGCGTATATGGATCCTCCAAAGCTCAGGCAGAACAGATCCTAAAGTCTTCCGGTGCGAAGTACGTCATTCTTAGGACAGCCTGGCTTTATAGCGAATACGGTAAGAATTTCGTAAGGACCATGCTTCGCCTTACTTCGGAAAAGCCCTCCCTTCAAGTTGTGTTTGACCAGGTGGGCACTCCGACCTATGCCGGAGACCTTGCCGACGCCATCTTCCGCGTGCTGGATTCTCCGGTTCCCGGGCTATTCAATTTCTCGGACGAAGGCGTGTGTTCCTGGTACGATTTCACCAAGGCCATAGCGGAGTATTCCGGCAATACTGCCTGCGACGTGCGTCCCTGCCACAGTTCGGAATTCCCTACCAAGGTTGTGCGTCCGGCATACTCGGTTTTGGACAAGTCCCTGTTCAAGAGTACCTATGGCATTTCTCTCCCGCATTGGACGGAATCGCTGAAAAAATGCTTGAAAAACCTCGGGAACGGACATTCGGAAACTGAAAAAATTCAGTAAAAAAGCATAGCAAAACAGTCTGAAAAAGGGAAAAAGTTGTGAAACCGCACTTTTTTCCTTACGATTCATCGTTTTCCGGCCTCCTTGTCATAGTTTTGCAGTGGGACTAAACCCAACGTAAGCCATGAAAAAAGGAAGTATACAAGGCCGGATAATTCTACACGCTACCATCGATTTCTTTGGGAATATCTCCCGCCGCAGGTCTGTGGCACTATCTGTACTCATACAGTTTCCGGCCTTGCTTTCTTCCTGCGTGGACATTTATCCTGAAAGCGCCGCCCGAGAGATAATAGTGACGACAAAGTCATCGGCAGACGGGCTTCTGGACCTTTTCTTTTTCGATGCCTCTGAACCTTTCTTCCTGGATTCATACCAGAGGATAACGCCTGATGCTTCGCCCGTGTACGGATTGTCCGGGGCGGGGAGAAAGCTGGCGGTGGCAATATCGGCAAGGGGAGAGGATATATATGACAGGAGTTACGTGAGGGCTCTTGGAGACCTTTCTTCCGATATTTTCTCGCTAAGTAGAGAGCGTCCTGTAAATCCGCTTCTTTTTGGAAGCGTATATCTGGAGGAAGGCAGGACAAGGACCGTCACGCTTCAACTCAAACCCGCGCTGTGCTGTATAAGGGTCAGATCCCTCTGCTGCAATTTCAGGGAGCGTCCATATCTCGGGAAAAGCCTTGAAAATGTCAAACTTTGGTTGGTTAACGCAGTTTCTGAATTCGCTCCTGCGGATGGGGCGGAGGGAAGGCCCGTTTCCTGGGAGAATTACGGATGTCTTGGGTCGGACAGTCCGCTTCTCTGTCAGGACGGAATCGGCACAGTGGGGATAGAAAGGATATACCCGGATGTTTCGCTCTACTGTTACCCCAATCCGGTAGATGATGAAACTCCGGGAAGTCCTTTCACAAGGCTGGTAGTAGAAGGGAACGTTGGGGCTGTGCATTGCTATTACCCCATAAACCTTGAAGGAATGATGCCCGGGAAGGCTTATGACCTGGATATTACCCTGCTCAGGATAGGAACGTCGGATCCAGACCTTCCCGCAGTGACCGGGCAGATAATCACCGAATACTCAACTGTTCCCTGGAATGAAAAAGAGCCTCATACTGAGATATTTTAGCACTTTTTGTGTTTTGTTTTGTTTTTCTTGCACCGGCATGCCGGATCTGCAGAGCGTTTGTTTTCATGCATATTCAATTTTGTTTAAATCTGCAGATCCGGACCCGGTGCTTATTTCAAACTACAATATCCTGATATACAATTCTTTCGGGGTTTTGGAGGAGAAGGCTTATGTGCCGGAGCGCTCGTTCAGAGCATCTTATCCGGCAAGGCTTATCAGAGGAGAAACATACACGGTGCTTATCGCTGCGAATCTTGGATATGAACTGCCGGAAATGAGCATGGATGATGTCCTTTCCTACAGGTTCCATCTTGCATATCCGGACGAGTACTCCCATGGGATTCCAATGGCCGCAGTCAGGGAGATTACAGTTGACAATGAGTCTGAAACCATACTTCTGGAGCGGTTGATGGGCAGGATCGATGTCGGTCTTGACAGGAGCATGCTTGATGAGGATGTCAGTTTTGTGGTGAGTGAACTAAGGATCGGAAACTGCCCGTCATCTGCCGGGCTTTTCAAGCCTGTGTCCGACGCAACTTATTTCCCTGAGGGTTTTGTCAAGTCCGGGAACGGGACATATCCGCTTGAAAGAGGGGAGAGCGTGAGCCTCTATATGCTTGAGAACCCGGCAGCCGATTCATATCTGGAAGCCAGGATATCGTATCATTCCGAAAGCTGGCATTCCATGGCTGGAAAGTATCTTGTATATAGGATGAAACTTGGGCCTGTGGAACGCAATTCCTCTTATCCGATAACCCTGAAACCTCGTGGAGATGGTCTTGGAGACGGATCTGACGGATGGAGGATAGACAGAAGCGGGCTCGAGGCCCACAAGCGTTTTGAACTTCATCCTGCCGCATATAATGAATGCAGGGTGGAAGATGAGTACCATATATGGTGTGATGTCCTTCCACGTGGGACGAAGGTCAGCATTGAAGCCCTGGCCTACGAAGAGGATGAAAGGGTTGCCGACATATTCGACTACACGGTAGACCCGGACGGCTGCGGGGTTACCGTGCACCCACGAAAAAGCGGCTCCGCCGTGCTTTATTTTTCTGCCGGGGAGCCGCTCGTAAGAGATACTCTTGCTATGCTTGTGATACTTCCTTAACCTCCGAAGTTGTCGTAGAGGATGCTCTCGGGAGCAACTCCAAGGGAGTCAAGAAGTTCGTTCACGCACTTGACCATCATGGGCGGGCCGCACATGAAGTACTTGATATCCTCGGGAGCCTCGTGGTTCTTGAGGTATGTCTCGTACATCACATTGTGGACAAATCCGGGTGTGTACTTTACGCCTGCAGCGTCTGCTGCGGGATCCGGACGGTCCAGGGCCAGGGTGAAGTGGAAGTTCGGGAATTCTTTCTCGATTTCAGCGAAGTCTTCGAGATAGAAGGCTTCCACAAGGGCGCGTGCTCCGTAGAAGAAGCGCACGGGCTTTTTGGTCTTGAGTGTCTTGAACAGGTGCATGATGTGGCTGCGGAGAGGTGCCATACCGGCGCCGCCGCCCACGAAGATGTATTCCTGGGTGTCAGGGTCGTCCTTGGGGAGGAGGAATTCTCCGTAAGGACCGGAAATCATCACCTTGTCGCCCGGTTTGCGGGAGAATACATAGGTGGAAGCGATTCCCGGAGGAACACCGGGGACAAACTTGAACACGCCCTTGGGCTGGGTGCGGTCAAACGGAGGAGTTGCAATACGCACGTTCAGTTTGATCACGTCCTTTTCTGCAGGATACGAGGCCATGGAGTAAGCCCTGATGGTGGGAACGGTATTCTTGAACTTCAGGGATGTGATGCCGTATTTCTCCCAGTCACCCTTGTAGATGTCGGCAACGCCCATATCGGCAAAGTCTGCCTCATATTCGGGGATGTCGATCTGGATATATTCACCGCTCTTGAAGTCGATGTGTTCGCCTTCGGGAAGACGGACGGTGAACTCCTTGATGAAGGTTGCGACGTTCTCGTTGGAGATGACCTCACATTCGAGTTTCTTCACGCTGAGGGCGCTTTCGGGAACTGCGATGGAGATGTTGTCCTTGACCTTTACCTGGCAGCCCAGACGCCATCCTTCCTTGATCTGTTTGCGGGAGAAGAAGCCTTCCTCTGTGGGAAGGATGGTTCCGCCGCCTTCCAGGACGCGGAGTTTGCACTGGCCGCAGTTGGCTTTGCCGCCGCAGGCCGAGGGCAGGAAGATGCCGTGGTCGGCAAGGGTGTGCATGACGTCGCCGCCGGGGGTTACTTCAAGTTCCTTGGAACCGCCGTTGATGGAGATTTTCACCTGGCCCTTGGGGGTTACGGCTGCCTTGATGATAAGGAGCAGTGCAACCAGGATGAGGGTTACTACGGTGATGATAACGATGGATAACAGAATTGTATTTCCCATGATTACTTCCTCCTACAGCGCTATACCCATGAAGGTCATGAAGGCGATGCCCATGAGACCTACGGTGATGAAAGTGATGCCAAGGCCCTTGAGGGCGGCGGGAACATTGGAGTAACTCATCTTCTCACGGATAGCTGCAAGGGAGACGATGGCGAGGAACCAGCCAAGGCCGGAACCAAGTGCATAGACTGTTGCTTCTCCGATATTGAGGAAGTCTCTCTGCTGCATGAAGAGGCTGCCGCCGAGAATGGCGCAGTTCACAGCGATAAGTGGCAGGAAGATTCCCAGCTGAGAATAGAGTTCCGGAGCATATTTCTCAACGACCATTTCAACAATCTGCACTATTGCAGCGATAACTGCGATGAAGATGATGAAGCTGAGGAAGCTCAGGTCTACGCCTTCGATGAGGGCATCGGGGGCAAGGACATAGGTGTTGAGCAGATAGTTCACGGGAAGTGTGATGAGCAGGACGAAAATAACTGCGACGCCCAGCCCGGCAGCTGTTTTGACATTCTTGGATACCGCCAGGAATGAGCACATTCCCAGGAAGTAAGCGAATATCATGTTGTCCACGAAGATGGACTTTACGAATAAGCTAAGGTATTCCATAAGGCGTCAGAGTTTATTTTTCCTGAAGATCTTTCTGGATTGAACGCTGCACCCAGACGATGCATCCCAGGAGGATGAGTGCGAAAGGAGGCAGGATTACCAGGTTGTTGGGAACATAGCCGAAACGGTTCAGGATGTCAATCCCAAAGAGGGTTCCGCTTCCGAGAAGCTCACGGAAGAAAGCTACGATAAGGAGGATGAGACCGTAACCGGCACCGTTTGCAACGCCGTCAAGGAAACTGGGCCAGGGCTTGTTTCCAAGGGCGAAAGCCTCGATGCGGCCCATCACGATACAGTTGGTGATGATGAGGCCGATGTAGACGGAAAGCTGCTTGTCGATGGCATAGGTAGCTTCAAATGATTTGAGAATCTGGTCTACCAGGATAACCATCATGGCAACTACCACCAGCTGGACGATAATACGTACGCGGCCGGGAATGGTCTTTCTGAGGAGCGAGAGGATAAGGCTGGAAATGCCTGTAACCACAATTACGGAAAGGGCCATTACCAGGGCGCCTTTCATTGTTACAGTAACCGCCAGGGAAGAGCAGATACCAAGCACCAGGACGGTGATGGGGTTGCCCTTGAACAGGGGGTTGAGGATGGTTTCTTTCAGTTTTGCATTCATGGCTTATTCCTCCTCACATTTATGATCTTCGCCGCTGCAGCAGGGCTTGTCGCATGCCTTGGGCGCGTTTGCGTTGAACCAGGCGCTGTAAGCTGCGAGCCAGGTGTCGATTGCAGCATCAAGGCCGTTGGAGGTCATGGTTGCACCGGTGATGGCGTCGATCTTGTTGTCTATTACGGATTTTCCATCGGCATCCTTGGGGGCGCCGCCCTTGATGATGTCAAAGACGTTGGCATCCTGGAAGTTTGCCTTTTCGCCTGTGAATTCTGCCTGGAAGGAAGGGTCGTCCTTGATCTTTGCACCGAGGCCGGCAGTTTCTGACTCGTGGTCAAAATATGCTCCGCCGATTGTGCCGAGGTCATTCTCGAAAGAGATGTAACCCCAGATAGGGCCCCAGAGTCCTGCACCGTAGATAGGAACGACAGTGCGTCCGTTCTTGAACAGGAAAACGGGAAGTTCGGGTTCTCCGGTCTTGTTGGGACCGCCCTTGATGTTGTAGTTCTGACGCTTGAGCTGCTTGGGGCTGTAAACCTCGATGCCGTCGCGCTCGATTCCGAGAGTGCGGAGCTCGTTTCCTTCGAGGTCGATTACGAATGCCTTTTCGATTTCCTCTGCGTACTTGTCAAGGACTGCAGTGTTGCCAAGCTTGCCAAGTTCTGCCTTGGTGGCATAACCGGCTGCCGTGAGCATCTGGGAGATGGTATCTGCCTTTTCATTTGCATCCTGACGGCTCTTGAGGCTCTGGGAGACAAATGCAAGGAGCGCTGCCACCACAATCACGATTACGCTCGTGTAAATGACTGTGTAAAGATTGTTGTTTGTATTCATGGCGCGTATCCTTTAGGCGTTTAGAGCTTTCTTTGCACGGCGGTTGACCTTGGCGGTAACTACGCAGTGGTCAATGAGCGGTGCGAAGGTGTTCATGAGAAGTATGGCGAGCATCATGCCCTCCATGTAACCGGGGTTCCAGAGACGTACCACAACGGCCAGTGCGCCGATGAGGAAGCCGTAGATCCATTTGCCGGTTTCTGTCTGTGCTGCGGTAACGGGGTCAGTTGCCATGAAGACGGAACCGAAGAGGAAGCCGCCCATCACGAGCTGATACCAGCAGGGAACTGCAGTTGCGCCTGCAAGCTGTCCGAGCCAGCCAACCAGTAGGCCGCCGGCAACGCTGGAGACCATGATCTTCCAGGAAGCGACACCGGTCCAGACGAGGATGAGTGCGCCGATGAGGATGGCTACCACGCTGGTTTCACCGGTAGATCCGGGAATGAAGCCCCAGAACATATCCATGAAAGAGTACTGGCCGACGGCACCTGTAACGGCATCGTATGCGCCGTCATGTGCGATTGCAAGGGGAGTGGCTGCAGAGATAGCATCCACGTCCTTGAGTGCGCCAACCCAGGTCTTGGATACCCATACGTCAGATCCTGACATGGATGAAGGGTATGAGAAGAAGAGGAAGGCACGTGCAACCAGTGCGGGGTTCCAGATGTTCATTCCGGTGCCGCCGAACACTTCCTTGACGAAGATTACGGAGAATGCTACTGCGAGAGCCAGCATCCACAGCGGAACGTCCACAGGGACGATGAGGGGAATGAGGAAACCGGTAACGAGGTAACCCTCATTCACTTCTTCGCCACGGATCTGGGATGAAGCGAATTCGATGATGAGACCCACTGCGTAGGAAACTACGAACAGGGGAAGCATCCTGAGAAGGCCGTACCAGAACATGTGCCAGAAGCCCCAGTCCAGCCCGTAGAGGGTGGAAGTCTGGAGACCTACGTTGTACATGCCGAAGAGTGCGGCGGGAACAAGGGCGATGACCACCATGATCATGACCCTCTTGAGGTCTATACCGTCCCTCACATGTGCGCCCTTTGCCGTGACGGTGCCGGGAACGCGGAGGAAGGTGTCGAAAGCATCTATGGTAGAGTGGAGCCAGTAGAGCTTTCCGCCTTTTTCAAAAAGTCCGGGTTTTGTATTCTCTGCCATAACTTATGCCATTTCTTTGATCATCAGGTCTATCCCCTTCTGGATAATGGCCTGGATTTCGTTCTTGGAAGGATCTACGTAGTCGCAGAGGGCAAGGTCCTCGGGAAGGACTTCGTAAATGCCGAATTTTTCCATCTTCTCGATATCACCGGCAAGGCAGGCCTTGATGAGGTAGATAGGGAAGATTTCCATGGGAGTCACATCCTCGAAGCACTTGGTCTGAACGAAAGCGCGGGGGCCGCCGTGGAGGTTGGTGTCCATCTTGTACTTCTTGGAAGGAGTGAGCCATGAGAAGTAGCACCAGGAAGAGGAGTGTACCTTGGGACGGAAGGGCTTTGCCCAGCCGAACCACTCTCTTTCACGGCCTTCGGGAAGAAGGGTGATCTGGTCGTCGAAAAAGCCAAGGAAGCCTTCCTGACCGAGGTTTTCGCCGGTGAGGACGTTACCACCGATGATACGTACGTCGCCTTCTGCCTTGACGATGTCCTTGACGGGTGTTCCGGGGAGGGCGGTTACATATGCGGCCTTCTGTGCGGCAGGGCCGGTGACGGCGACCTTGCGGGTGAGGTCGAGCTTTCCTGTATTGATGAGCTTTCCGAATGCAGCCAGGAGGACCGGTGAGATTGTCCAGACGGTTTCGCCCTTCATGATGGGGCTGATGTGGCTGATCTGGACACCTACGTTACCGGCCGGGTGTGGACCGCTTACGAGATGCTCCACTACGTTTTCTACCTTGTGGAAAATGGTGCTTGAGTACACGTCTTTGCGCACGCTCAGGTGAACGGGTGCAATTTTGGCAAGGGCGTTTATGCCCGCCTGGATGTCCTGGAGGGAATCGGCAAGGGTGAAGTCCGTGTCCGCGGCGAGGGGAGCGGTAGAGAAGGATGAGATGAAAATAGCCTTGGGGGCGGTTTCGAGGCTGGCCATTACGCCGTAGGGACGCTCGATGATGGCGCCCCAGAGGCCTGACTTGAGGAGGAGGTCCTTGGTCTCATCGGCCGATTGAGGGGCCTTTGCACCGAAGTTGACGTACTCCTGTTTGTCGGAGGCTTTTACCACAACTGCCAGAAGCTTTCTCTTTTCACCCCTCAGAACCTGCTGTACCGTACCGCTGACGGGAGAAGTAAGCAGAATCCCGGGACGTTGTTTGTCGGCCATGACGGGAGAACCGGCCAGGACCGCGTCGCCTTCCTTCACCAGGAGCCTTGGAACAAGGCCCTTGAAGTCTGTAGGCTTGACTGCGATGGTGTCCGGTACTATGGTTGCCATGACCTCGCGGGCGGGAGCACCCTCAATGGGAATGTTCAGGCCCTTTTTAAGATCGAGATTGTCAGACATTATAGTATAGGTTTGTTAGTATTTCAAAATACGACGCGAAGTTACGAAATTTTTTTCGTAGATTTGCATTCCATATTGGAACACATACTAAAACTTATATGAAAAAACTATTACTAACTGCAATTGCCATCCTTGCGATGGGTATGAGCCTTTCCGCTCAGGAAGAAAAAGAAATGAAAACCGGATGGAGTTTCGGTGTCCTCCCTACAGCAACATATTCCGTTGACAATGGTTTCCAGGCCGGAGCATTCGGTGACGTTTATTATTACGGTGACGGCAAGACCTATCCCGATCCCCTCCACAAGATCAGCTGGGAAGGTTCCTACTTTACGCACAGCCACCGTATGCGCCTTTACCTCGCATATGACTCCAAGTATCTGATTCCCAACATGCGTGTGAACGCATCCGTCACATACATGACAGACCCTCTTTACAGCATGTGGGGCTTCAACGGTGCTGCAGCAGCGCAGAATTACGATGTATGGGGCAACAGGGAGATGACCATTCCCGAATCGGCATTGAACCCTACCCAGCCTACAAATGTGAATTACTACGGCATGAGCCGCAACATGCTCCGTATCCTCGCCAACTTCCAGGGACGTATCACGGATAACCTCAACTGGGCAGCCGGTGTCAACTTCTGGAACTGGAAGCTTGGAGACATGAAGGACAACGGTGTGAAAGTCGATGACCAGACCCGTTACTACAATACCAATTCCACCCTGTACAGGTTCCTGGTAAACAACAACGTCATCACTGATGCAGAGAAGGACGGCGGCACCGCACTCGAGCTCAATGCCGGTCTCGTATATGACACCCGTGACATGGAAGCTGCACCTAACAAGGGTATCTGGGCAGAGGCATACCTCAACGGCAACGTCCTGAACAACGCATACCTCAAGGCCTGCGCATACTTCCGTCACTACATTTCCATTCCTATTGACTTCATCCCTGCAGGCCGTCCCGTATTCGCATACCGTCTTGCATGGCAGCAGACCATCGCCGGTGAAACCCCGTTCTACATGATCCAGAACAACCCTCTCCTTGTTCAGCGCAACATGATTTCCGAGGGCTTCGGCTCCAGCAACACCATCCGTGGTCTCCGCGAGAACAGAATCCTTGCAGAAGGCATGGCCTGGGTTAATGCAGAACTCCGCGTCAAGCTCGTCAAGTTCACCCTTGCAAACCAGTACTTCTACATTGCAGTGAACCCGTTCTTCGATGCAGGTATCATCACCAAGCCCTACAAGGCCGATGCCCTCGCAAAGATTGCCGCTCCTGACGGAAAGGTTTACGACCCCGCATTCAACGCTCTTACCGGTGATACAACTGCCATCTACGATCCTACCAAGGTCAATGCCCTTGTGTACAGCGGCGGTGCAGGTCTCAAGATTGCAATGAACCAGAACTTCATCGTTTCCGCCGACTTTGCAAAGTGCTTCACCGAGGGCATGGACGCAGGTCTCTGGATCGGTATAGGTATCAACTACCAGTTCTAAAAATTTGTGGAAAGAGTGAACGGCCCGGCATTGCGCGGGCCGTTTTTTTTTGCTATTTTCGCAAAGTATAAATTTGTTGGGCCATGAGCGAGATTTTGAGAGATCTGAACCCGGAACAGTTGAAAGCCGTAACATGCCTTAACGGCCCCATGCTCATAGTAGCTGGCGCCGGCAGCGGCAAGACCAGGGTTCTTACATCCAGGATTGCATATCTTATTGAGAACGGGGTTCCTCCGGAGAGGATTCTCGCCCTCACCTTCACCAAGAAGGCGGCAGGGGAGATGAAGGACAGGATTGCGCTCATGATCGGTGCCCGCAAAGCCCGCAGCATCTGGATGGGCACCTTCCACTCCATCTTCATCCGCTTCCTCAGGGAATGGGCCGACTGGCTCGGCTTCCCTCACGATTTCACAATATATGACACGCAGGATTCCCAGGGCGCAATCAAGAATGTAATCAAGCAGCTTGGCCTGGATGACAAGATCTACAAGCCCAGGGAAGTGCTATCCCGCATTTCATGGGCAAAGAACGCCCTGATCACCCCAAAGCCTTATGCCGCAGGAGAAGGCGGCCTCAAGGAGAACGATACTCTCCATAAGAAGCCTGAAATCTACAGGATATATTCAGAATACTGCAAAGCCTGCCGCAAGAGCGGAGTTATGGACTTTGATGACATTCTTCTTTATACTTATATCCTGCTCAAGGGCAATCCGGAAGCTGCCGCATCAATCTCTTCCCGTTTCGAGCATATCCTGGTAGACGAGTATCAGGATACCAACATGGCCCAGTACAAGATACTGCAAAGCCTTGCATCCGGCCATCACAACCTCTGTGTCGTTGGTGACGATTCCCAGTCAATTTACGGTTTCCGCGGCGCTGAAATCCAGAATATACTCAGTTTTACGACCGATTTCCCGGAAGCTAAGATATTCCGTCTGGAACGCAACTACCGTTCTACCCAGACCATCGTAAATGCAGCCAATACCGTCATTGCCCGCAACGAAGGCCGCATTCCAAAGAACTGCGTATCCATGGGGGACAACGGAGAAAAGATTCACCTGGTACGCTCATACACTGAACAGGAAGAAGCAATGCAGGTAGCATCTTCAATCCTGACAAGAATGAGGAAAGACCAGGCCCAGTATCAGGATTTCGCCATTCTCTACCGCACAAACGCCCAGTCCCGTGCTCTTGAAGAGCAGCTAAGAAGAAGGAATATACCTTACATGATATATTCCGGAAACTCCTTCTTTGAAAGGGCAGAGGTCAAAGACCTCATGGCATATTTCAAACTCGCAGTGAATAACAAGGATGATGAAGCCTTCAGGCGCATTGTCAACAAGCCTGCGAGGGGGATAGGTGATACATCGGTTGCGGCCCTTGCAGAAGCCGCACGTGTTAACGGCCTTTCCCTGTTTGAATCCGCATACCTTCCGAATCTTGAGACCTTCGGCCTCAGGGCGGCGGCATCGGCCAAGATTAAGGCTTTCTGCGACATGATTGCATCGGCAGCAGCGGCAGACGGTGATGCCGTGGACGTGTCCCTGACACTTTCCCGTGAATCCGGTCTCTTCCTTTTCTATAAGTCGGACACTTCCGTCGAGGGGCAGTCCCGCTTTGCCAACATCCAGGAACTGCTGGACAGCGTTGCTTCATACAAAGAAGAGGAGCAGGGCAATTTCGTGAACACCCTCATTGAGGACGGAGCCGTGCAGGATGCCTCTGAAGTACCTGCCGATGCCCTCCCCAAAATCACACTTGGAGCATATCTGGAGAACGTTTCACTCCTTTCAAACGTGGACGTTTCCGATGATGAGATGGCAAACCGTGTGGCTCTTATGACTGTCCATTCCGCCAAAGGTCTTGAATTTCCATATGTCTATATCACCGGCCTCGAGGAGAATCTCTTCCCGGCGGGTGGCTGGATGGCATCGCCGAAAGACCTTGAAGAGGAAAGGCGTCTTTTCTATGTGGCCCTTACACGTGCAGAGAAGGCCGTGGAACTCACATTTGCAACCACGCGCATGAGAAACGGAAAGCATGAAAGCAACTCTCCTTCCCGTTTCCTCAAGGAGATTGCTCCGCAGTATCTGGATGCTCCGCTCACAAGCGGCAGTTTCTCATCGTTCTCATCCCATTTCGACGATGTGCGTCCGGTCCAGAAACCAGCCTTCAGTCAGCGTCCCGTTTTCACTCCCAGGCCTGCCCAGCCAAAGCCGGAGCCCAAGCCGTCATTCTCGGCCTCGAGGCCTCTGAAATCGGCCTCGGAGATATCCAGGCCGCCGGTTATCGACGAAAACTTCGTCCCTGATCCAATGTCCTCCTTCAAGGTTGGGGACAGGGTGGAGCATAACCGCTTCGGCGCCGGGACAATCCTGGAAATAACAGGAAAAATCCCCGAACTGAAAGCGAGGATCCGCTTTGATCAGTTCGGGGAAAAGCTCTTGCTTCTTAAATTCGCGAAGCTAAGGCACCTTTAAAGGTTTTGTGTCTTAACCCTGTCCAGGAAGGTTGCGACATGGGCCTCATAGAGGTAAGGATACTTCTGGTATGAGTTTGCATGAACTGCACCGGGGGCAATCCAGAATTCCTTGTATCCCTGTTTCTTTGCCTTGTAGTTTCTGCGGAAGTGTTTCAGCGGAACAAAGTCGTCAGCATCTCCGTGGATGAAGAGCATAGGCAGCGTGGCTTTCTTGAGCTGCTTCACTGATGAAGCCTCGATGAATGACCAGCCATGTTTCTGTTTGGTCACAAAGCTTGCGCTGAGGATAACGTCACCGGGAACCATGGGGAAGCTGTCCCTCAAGTTGCCATAGAACTGAGTGCTCACCTGGGAATAACCGCAGTCCTCAACGATAGCCCTGATATAAGGGGGAAGTTCGTCGCCGCTGGCCATCATGACGGTTGCGCCACCCATGGATACGCCATGGAGTACCATGAAATCGTTCTTGAAAATGTTGTGGCCCATCTCTGCCCACTTCTCTACGTCGTAGCGGTCGAACCAGCCCATCTGGCAGTGGTCGCCTTCTGAGTAGCCGTGGTACTGGAGGTCAGGGAATACTACGTTGTAGTTCATGCGGTCCCTGTACATGCGTACAAGATAGAGGAATACATAGTGGTTGTCACCGTAGCCGTGGACTACCACTGCGGTTCCCTGTGCTTTTGCGGGTTCCTTGGCGGGAACATAGCAGGAGTGGATCTTCACACTGTTGTAGCCAAGCATGAATGTGTCCTTGAGAACTCCGATTGTCTTGAGGCTGTCATACCAGGCGGTGCTGCCGGGCATGAGGGAGTCTGCCTTATGGCGTGTGCGTTCAATGTCAGCTACGCCGTGCGGTTCGAAATTCAGGGCATAATTCGCCATGAACTTTCCGGCAAAGCAGGAAGATGCGGCAACAGCCATCAGGGCCAACGCCGCAGCGTGGAATAATCTTTTCATATTGTTTTTGTGCTGTTAATTCTTTGTATTAACAATCGTAGAAGCGGTCTACGAGCTTTTTCATCAGGTCTTTATCGTTGCGGGCGGCTTCGTGGAGATTCGAGTCGTCGAAACTGCGGAGGGCACGGACGATGCCGTCAATCATCTTGGGACGGAATACGTCACATGATTCGTAGACGCTCCTTGTGGTTTCAAGGGCATCGGCAGATTCTGCACAGCAGGTGGGTAGCTGCTTGAGCGTTGCGAGCTTTGCAGCGCTTTCGGCACGGTGGATGTCCATGTCAACATACTTCTCGCGGGCAATTTCAAGAGCTTTTTCCTTGGGCATTTCAAGGCCGATGCGGCATGCTACGCAAAGGCCGGCCATGAGCTGGTATGTGTCTGCAGAGCAGTCCGGTGAGCGCATTTCGAAGGTCTGCTTTGCGGTGGTGTCACGCGTGGAGGCAGGTTCGGCAGGATTTGTCTTGGCGCACATGTCTACGCCGGCGCTCCAGCCAAGGGGTACGCGTACCAGGGCGCTGCGGTTGCAGTCTCCCCAGCATACGTTGGTGGGAGCCTCCTGGTGAGGAACCAGGCGGAAGTATGAAGTAGGATTCTTGTTGCCGAAAGCGGTGATGGAAGGAGCCATCTCCATGAGGCCTGCAATTGCGCGGAGAGCTTCTTCTGAAAGCTTTCCGTCCTTGCCCAGAGTGGCGTTCTTGCCGTTCTTCATGAGGCGCATGTGGATATGCATGCCGCTTCCAGCCTTGCCTGTAGTGATTTTAGGAGCGAAGCTCACGTCAAGACCGTTCTTGTATGCGAGGTTGCGGATAACCCATTTTGCCAGTACAAGCTGGTCAGCTGCCGTTTCTACGGGGCAGGGAAGGAACTCGATTTCGTTCTGCTCCCAGATTTTTCCGTCAAGGGTGAAGTTGCCCACCTCGCTGTGCCCGTACTTGATCTGGCCGCCGGTTGCCGCTACATAGAGCATGCACTGGCGGCGGAAGTCGTTGAGCTTTGCAAAGGGCTCTGATTCATGATAGCCCTTCTGGTCTGTGGCGGGGAAGAGAGGGTCTTCGTCACGGATGACGTAGTACTCGAGCTCACCCATTGCTTCGAACTGCATTCCTGTAGAGGCTTCAAAGGCGGCCTCGGCCCTCATGAGGGTTGCGTGGGGGGAGCAGTCGAATGCGTTTCCGCTCTTGTCATAGTAGCTGCAGAGGAGGCACAGGGTGGGGACCTCCTGGAAGGGGTCTACGAATGCCGTCCTGTAACGGGGGATGACGTACAGGTCGGAATTACCGGCCTCTATGAATGAAGGGAACAGGCTGGAACCGTCTACGCGCTCGCCTTCGGTGAGTACGGTTTCAATGTAGTCCAGGCTGTTTACCGTAAAATTCAGGGTTTTGATGCGTCCGTCTTCTGCGGGGTACATGAAGTCCACCATGCGGATGCCGTTTTCTACGATGAAGCGAAGGATGTCTTCGCGGGTGAAAGTCTCGGGGCGTTTGCCGAGAAAAGCCACAACTTTGTTGGGGCTGAGTGCAATAGTCTTGTCCATAGTTTTAGTGGAGCGAGATACGAGTCTCGAACTCGCGACCTTCGGCTTGGGAAGCCAACGCTCTACCAACTGAGCTAATCTCGCATTTTCGGACACAAATATAAGACATTTTTTTAGATAAAATAGCTATCTTTGTAAAAATTAGAAATCAATGGCAGTACAGAAACCGTCAATCCCAAAGGGAACCAGAGACTTCGGCCAGAAAGAGATGGCGAGGCGCAATTATATTTTCGATACAATCCGCAGTGTATTCGCTACATATGGCTATTCGGAAATCCAGACTCCTGCCCAGGAGAACCTTTCCACGCTGCTCGGAAAGTATGGAGAAGAAGGTGATAAGCTCCTCTTCCGTATCCTCAACTCCGGAGATGCCTTCGCAAATGCAGACTTTGACAAGCCGCTCACTCCGCAGGTATGCGAGAAGGGCCTGAGGTATGACCTTACCGTTCCTTTTGCGAGGTTTGTCGTACAGCACCAGAGCGAGATATCCCTTCCCTTCAAACGTTTCCAGATTCAGCCGGTCTGGAGGGCGGACCGTCCCCAGAAAGGCCGCTACAGGGAGTTCTACCAGTGCGACGTTGACGTCATCGGCTCAACCAGCCTCCTGAATGAGCTTGAACTCGTCCAGATGGTGGATGCCGTGTTCGGAAAGCTGGGCGTGCGCGTTGCCGTGAAGATCAACAACAGGAAGGTCCTTACCGGTTTTGCCGAAATCGCCGGCGCTCCGGACAAGGTCGTAGACATCACCGTTGCCATCGACAAACTGGAGAAAATCGGCCTTGAGAAGGTAAAGGAAGAAATGGCCGAAAAGGGCATAGGCGAGGGCGGAATTGCCGTCATCGAGGAAATCCTGTCCCTTGAGGGGGATTTTACCCGCAAGGTAGAGGCCATGAAAGCGCTTTTCCAGGGCGGAAGTGCCTCCGGCATCGTTTCAGAGACCGGCCTCAAGGGCCTGGAGGAACTGCAGGAGCTTTTCGGCCTCATCGGTGTCGCGGGAATATCGGCCCCGGTGGAACTGGACCTTTCACTTGCCCGAGGCCTTAATTATTATACCGGTGCAATCTTCGAGGTGAAGGCGCTGGACTGGGAAATCGGCAGTATCTGCGGTGGAGGGCGGTATGACAACCTTACGGGTATTTTCGGCCTTCCGGGCCTTTCCGGCGTGGGTATTTCCTTCGGCGCCGACCGCATCTACGACGTCCTCACCGGCCTTGAACTCTTCCCGGCATCCCTGGAGCAGAGCACAGCTCTTCTTTTCGCCGTGATGGGGGCCGATGAACTCCGTTACGTCATCCCGGTTGCGGCTGCACTGCGTTCAAAGGGCATTTCCGTAGAGATTTATCCTGAACCCACGAAGCTCCGCAAGCAGTTTGAATATGCCCAGAAGCGCGGCATTCCATTCATCTCAATCAACGGTTCTTCCGAAATCGAAGCCTCCTCAGTCAATGTCAAGAACCTTGAAAGCGGGGAGCAGAAGGTATTCGGCCTTGCCGATGTAAACGCAATCGCAGGCTTCCTCAAATGATTAAACGACTCTTCCTCCCCGTGCTTCTGATGCTGTCAATGGCGTCGGAAGCGATGGCACAGACCATCCCCAGTGCAAACCCCGTTGCCGATTCAATAGCCTTCGCAAAGGTGCGTGCGCGCATGGATTCGATACGGCAGTATCGTCCCACTGTCGGTCTGGCCCTTGCCGGAGGAGGAGCCCGAGGAATGGCCCATCTTGGCGTCATCAGATATATAGAGGAACATGATATTCCGGTAGATGTCATAACCGGAACCAGCATGGGCGCCCTTGTTGGCGGTCTCTATACCATGGGATACGACTGGAAGCAGCTGGATTCCATAGTGCGTTCAATAAACTGGCCGGTGATGATGTCGGACAAGGTTCCCGACAAATTCGTTTCATACAATACCAGGAAATTTAAGGAGAGATTCCTGATAAGGATTCCTTTCCACTATGACAACGAAGACCTTGCAAAAAGAATCAGGAACGAGAAGATAACGGAAAAAATGTCCGATGAGGCCGGAATCAGCACCACGGACATGCTTCAGGAGTCCATATCCAAGATGAGCCTTGGCATGCCGGACGGCTTCCTTTACGGTATCAACGTGCGCAATCTCCTGAGCTCCAACACAGTAGGATACCAGGACAGCATCAGTTTTGCCGATCTTCCCATTCCTTTCGCATGCGTTGCCACTGACATCTACACGATGGGACCCAAGTACTGGACCAGCGGCAATATCATCACGGCTATGCGCTCCTCAATGGCCATTCCGTTCTATTTCAGGGCCGTCCGCACAGACGGTGCCGTACTCGTCGACGGCTTCATGCAGAACAACTTCCCCGCAGACGTCGCAAAGGCCATGGGGGCCGACATCATCATCGGCTCCGAAATGGAAGACCCTGCCGAACTCGATGAGCTGAACACCCCGGCCGATTTCATCTTCCAGGGCCTTTCCCTCATGTCCGAGGGCCCCTCGGCCAAGTCCAGGAAGATTTCCGACATCTATATCAACCACCCTCTCGAAGGCTTCACCAACCTTTCCTTCGACGCCGCCAGCGTAGACGCCATCATAAAGGACGGATACGCCAATGCACAGGCACACAAGGCCGATTTTGACAAACTTTCCGCCCTTGTGGCAGGAAAGCCAGTGCCTGAGGTCTCGCACCCCGCTCCGGCCGTTATCCTTTCCGACAAGAGGATAAAGATAGCCAACTTCGTATTTACGGGAATAAACATAGATGAACTTGACGATATCATCTACTGGAGGGACTTCCCGGCTGACGGATACTACAACAAGGAGTCCATTGAGCAGTTCCTTCACGTCATATACGGAACCGGCGCCTTCGAGGCCGTTACCTATCGGCTCGAAGGCAGCAGCGAGCCCTACACTCTCGTTTTCGACTGCCAGAAGGGCCCGGTGAACGAGTTCGCCATAAATCTCCATGCCGACAACGACGAATCCATGTTCGGAGTCGTCCACCTGGGTCTTGGGACACGCCGTCTTTCCGGTCCGCGCTTCACGCTTGACGCCAAGGTGGGTATCAACGCAATGCTGTGTGCCGAGGTCGCCCTCAAGCCAAGGATCGGCCTCCCAATCATGGCGCTCGATTTCACTACGAGAAGGGTGAAGACCTCCTCCGGGTATATGTCCTCATCGGAGACGGAACTGGTCTCATCGTCCCTCAACCTGTCCGTGAAGGACTCCAGGATGAGATTCGGCTCGATGAAAGCCGGCCTGTCGTTCGAGATGAATCCCTACAAGCGCTATATCGCATACGAAGATGTCAGAATGGGCGCCGACTGGAAGAGTTACTGGATGTCGGCCTTTGCATCCCTCAAACACGACACTTTCGATGACGGTTATTTCCCATTCAAGGGCTTGAGGGTCTCAGTTGACGGACGGTATGTTTTCAGTGACGCCAACTCTGAGTCGCATCCTTATTTCACATCTTCTGTGGGAATTGAGGGCGCATGGAGTCCCTACAGCCGTTTTACAGTCAGACCTACGCTGAGGGCCGGCTGGTATTCACAGGATGACCGCAGCCTCATGAATCCTAGACACATAGTGGGAGTGGGCGGTTTCTTGCCCGGAAGATACGTGGAAAACCAGCTCCCGTTCTTCGGATTTGCCACAGGTTATAGGGAGTGCCGTCCAATCAGCGGTGTCGCACAGCTCGATTTAAGGTACCGGTTCGGCCGAGTGGATTTTCTGACGCTGAGGGGAGGGCTCTTCAATGACGATTATAATCTTGGCGATTTCTTCCGCTCAGACCCTGTATATGCTTTTGGCGTCGAATATTCCAGGCAGAGTATTGCCGGACCGCTAAAGTTTGCCGTGCAGTGGTGCAATATCGTAAGCGGCGTAAGTGCGTTTTTCTCAGTCGGTTTCGATTTCTAAGAGATATGTAAAACAGAAAAAGCCGGAGAAAATTTGGTTTTTTCGAGAAAAGTCCCTACCTTTGCATTCCCAAACCGCGGGGTAGAGCAGTCGGTAGCTCGTCGGGCTCATAACCCGGAGGTCGCAGGTTCGAGTCCTGCCCCCGCTACTTAGAAAGCACTTGCATTGCAGGTGCTTTTTTTTTCTAAATAGCCAGTTTATTCTTGCCGATATCGGCAAGAATTATTATATTTGTATCGGCATAGAAGCATTAATTGCCGATAAATTATGGAATTCATTACCGTCAGTCAATATGCAGAATTGCATGACCTTTCTGAACGCACTGTGCGAAACTGGTGCAGCGAAGGGAAAATGGACGGGGCTTTTCTTTCTGGAAAGACCTGGATCATTCCTGCCGACATCCCGCTGCCCAGAAAGGGGAAACGCAGGATCAGTCCACTTATGAAGCGCCTCAGGGAAGAAAAAGCAGGAAAAATGAGCGGAGGAATCTACCATAGAACGCAGATTGACCTCACTTACAATTCCAACCACATCGAGGGCAGCAGGCTTACCCATGAGCAGACGCGCTACATTTTTGAAACCAACACCATCGGCATAACGGACGAAAGCGTGAATGTCGATGATATCGTAGAAACAACCAACCACTTCCGTTGCATCGACCTTATCATAGACCGAGCAGAGGAAAGGCTCTCGGAATCTTTCATAAAAGAGCTGCACCTCACCCTGAAAACCGGGACATCCGATAGCAGGAAGGATTGGTTTAATGTCGGTGACTATAAGAAGCTTCCCAACGAGGTAGGAGGGAAAGCTACCTGCCCTCCTGAACAGGTCCATCAGAGAATGAAAGCACTTCTTGCCGCCTACAACGCCAAGAAAGAGAAATCACTGGAGGACATCATTGACCTTCATCATAGGTTCGAACTCATCCATCCTTTTCAGGACGGAAACGGACGAGTCGGGCGTCTGGTGATGTTCAAGGAATGCCTGGCCAACGGTATCGTTCCGTTTATCATTACGGACGACCTCAAGTATTTCTACTATCGTGGCCTTCGTGAATGGGGACACATCAACGGTTATCTGACTGACACTTGCCTCACGGCCCAGGACAACTACAAGGCACTTCTGGACTATTTTAAAGTTAAGTACTGATAAAAGACTGAATCAGTGCCAGTCTCTCAAAGAATGATAGGTTAGAGATTCGGAGTGCTTGATCTACTAAAACATATAGTTTTTCGCAAGTTTTGTTGTCTAACGGGTGTAGATTCGATTGAAAATGGATAACAAGGAACAAGTATTCACCCAATTGGTCCGGGAGCACAAGAGCACCATCTACTCGGTGTGCTACATGTTCTCGAAGGACACGGACGAGATCGACGACCTCTT
>JAFTFV010000048.1 GCA_017458265.1 Bacteroidales bacterium | reverse complement strand
GGAGAAGCCGGTGTTGTACTGGAGGGCGATGTCGATGGGGATGACCTTGTCTGAATTCACGGTGATGGGCTCGGGGATGAGCTTGGGTGCGCCGGCATCCAGATAGTCGATGAATTCGCGGAGACCCTGCTCGCTGTAGAAGACCTCGCTGCGGAAAATCATGTTCCCGGTGGCCTTGCGTTCGCCGTCTTCGGCGGTCACGAACTCCTCTACCTTCTCACGGTTGTCTGTGAGTTTGATGCGAATGCCCTTGTTGAGGTATGCAAGCTCACGGAGACGTGCTGCAAGGGTGTCGTACTTATAGACTATGGTCTGGGTGAAGATGGTTGCATCAGGATGGAAAGTGATGATGGTTCCGGTATCGTCGGCAGTGCCAACCTCCTCCACTGCGGTGATGGGCTTGCCCTTGGAATACTTCTGCTTGAAAACCTTTCCTTCACGGTGGATTTCTGCAATCAGGAGGTCCGAAAGGGCGTTCACGCAGGATACACCCACACCGTGCAGACCGCCGGACACCTTATAGCTGTTCTTGTCGAACTTGCCGCCGGCGTGGAGGACGGTAAGAACCACTTCCAGAGCGCTGCGGTGCTCTTTTTCGTGCATGCCGGTAGGGATACCGCGGCCGTTGTCCTGAACGCGGATGGAATTGTCAGGGAGTATCTGTACGTCAATGTCCGTACAGTAGCCGGCCATTGCCTCGTCAATACAGTTGTCTACCACCTCGTACACAAGGTGATGGAGACCGCGCTCTCCTACATCTCCGATATACATGGAGGGGCGCTTGCGCACTGCCTCCAGTCCTTCAAGTACCTGAATACTGTTCGCCGAATACTGCTCTTCGGCCATCTTCATCTCTTCGTCAATCATTTTATGTGTTAAATATTAAAGATTCAAGGAAGCCCCTACGCTGAACCAGAGTCCCTTCTCTGCGTGGAAGGGCACGCGCTGCACGCTCTGGTTAAGGATATTGCCCAGCCTGAGCCAGGCGCCCCAGTAACGGTTTACTGCAAAACTGGTCTTCAGGCCAAGGTCTGCATAGCCGGGGAGATTTGCATTGACGGAGGGGCGCTCGGTCATTGCATCCAGGGTGAGTCCGGCCTTCAAGCGGCCTCCGAAGAAGCGGTACATCGCGTCTACGCTGGCGGTGAATGCAGGAGGGCCGAAGAGGTTCTTCTGGAGCTCGGTCTGGGGATTGGGTTTGAATGTATACTGATAATACAGGTTTGCGTCGATGTCGATGTGGTCGCTCTTCCAGCCAAGTGTGCCGCCGACGAAAATGGTGTTCAGCGGGCTCATGTAGCCCACCAGCGGAGTGTAGCCTGCAGCGGTGGTGCTGTAGCCCCAGCTGCGTGCGTTCTCCTTGAGAGCATACCCTGTCATGAAGTTGTAATGGATTCTCTCTTTGACGTTTCCGCGTGCGCCCACCATGACTTTGAAGCGGTTCAGGGTAACGTCAGGGGAAAAATCGAAACTGCCCATGAAGTGGTTCACGGAGAGAGCTTCCTCGTATGAATTGAGGACATTCCCGCCGGTTGCGGCAACCTGGAGGACAAGTGCGTCTTCGATGAGGCTGTAGTCAAGGTATACGTCGGGGTAGATGATGCCGGCCTTGGTGGGGCAGAAGGAGTCGTCGCTTCTGAGCATGAATGCCACCTTGAGGCCGGCCTTGACATTGAGCTGGCCCAGTGAGAAGGCGTAGGAAGGCGTTACGGCAAAGTTTCCGGCAAATCCGGCCACGGTGTTGTTGTCAAAGTTCAGGGTCTCTGCCATGAGATTCAGGGAGAGGTCTCCCGTGCCGATGGGATAGCCTACGGCGCCTTCCGTGACTGTGTGGAACTCATTGAGGCCGGTGTTTCCGGTGTAGTTCACATGGGTGAGAAGGTTGTAGTGGAAGGAGTTCAGCCTTCCCTGAAGGCCTGCATCCATGCCCACGCCGTGGTTGGAAACGCTGTTCCAGACATTCCTGCCGGCGATTCCGGTGTAGGCAAGGTCTGCCCAGAGGGTGCCGCTTCTCCAGTCAAGGCGGGCATTGCTGCCCACGCGGAAGACGCGGTCTTTCCATACATCGGCACTGAGGCTCCCGCTGTCTGTGAAGTACTTGCTGCCGTCGTAGGCGATGTCACGGTAGCGGCCCATATATGCGTGGTAGTCTCCGTAGAGGTTCAGGTGGAGCTTTTCCGACGAGACGGGAGTCCAGACGACATCGGCCTCCGGGTGGAAACCGTAGCCTGCGCCAAGGGAGGCGTAGAGTCTGCCTTCCGTGGAAGGACGTGCCGACGGCCTCAGGAGCACGTTGTAGGGCTTGAACTCGTATGCGCCGCGGTAGGGCGTACTGCGCACGGTGTAGTCGAAGTCGTAGTTGAAACGGCTGACGGAATCCGGCAGAGGGAGGAGCTGATCCGGCTTGTCGATGCCGGAAGCCTCACGCTTGTAGGTGTTTGTAACCTCAACGGTGTGGGTAAGGCTTTGGGCCGATGCTGCGATTCCAACGGAGAGCAGCGCAAGCGTTGTATATATCGATTTTCTCATTGTCTTCTAGAGTTTACGGAGTCTGAGGTCTACCTGTTCGAGGACTTCATCTGCAGTGCCGGTGGGCGTGTAGCCGTCACGGATGCTTTCGAAGGTAGCCTTGGCCTGGGCGGTGTTGCCCTGTTCGGCGAAGGTGTCTCCAAGGACGATGAAGGCCTTGGCAAGCCAGTAGTTCTGGTCGCCGGCGGCGTCGGCAAATGCGTAGACGGCCTCGCGGATGCCGGAGAATTCGGCCCTGTCGTACTGGTCCTGGATGAGGAGGTAGGCGGCCTCTGCGCCTTCGCTTGTGGAAGGTGCGGCTGCAAGGGAACGCAGCTGGAGGATGGCCTCATCCCTTCTGGATGTGCTCAGGAGGGACTTCGCGCGGACGTACTGTGCCTCGCGGGAGAGTTCCTCCCCTATTCCGGATTTCTTGAGGAGGACATCGGCATAGGTGAGGGCGTCGTTCCACTGGCGGCCGCTGAAGGAGCTTCTCATGAGGCCGATCTGTGCGTAGCGGACGTTCTCGTCGAACTTGGCTATTTCCTTCAGGCGCTTGTAGGCCTCGGTTGCCTTGGCGTAGTTGCCAAGGGCGTAGTTGGTGCGGGCGTAGCTGAGGGTTGCGGTCTCCTCAAGTGCCGACGGCAGGCCCTTCTCGATTGCGGTCTGGTAGTGGTCTGCAGCGGGTTCGTTCTGGCCCAGGCGGGAGAGGCTTTCTGCCAGGTAGAAATGCGCCTTTGCCACATTTGCGCCGCGGGGATAAGTCTCAAGATAAGCCGTGAGGGTATTCACCGCCTTCTGGGAATCTCCGGAGAGGAACATCTGTTCTGCCGATGAGAAGTAGACCTCCTCCTTCTGGGCCTCCGTGCGGCCTGCGGCTGCTCCAAGTGAATTCACGTATGCGATATAGGCCTCAGGGTCTTCCCTGGTGCGGTAGATGGTCTCGATGGCGAGGAGGGCATCCTCAGTGTAGGGGCCGCGGAGTTCCACCACCTTCTTGTAGCAGTCAAGGGCGCTGTCCGTATTGCCGTTGCCGCGGGCTATTGTACCCAGCTCCAGCAGGGCCCTTGCGTCAAGGGTGGGGTCCGACGTGTTCTTCCTGAGCGTCCTGAACGTGCGTTCTGCATCCTCGTTGTCCTTGGTTGCCATATATGCGCGGCCAAGTTCAAGCATGGATTCACCGTAGTAGGGAGCGCTGGGAGAAGCCATCTTGGCGTTCTCGAGGAAGTCTATCTTGCGGGCGTCATCTCCCTGAAGACCTGCCGCAAGGCCTGCGCGGTATGCGGGATAGAGGTTGTCTGGATCAGGGTAGTTGTTCATCTGGCGCTCGTAGGCGAGTACGGCAATCTCGTAGTTGCCGCTGAAGAAGTAGCAGTCCGCGATGCGGGTTTCGGCATCGGCACCCATGGTGGGATTCTTTACCTCGATGTAATTGTCGAACCACTTGAGGGCGTTGTCGTAGTCGCCTTCCTTGAAATAGGTGTATGCCATCTGGTAGGAGATGAGGTCTCCTTCGGTGCGGCCGCTCATTGCAGAGAGGTTGTAGAGGTCCTTGAGGACGGTGCGGGCGTCGGCATACTTGCCGTCACGGTAGTAGGCTTCGGCAAGGTAGTACTTTGCCAGCTGGTTGAAGCCGTCGCGGCGGTGGCTGTAATAGGCTGCGGCCTTAAGATGGGGCACTGCAGCGCGCCAGGAGCCGCTTTCCATGAGTTCCATGGCCCTCAGGAAATATGCCTTCATGTAGTTGTACTGCATGCGGGGCTCCAGGTTTTCGATGTGGTCGTATGCCTCTACGGCGCCCTGGTAATCGTGGTTCTTGAGGGCTGCAAGGGCCATGTATGAGTAGATGCGGTCTCCCTTGGAGGAGGCGTCATAGTCCTTGAGGTACTGCATGAAAGGGGCAGTGTCGCCGCCAAGGTCGAAGGCCAGCTTGGCGTAGTTGTAGAAGGCGTCTTCCTTGATTTCCTTGGAGTAGTCAAGGTCTGCGGCTTCCTTGAACGCCTGCATGGCGGCAACCTTGTTGCGGGTCTTGATGTTGGCGTAGCCCAGCTGGTAGGAGGCTATCTGGCCCAGGGAGTCGCGCCTGTCGCCCATCTGCATGAAGTTGTCCACCGAGCCCTGCCAGTCTTCCACCATGTAGAGGACTTCGCCTGCGTAGAAGTAGTCCGAGCGGGTCCTGGCTGTCTTGGAGCGGAGGTTTTCCTCATAATATGTGCGGGCCTTCTCTGCATTGCCAAGGACCAGATAGGATTCGCTCATGATGCGGGCCATGTGGGGCTGGCGGTCTGCGGGGACCTTGTCAAAGAGGTCTTCGCCGAACTGGACCACATACTTGTAGTCCTTTTCGTTGAAGCGGCATTCCAGGATGTAGTAGTTTGCAAGGGCCTGGAAGCGGGAGTCCTTGGATGCGAGGAGGAACCAGTCCGACGCTTCGCGGAAGTTGCCCTCTGCATAGTTCATATAGCCGATTGCATAGTATGCAGGGCAGGTATAGTCGCTTTCGGGCAGGGAACGCATGCGCCTGAGGATGCTCTTGGACCGTTCCCACTCCCCTGTTCCGAATGCGCTGTAGCCCAGTTTGTAGGTATACTCCGGAATCTTGCTTGTGGGGATGTCCTTTGCGGTGATGGAATTGAGGAGGGTGATTGCGTCCTCGTACCTTTCCCTGTCGAAGAGGTCCAGGCCCCAGAGGAAACGCACCTGCGGTGCAAGGATGCATTCGCTGTACTTCCTGAGATAATCACCTGCAAGGGCGTAGGAATTGTCGCTCTTCATGGCAAGTGATGCCATGACGCGGTAGCCGTCTGCCATGTCTCCGTGAAAGCCGTCCAGTTCGGAAACTGCCTGGCTGTACATGCCGGCGTCATAAAGCGCCTTTACCTTGCCGATGTCCTGTGCTCCGGCCCCGAGGCCGATGAGTGCGGCAAGCGCCGCTATATAGAGTCTTTTTATCATAATCCGACAGTGTTTTTCCCTTTCGGGCTCCCTCCCCTTTGGGGAGGGCACATTATTTTACAAATATACAAATTTTTCTGATTATATTTGCATGTAGAAAGAGAAAAAACATGGAAAGTCTCATCAGTTTCAAAGATGCCGATATCCTGAACGGCGAAAGCACCGTCATTTACGGCCTGAACATGGAAATCATGCCCGGCGATTTTGTCTATATAGTTGGTAAAGTCGGCTCCGGCAAAACCTCCATTATCCGCACCATGACCGCCGAAAACAAGCTCCTCAAGGGAGACGGCAAGGTATGCGGATTCCGCCTCAGGGGCATCAAGTCCCGCGACATTCCCTTCCTCAGGCGCTCCCTGGGCGTTGTTTTCCAGGATTTCCAGCTCCTGCAGGACCGCACCGTAGAGGAGAACCTGGACTTCGTCCTCCGCGCCACCGGCTGGAAGGAGCGCAAGGCCATGGACCAGCGCATCATGGAAGTCCTCAAGGCCGTTGGAATGGAAACCAAAGCCCACAAGAAACCGCACCAGCTTTCCGGCGGCGAGCAGCAGCGCATCGCCATTGCCCGCGCCCTCCTGAACCAGCCCAAGGTCATCCTTGCCGATGAACCCACCGGCAACCTCGACGGCGAAACCGCCGACGAAATCCTCCAGCTCCTCCGCTCCCTTAACGAAGCCGGCACCGCCATCGTCATGGTCACCCACAACCGCGCCATCTTCGAAAAGTACCCAGGCCGCGTCTTCTCCTGCGAAAACGAAACCTGCTCCGAAGTCATCGACGAAGGCATCGACGTTATTCTCTAACCGCACCCCTCCTGTCATTTCGAGCATCCACCACCTGTCATTTCGAGCACCCCACCTGTCATTTCAAGCACCCCACCTGTCATTTCAAGCACCCCACCTGTCATTTCGAGCACCCCACCTGTCATTTCGAGCACCCCACCTGTCATTTCGAGCGAAGTCGAGAAATCTCATGACAACAAAACAACGTTTCAACTCCATCGTCGCCTGGTTTTCCGAAAACCAGCCCGAAGTGCGTTCTGAGCTGCATTACAAGAGCCCTTTCCAGCTCCTTGTAGCCGTGATCCTGAGCGCGCAGTGCACAGACCGCCGCGTGAACATGGTCACCCCGCCGCTATTCGAGGCCTTCCCCACTCCGGAAGCCCTTGCCACCGCATCCTTCGACGACGTCTACCCCTACGTAAAAAGCGTCTCCTACCCCAACGCCAAGACGCAGCACCTCATAGACATGGCGCGTAAGCTCCTTGCCGATTTTGGCGGCTCCGTACCCTCGGACATAGACGCCCTCATGAGTCTTCCCGGAGTAGGCAGAAAGACCGCAAACGTCATAGCGTCAATCGTTTACGACAAGCCCGTCATAGCCGTCGACACCCACGTTTTCCGAGTCTCCCACCGCCTTGGTCTTTCTGACGGCAAGACGCCCTACGAAGTAGAACAGGACCTAGAGCGCCACATCCCGCTTGAGAAGCGCGCCACCGCCCATCACTGGCTCATCCTCCACGGCCGATACATCTGCACCGCCCGTTCTCCCAAGTGCTCCTCCTGCCCTCTCACCGAGTGGTGCAAAAAACACACTGAAGACAATTTTGTTTCTTCAAAATAATCTGCTAATTTTGCAGTCCATTTTCGGGGTATTAGCTCAGTTGGCTAGAGCGATAGGTTCGCAATCTATAGGTCAGGGGTTCGACTCCCCTATACTCCACAGAACAAAAGAGACAGGCCGCGGCCTGTCTTTTCTGTTCTGCGGCGCCTATATCTATCAGCGGGGCATTTGAATGTCAGTTCATTACGGCGAGGTCGTCATTTTCAGCCATTTTTGACAATCTGCACGTCATTGATGACGGCGGGGTTGACAATTTTGGCCATTTTTGTCGATGTGGACGTCATCAATTACGGCAACGGTCACGTTTTCGGCCTTTTTTGTCACCTTGGGCGTCGTAGATGACGGCCACGGACACGTTTTTGGGCATTTTTGTCACCATGCGTGTTGCTGCCAAGCAAAATAGCGATGGTTAAAGCACGCTTTGGGCCGTAGGAGGCAGATAATGTGCTTCAGCGGGGGGTGAGAGGTGCCGTTAAAGCACGGTTTCTGCTGTAGAATGGCAAAAGTGTGCTTTAAGCGGGGTCGAGGGGTGTGGCTGAAGCACACTTTGAGCTGCACAAGGCCGAAAACGTGCTTTAACGAATATGGGTGGTGAATGATGGGGAAAGATACACACTCAAACTGCAGAGGTGATTCTTTCTGACAGGATCAGAACGGAGCCGTGGGCGGTGGAGGCGCCGAAGATGTGGACGGTGCCGTCGCCGGGGAGGACGCCGCAGCGCTTGCGGAGCTCGTCGGAGGTGAGGGGAAGGCCGCGGGAGGTGACATCGGCACGGAGGCCCTTGAAGGTCTTCATGGCCTTGCCTGAGAAGGGAAGGACCTCCCGCACGGCGAACCATTTCCCGAACGCCGCCAGCTCCGGCACCACCTCTGCCGATGCATATAAATGCGTATTGACCCCCAATTTGCGAAGGCCGAACCTTGCGCACGGCAGCTTGAACGCGCCGCTCTTGAGGAGCGCCTTTCCAGGCTCAAAGAGGGCTCCGGCACCCGGCATGTCCAGGCCTCCGGAAAAGCCCCCATCCACCAGCTCTGCCTTGGCCGATGCCTCCTCCTCAGGAGTGAAGGTGAGCGTCTTCCCACCGGCATAGACGGTGATGTCATAACCTCCTTCCCAGCCCCTTTCGAGCCACAGGAGAAGTTCCTTGCACTCCCCTTCGGCCTCTACAACGTGCACGTGCCTGACGCCGGGGAGGCGGGTGCTGAGCATGGTTATATCGGCCATGGGGGAAAGCTTCAGAAGTATTTGCGCGCAGGCATCATAAAGTTCAGGCATAAGTGCCGATACATCCGGGCTGCAGTCCTCCAGCCGGAACACCTTCCTGCCGCCTTCGCCGCGGCGGGCCGGGTCCAGGAATATCACGTCCGGCCTGAAGGAGCCGAGGATTTCCGACACGGGCACATCGCCTACGGTATGATTCGCGACGATGATATTGTCGGCCCCGAGAGCCTTGAAATTGTGCCTTGCAGCGGCGGCAAGGGCCGGGTTCATCTCGTTGTAAAGGACGGCCGATGCAACCTTGGAAAACGCCCACGCATCCACTCCAAGGCCGCCGGTAAGGTCTGCAACCCTTTTGGATGAAGGCGCACCTTCCGGAACCTGTGCCCACCCTCGGGCGCATAAAACCACCCAGGCCTTGTAAAAAGCCGTTTCCGTGGAGGAGCACTGCTCTCCCGACAGCCGAAGCGGAAAGCGAAGGGACGGCACGGCATGCCACTCAGGCACTTTAGTGCGCAGTTTGCGCCGCACTTCCAGCGTAGAAAGCGCAAGGTCAAAGTCCTCTACGTCAGATGCATACCTGGAGCGCTTCAATGCCAGTTCAGCAGGGTCATCATTGCTATGGGCCAGTATGAATTCCGGGAATTCCATATTGCAAAAATACGGATTATTATTTACATTTGTGGGATTAGATTTCTCGACTTCGCTCGAAATGACAATAAACTTCGCTCGAAATGACAATAAACTTCGCTCGAAATGACAATAAACTTCGCTCGAAATGACAATAAACTAAAACCAACATAATTATGTCAGACTACAAACAAACAGCACAGAGCTGGCTGGAAGGAAACTTCGATGCAGAGACCAAGGCAGAGGTAAAGAAACTCATGGAAACAGACCTCACTGCACTTGAGGATGCATTTTACCGTAACCTGGAGTTCGGAACCGGAGGCCTCAGGGGCATCATGGGCGTCGGGACCAACAGGATGAACAAGTACACCGTGGGCATGGCAACCCAGGGCCTTGCAAACTACATCAAGGCCAACGTGGAAGGCGCCGCAAGCGTGTGCATCAGCCACGACAGCCGCAACAACTCAAGGCTGTTCGCTGAGATATCGGCAAAGGTCCTTTCCAACAACGGCATCAAGGTCTATCTCTTCGAAGACCTCCGCCCCACCCCGGAACTGAGCTACTCCATCCGCCTCAAGAAGGCTACGGCAGGCATCATGGTCACCGCCAGCCACAACCCCAAGGAATACAACGGCTACAAGGTCTTCTGGAGCGACGGCGGCCAGATCACCGCTCCCGTAGACAAGGACATCGTAAATGAGGTGGGCAAGATCACGGACCCTGCCGACGTCCGCTTCGAACCCGTAGCCGGCACCAAGCCCGCCCCCATCGAAATCATGGGCGAGGAAGTGGACGAGTGCTACCTCCGCGACATCACCTCCCTGGCCCTCAGTCCTGAGGCCGTCAAGAAGCACCAGGACCTCAAGATAGTCTACACTCCCCTTCACGGCTGCGGCGTAAAGCTCATGCCAAGGGCCCTTGGAATGATAGGTTTCCACAACATCATCCACGTCCCCGAACAGGACATCTCCGACGGCAACTTCCCCACCGTGGCCTCCCCCAACCCGGAAGAGCCCGCCGCAATGGCCATGGCCCTCAAGAAGGCCGATGAAACCGGCGCAGACCTCGTCCTCGCAACAGACCCCGACGCAGACCGCCTGGGCATCGCCGTGCGCGACAACGACGGCAAGATGGTCCAGCTCACCGGCAACCAGACCTGGTCCTTCCTCACCTATTACGTCCTCACCCGCTGGAAAGAACTCGGAAAGATCGACAGCACCAAATACTGCGTCAAGACCATCGTCACAACTGAACTCATCGCAGCCATCTGCAAGGACTTCGGCGTAAAGTGCTACAACGTACTCACCGGCTTCAAGTACATCGCAGAAGTTGTGAAGCTGAACCAGGGCAAGGGTGAATTCATCTGCGGCGGTGAAGAGTCCTACGGCTTCAACCTCGGCGAATTCGTCCGCGACAAGTGCGCCCAGGTAGCCGGCATCATGGTGGCAGAATGCGCCGCCTGGGCCGCAGAACAGGGCCTCACCCTCTACCAGCTCCTCCAGAAGGTCTACGACAAATACGGCCTCTACGTAGAAAAGATGGTCTACATCGTCCGCAAGGGCAAAACCGGTGCAGAGGAAATCCAGAAGATCATGGCCGACTACCGCGCCTGCCCTCCCGAGACCATCGCCGGCAGCCCCCTCACCAAGGTCATCGACTACAACGAGCCCGAAAAAACCGGCCTCCCGAAGAGCAACGTCCTTCAGTTCTTCAACGCCGCCGGCGACGTAGTCACCGTCCGTCCTTCCGGAACAGAACCCAAGATCAAGTTCTACTTCGGCGCCCGCGGTGCCGATGCTCCCTCGAAGATCGAAGCCCTCAAGGCACAGTTCATTTCCTAAAGAAATCGCCGGAATTGCTTCCGGCGATTTTCTTTATCATGACGTCTGCGTCGACATTTCAAGCCATTTTTGTCAACGCCCGCGGCAATTCCGCAATCATGGATTTGGCAACGGCTCGGGATGCGCCGGTGCCGCCAAGGAGAGCGCGCACCTCTGCGTAGTCGCCGAGCATGGCCCTGCGGTACGGCTCATCGTCAAGCAGACGGTTCACTTCCCGGAGAACATTTTCAACGGTGAAGTTCTCCTGCAGGAATTCCTTGAATGCAAGACGGTTTATTATGAGGTTTGCAAGGGAGACGTACTTCACCTTGATGATGCGTCTCATGATGAAGGCGCTTGCCGCGGCAACCTTGTAAGTGACAACTTGTGGAGTTCCGATGAGCGCCGCCTCCAGGGATGCCGTTCCGGAGTTGATGACCGCTGCGCGTGCGTGCCTGAGGGCTCCGTAGGTCTCTCCGTATACAACGTGAACGAAGTTCCTGTCTCCCAGGTATTTGGCGTAATCCTCCGGCTTTCTGAAAGGAGCCGCGGCTACGACAAAGTGCATCGAAGGACGCTCTGCGTGAAGTTTATCGGCAAACTGCATGAAGGTTGGCATCATGGAGCCTATCTCCATGTTCCTGGAGCCGGCAAGAAGTGCCACCCACTCCACGTCCGGAAGACCGGTCCTGGAGAGGAATTCCGCCCGCGTTTCACTCAGTGCCGATGAGCCGTCCACAGCATCCACAAGCGGATTTCCTGCATAAACATACGGGACTTCCTTCCTGTCGAAGTACTCCTTCTCGAAGGGAAAGACTATAAAGAGCTTATCTACATAAGCCTTCAACTTCTTGATCCTGCCCTCGCGGGATGCCCAAACCTTTGGCGCAATGTAGTAGAAAACCTTGAACCCCGCATTATGGGCAAACTCGGCTATCTTGAAATTGAATCCGGGATAGTCTATGAGAATGACAACGTCCGGTTTCCACTCAGAGATATCCTTCTTGCAGGCTTCAACATTTTTCATGATGGTAAAGCCCTTCAGAAGCACTTCCAGATATCCCATTACGGCAGTATCCCTGTAGTCTCTCACAAGGCCTCGGCCCGTTTGATGCTCTTTGTACACGCCGTCCATGAGAGGCCCGCCCCAGAAGCGCACATCGGCCTCCGGATCCTCTGCATACAGTCCCCTCATGAGATTGCTCCCATGAAGGTCTCCCGACGCTTCGCCTGCTATAATGTAATAACGCATCCTCTCAGTCTGTTATAATCTTCGTGGTCTGTACAGTCGAGGTTGCAGGGGGTGATGGTGATCCAGCCTTCGAGGTTGCCTACATGGTCTGCATCGAGGTTGCCGGATTCGTCGTCGATAAAGTCTCCTACCATCATGTAGGCCTTTTCTCCTGGTTCAACCTGGACGTCGGATGAGCCAAGTCCGAAGCCGGAAGACTTGTATGCGTCAAGGACGGCCTGGTCCCATTCCTGGAATTCCTTCTCCCAGTGGCCGCGGCCCTGGCGGGTGATGCGGATGCCCTTGGGCGCAGGGACGTCAGGGAAATTGACGTTGTAAAACAGTCCGTACTTGCCTTCCGGCCAGTTGTCAAGAAGGAAACGGACGATGCGCGGAAGATACTTCCTGACTACGGTAAAGTCTGCATTCTCGCTGAAATTGCAAAGCGACACGCCTATGGACTTGACACCGTTCAGGGCACCTTCTTCCGCAGCACCCATAGTTGCGGAGTAATTAGCTGCCGTAGAAGCGTTTGAGCCGTGATTTATACCTGTGATAACCAGGTCAGGATTACGGTGCTCGTAGAAGTATTCAAGGCCGAATTTCACGCATGAAGCCGGCGTGGCGTCAAGGTAATGCCAGCTGCCGGGCCCCATTTCAGGAAGGGCCTTGTATACCAGTTTCTTGCGGCCAAGCGAGACTGCCATTGACATGGCGCTCTGATGGTACTTGGGCGCAACTACGGTCACGTCCCCGAACGTGGACATGACATCTACCAGGGCACGCAGGCCCCCGGCCTTGTATCCGTCGTCGTTTGCAATTAATATTCTCATATACTGCAAAGATACAAAAAAAGCCGGACTCTTCAGAGCCCGGCCTTGAAGTAAGAATAAGATTACTTGGTGATGACCTTGGCCATCTCAAGAACCTTGTTGCTGTAACCCCATTCGTTGTCGTACCAGGCGCAAACCTTTACGAAGGTCTTGTCCAGCTGGATACCGGCCTTCTCATCGAAGATGGAGGTAAGAGGGCAGCCACGGAAGTCTGTGGAGACAACGGCCTCGTTGGTGTAACCGAGAACACCCTTGAGTTCGCCTTCGGATGCGGCCTTCATGGCAGCGCAGATCTCCTCGTAGGAAGCTTCCTTTGCGAGTTCGACGGTGAGGTCAACGAAGGAAACGTCGCTGGTGGGAACACGCAGGGACATACCTGTGAGCTTGCCGTTGAGTTCAGGGAGAACCTTACCTACAGCCTTTGCAGCACCGGTGGAGGAAGGAATGATGTTCTCCAGGATGCCACGGCCGCCGCGCCAATCCTTCTTGGAAGGACCGTCAACGGTCTTCTGGGTAGCGGTTGCAGCGTGAACGGTGGTCATGAGGCCACGGACAACGCCGAAGTTGTCATTGAGAACCTTGGTAACAGGAGCAAGGCAGTTGGTGGTGCAGGATGCGTTGGAGATGATGGTCTGTCCGGCGTAGGTCTTGTGGTTTACACCATAGACGAACATAGGAGTGCTGTCCTTTGAAGGAGCGCTCATGATGACCTTCTTGGCACCAGCCTTGATGTGAGCCTCTGCAAGTTCTGCGGTGAGGAAGAAACCGGTGGATTCAACAACGACGTCTACACCGAGTGCACCCCAGGTGATGTTTGCAGGATCCTTCTCGCAGAAGACCTGGATCTTGTTGCCGTCAACGATGAGGTAGTTGCCCTCAACCTTGATGTCATGGTTGAAGATGCCGTGTACGGAGTCGTACTTGAGCATGTAAGCGAGATAGTCAGGATCGAGGAGGTCGTTGATACCTACAACACAGATGTCCTTTGCGAAATTTTCAACGGCGGCGCGGAAAACCATACGGCCGATGCGGCCAAAACCGTTAATACCAAGTTTAATCATAATTTGTTGTTTTATAGTTTAAATCGTAACTTTCTTTTTTGCGGCGCAAATTTACGAAAAATTTTTAATAATCACAATTCCCGTACATGCTTTTCTCCACAAGGTCACATATAATGTGGCCGATGAGCGTCTGGCACTCCTGAATGCGGGGCGTATCCGTTGACGGAACGCGGATTACAAGGTCGTAATCATCCATCCTGCAGGCCTTCCCGCCAACGAGTGCAACCGTCTTCACGCCCCTCTTCCGGCAGGCATCCAGCGCCTCGACAAGATTCTCCGAATTCCCGGAAGTGGATATGCCGATGAACACGTCACCGGGCATTCCCAGCGCCTCTACCTGCCGTGCAAAGACACGGCTGTATCCATAGTCATTGCCGATGGAAGTTAGTATGGAAGTATCTGTGGTAAGGGCGATTGACGCCATGCCGGGCCTCTCCAGGCGGAACTTGTTCACCAGTTCCGCCGCCATGTGCTGCGCATCCGCCGCACTCCCCCCATTCCCCGCCCACATCACCTTGTGGCCTGAGCGAAGGCATTCCACAATAACATTTACTGTAGCCTGGACTGCACCTATTGCTTTTTCATCGGCAAGGAGCGATTCCTTGACGGAAACGGACTCTTTTATCTGGGCTTTGATTATTTCAGTCATATCATACAAAAGTACACTTTTTCCCCTTCGAAAGCAAAATATTTTCTATCTTTGTAATCTATGACAGAGAACAAGCCGCCCATATACCTATATACAGACGGAGCCGCAAGCGGGAATCCGGGCCCGGGAGGCTATGGGATAGTGCTCAGGTGCGGAAGTTACGAGAAAGAGATTTCGGGCGGGTTCGCCCTCACCACTAACAACAGGATGGAGCTCCTTGCCGTGATAATCGGTCTTGAGAGCATAAAATGGGACAATGCAGAGGTGCACGTGGTGAGTGACTCCTCCTACGTCGTGAAGGCCCTCAACGAGGGCTGGCTGGAGACCTGGAAGAAAAAGGGCTTCAAGGGCAAGAAGAACGTAGACCTGTGGCTTCGTTTCGATGCCGCAAGGGCCCGCCACAGAGTGGCTTTTCACTGGATAAAGGGGCATGCCGGTCACCCCGAGAATGAGCGCTGCGACGCCCTTGCCGTAGCAGCTTATCACAAACCGGACCTGCCGGAGGATACCGGATATACACAAGAAATGACACTGTTATGAGTCTTCCAAAACTTCTCGTGGGCATCACCCAGGGTGACAGCAACGGAATAGGTTACGAGGTTATTATCAAGTCCCTGTCGGATGAACGCATCCTGGACAGCTTCACTCCCGTGATATATGGTTCTTCCAAGCTTTTCGGCTTTTACCGCAAGACCGTCCACAACATCGACAAGCTGGACGTCAATGTAATCCAGAGCGCAAAGGACGTGCGCCAGAGGTGCATCAACCTCGTGAACTGCCTCCCGGACAGCGTCTTTGCAGAGCCGGGACAGTCATCGGCGGAATCTGCAAAATCGGCAATTACCTCGCTGGAATGCGCCGTCAAGGATGCGAAGGACGGCCTCATCGACGTCCTGGTAACAGGCCCCATCAACAAGAGGGGCATGTCCCTTGCCGGCTTTGGCTACACCGGGCACACGGAGTATCTCCAGAAGGAATTCGGTGCCGACGAGGTTGAGATGCTCATGGTAAGCGACCAGCTCCGCGTTGGCGTCGTCACCGGCCACATTCCGCTGAGGGACGTTCCAAAGAGGATTACAAAGGAAGCCATTCTCTCCAAGCTCCGCATCCTAAAGAAGACCCTGCAGACAGACTTCGCGGTGGTGGAGCCAAGGATTGCAGTCCTGGGCCTGAACCCCCACTGCGGGGACGGCGGCCTCATCGGCGACGAGGAGAAGAACATCATCCTTCCGGCCGTGCAGGAGGCACAGAAGGAGGGAATCCAGGCATTCGGCCCGTATTCGCCTGACGGCTACTTCGGCCTTGGGCATTACAGCCGCTTCGACGCCACCCTTGCCATGTATCATGACCAGGGCCTTGCCCCTTTCAAGAGCATTTCCTTTGCCGATGGTGTCAATTTCACCGCAGGTCTCCCTATCGTGCGCACGTCTCCGGACCACGGCACCGGCTACGAAATCGCCGGCCGCGACGAAGCGGATCCCCGTTCAATGATGCAGGCAATCTACACTGCCATAGACATTTTCCGCCGCAGGCTTCAGTACTTTGAAACCCGGTAGTGATACTGGCAGTATTCTGAGATTTTCTCGCGGTGGGTAATGAAGATGAGAGTCTTGCCCGCCGCGTTTTTTTCGAGCCCGTTCATGAGGCGCTCTTCAGTTTCTGGGTCGAGGGACGATGAGAATTCGTCCAGAAGGAGGATGTCTCCCTTTCTGAGGAGGCCGCGGGCGATGGCGATTCTCTGGGCCTGGCCTTCTGAAAGGCCGGCGCCGCCTTCACCGCAGAGGGTATCCAGGTCCGTTACGAAATCGGCAGCGGCGGTGCGGAGGGCATGCCACATATCGGCCTCGGAGGCATCGGGATCTCCCATGAGGAGGTTTTCGCGGATGGTGCCGCTGAGGAGCGAATTTCCCTGCGGGACGTATACCAGGTTGCAGCGCGTTGCCTGGGATGCGGGCGTCTCCCCTTCCTTATTATATAGGACAATGCTGCCTTTCTCCGGCTTCAGAAGCGACATCATGAGGCGGATGAGGGTGGACTTTCCGGCACCGGTCTCGCCTATGATTGCAGTCCTGCTTCCTGGCTGGAAATCAAAGCTGAAGCCGCTCAGGACGGGTTTTTCGCCGTCGGGGTAGCGGAAGGTGACATTATCGACCTTGATTCCCACCGGGCCTTTCAGCTTCACGGGCTCCTTCACCTCTTCAAGGGGCGTGTCTTCCAGTTCGATGAGCCTGTCGATGGAGGCCGTGGCATAGATGAAGTTGGGAATCTGATGCATGAGGTTCACCACCGGCCGCTGGATCTGGCCCACAAGCTGCAGGAAGCTGGTCATGACGCCGAAGGTGGTTCCACGCTTTGCAATGCCGTATGCGCCCCAGATGAAAGCGGCGAGATAGCCGCTGGCAAAGGAGGCCGACACCATAGTCCTTGCAAAGACGTTGAAGTTGGTGCGTTCCTTGACCTGGCCGTATTCGATGTTCTGGAGATTGTCAAGGCGCTCCATCATGCGGTCCTCCCCTTCCATGGAGCGTATCATCTGCCTGTGCCTGAGGCTCTCCTGCAGATGGCTCTGGACCTTGCTCTCGCTTTCGCGTATGCCCATGGTCATGCGGCGCATCTTGCGGAAGAAAAGCCGTGAGAAAAGGAGAAACAGCGGGGTTATGAGCACCAGGAGCACCGCAAGGCGCCAGTCCATGGTGCAGAGAATTCCCACAGCTGCAACCATCTGGACCAGTGTAGTAAATATCTGCGGGACATCCGTGCAGATAACGTCCGTTACCTTTGTGACATCCTGCTCAAGACGGTTGATGACGTCTCCTGTGTGGCGTTTTTCCTTCCCCAGCCATTCAGACTGTATCACATAGGAGTAAAGGTCTGCCCTGATGGAGAAGTTCAGCTTGGAGTTAGTAAGGTTTTCTATCCTCGTATTCACTGCCGATACCGCCAGCCGCACCACCGTAACGGCAATGGCCCAGCCAGCCGTTACCCAGAAGTGGCCCGGGATGACGCCTGTTGCCACATCTACAAGGCGCTTGCAGATGAGGATGAAGGCCATGTTGAGGCCCACCGTCACCGTGCCCAGGAGGATGTTCGCGACAACGGCCCAGCGTGCGCCTTTGGAGTGCACGTACAGCCACCGGAAGTATTTGAGGATGGATCTCACTACTCTGCAAGGCCTATTTCGACCCATTTTGCAAGGAGCGCCTTCACGTCCTTTGCAGCGGTTTCCCTGTCTACCTCATACTCGTCAAGGAGGAAGTTCACTGCAGTTTCCTCCGTGAATTCAGTGCCCTGGAGCTTGCCGAAAAGGAATGCGGCAGTCTCGTTAAGGCTGATGAGAGATGAGTAGTTTACGTTTGCAGTTCCTTCTGCGGTGACTACATTCTCGCCGCAGATGGTCCTCAGTTTGAATCCTTCTTTGATTTTCATATCGTGTTGTAGTTTTCTTTTACCCAGTCCCTGTTCCAGGGAAGATGCCTGTAGATGAAAAGGATGTATCTTCTGAGCTTTCCAAGGCGCTGCCATGCGTGGACGAGCCTCAGCTGCCCTTTAGAGTACGGATCCACTTCCTTCTTTCCGGCACGGAGAATCTTGGTGGCCTTTGCAAGTATCTGCTCCCGCGTGGGATATTCATGGCCCAGCCAGACGCCGTCTCCCTGAATGTCAAAGCGCTTGCCGTCTGTCCTGAGGACGCGGTGCATGATGTATTTTCCGTGAATCTTGAACAGGACGATATCGTCATTCTTTATATCTCCGGCAGCGTTTTCCAGCACCACCAGGTCCTTCCCTCCCCTTATGAACGGCAGCATGCTGAAGCCCTTCACCGGGATGGTCGTAGTGTGCCCGTCCTCCAGGCGCTCCAGCACCTGCGCAAAGAACTCGTCATTATGCACCACCATTTTCATATCATGCAAAGATACTCATTTTTTCTTTCCCTCCCTGCCCCCGTCCCTGAAATTGGCTGTTTTTGAGGATGGGGTTAGGAAATCTGGGAGTAGTCGTGGACGGTGTATTTGTCGCGGCGGAGTTCGGCGGCGAGGGGGGCGTTTATCGGCAGGGCGAGGCCGGGGTCTTTGTCAAGGATGAGCTGGGCGTAGGCGCGGGCATCGGCAAGGATGAGACCGTCCTTGGCGAGGGAGGCGATGGAGAGGGTAATGGGAAGGCCGCTCTGCTGGGTGCCTTCGAGGTCTCCGGGGCCGCGCATTTTCATGTCTTCCTCGGCAAGCTCGAAACCGTTTTCCGTGGCGCAGAGAAGGTCCAGGCGCTTTTTCGATTCCTTGGAAACCTTCTGCCCTTTCATGAGGATGCAGTAAGAACGTTCGGCACCACGGCCAACGCGGCCACGGAGCTGGTGAAGCTGGCTGAGGCCGAAGCGTTCGGCACTTTCGATGACCATCACCGAGGCGTTGGGAACGTCGACACCTACTTCTATGACGGTGGTGGAAACGAGGATATTTGCGCGACCGGCAGCGAAGGCGTCCATGTTGAATGCCTTTTCCTGTGGCGTCTGACGGCCGTGGACTATAGCCACCTTGTACTGCGGCAGCGGGAATGCCTTCACGATTTCTTCATAACCCAGCTCCAGGTTCTTGTAGTCCAGTTTTTCGCTTTCAAAGATGAGCGGATATACGATGAACGCCTGGCGGCCTTTGGCGATTTCGTCACGGATGAAGTTATGCATGGCGTGGCGCTTGTTTTCGCCCACGCAGATAGTCTGGACGGGCTTTCTGCCGGGAGGCATCTCGTCGATGACGGATACGTCAAGGTCTCCGTAGAGGGTCATGGCAAGCGTTCTGGGAATGGGCGTTGCGGTCATGACAAGAACATGCGGATGCACCCCCGCAAAGCCCTTGGACCAGAGCCTGGCCCTCTGCTCTACGCCGAAGCGGTGCTGCTCGTCAATCACGGCAAGACCCAGCGCATGGAACTGCACCGTATCTTCAATGAGCGCATGCGTGCCGATGAGTACTCCAACCGAGCCGTCCTGCAGCCCGGCATGGATTTCCCGCCTGGCCTTGGTGCCTGTGCTTCCGGTAAGGAGCTCTACCCGTACACCGGTTGGAGCCAGATAGCGTGACACGTTTGCATAATGCTGCTGGGCAAGCACTTCCGTAGGAGCCATGATGCAGGCCTGGTAGCCGTTCCCTACAGCGATAAGGGCACTGAGGACAGCGACCATAGTCTTGCCGCTGCCCACGTCTCCCTGCAGTAGGCGGTTCATCTGATGGCCACTCATCATGTCCTCGCGGATTTCCTTGATGACACGCTTCTGGGCGCCTGTAAGGTCATACGGGAGCGACTTGTAGCAGATATTGAACGGCTCTCCTACACGTGGCATCTTGAGACCGAATGCACTGCGGCTGCGTATGTATTTCTGCTTGAGGAGTGACAGTTGCAGGAGGAAAAGCTCCTCGAACTTGAGGCGGTAACTTGCCTTGGAAAGGGCATCCTGGTCCTGCGGGAAGTGGATTTGCCGGAGGGCATAGCTAAGCGGAACCAGTCCTTTTTCCCTGAGGATGTAGTCAGGGAGGGTCTCTTTGAGTGTTGGCAGAACGCCTTCCAGGGCGCTCCCGATCATCTTGAGCATTGCCTTGCCGGTAACGCCGCCGTTCTTTAGTTTCTCCGTTGAAGTGTATACACCGGTGAGCACTCCCGTTGTGAAATTGTCAGGAGCGTCAACCTCCGGGTGAACCATGTTGAGGCGGTTGTTGAACACCGCCGGCTTTCCGAAGAAAATGAATGTGGAACCCGGTTTGAGGCGTTCGTGCATCCACTTGACGCCCTTGAAGAACACCAGCTCTATCTCTCCCGTATTGTCTGCCGCAATGACGCTCATGCGGGAGACCATGTTGTATTTGAGCTTGTCCGGAGGCAGTTCCGCGCCGTTTTTGGCAAAAAGGCGCACCTTCATCACGGTTGCACGCACCTGCACTTGGGCGAGGTCCGGGTAAACTTCTGCAATGGGTGTAATCGAACTGCGGTCTATGTAACGGAATGGATAGGTGTGCAGCAGGTCTCCCACGGTGCGCACCCCAAGCTCGCTCTCCAGCAGCTGGGCCCGCCTTGGCCCAACCCCCGGAAGATACTGTATGCCGGTTTCCATATCCATCCATTCAAAGATATATTTTTTTTCAGATTCATCCAAATTTTCACCACTCCATCCACCTCCATCCTTAAAAACGGCCATTTTCAAGGATGGGGGCAGGGAGGGAAAGAAAAAATGTGTATATTTGGAGTATGGTACCGGAACTGGTGGACAAATACGTGTTTCTGCTGCAGACTTTTGTGGAAGCCGGCGGCAGGGGGCTCAGCCTTGAGGAGATTTCGTCAAGGTGGATGTCACGCTACGGAGAAAAATACCCAAGGCGCACATTCGGGAACCACAGGGCGGCGGTGGAAGAAGTGTTCGGGGTGGTGATAACCTGCGACAGGAGCACAAACCGCTACTATATCGACGCGGCGGAAAGTGCCGTAGACAAGCGCGAGGCCGTGGAATATCTGGTGAACACCTTCACGGTGAACAGCCTTCTCACGCTTGGGAAGCAAAGGCTCAGCGGCCGCGTGTCGGTAGAGGACATACCCTCCGGCCAGAAGTACCTCACCAGCGTCATGCAGGCAATGCTGGAGGGCCGGCAGCTCACGATAGGTTACCGCAAATACATGAGCGACGAGACCGAAACCCGTCACATATGCCCCTACGCAGTGAAGGAGTTCGAGAAGAGGTGGTACATCGTTGCATACAGCATGGACGCAAAGGCCATGAGGACATACGCCATGGACCGCATAACCTCCATCACCATCACGGATGACACGTTCCGGATGCCGGAAGGATTCAACGTGGACAGGCTCTTCGAAAACAGCTACGGCATTTACCTCCCGGAAGGCGAAAAGCCTGTCCTGGTGCGCCTGAGGGCAACAAAACGCGAAGCCTCATACCTCAGGGACCTGCCCCTTCACAGCAGCCAGCTCATAGAGGAGGAAACCCCGGAACATACCATTTTCGTCCTCACGGTGATTCCCAACCGCAACTTTGTAATGGAGCTCTGCAAGAGGGCCGGAGCTCTGGAGGTACTCCAGCCTCAGGAACTCAGGGAAGAAGTAAAGCATCAACTGGAAACAGCACTTCAATCATATGTTTAAGAAATCATTATTCATCGCAGTGGCCGCGCTTGCCATTGCATCTTGCAAAGACAGTGAAATGAAACCTCAGAAAGGCTACATCGGCCCAAATGATCCCGAGATTGTGGACGGCCGAATGACTCCGGAGGTGCTCCTCTCGCTGGGACGCCTCTCCGACCCGCAGCTCTCCCCGGACGGGAAAACCATCCTCTACGGCGTAAGCTACACCAGCATTGCCGATAACCGCAGCGTCCGCAACCTCTACATACTCCCTTCCGGAGGCGGGAAGGCATCGGCCCTCACGAAGGACGGAAAGAGCATTTCCAATGCCCGCTGGAGCAAGGACGGAGACGCCATCTGGTTCCTCCAGGGCGGCCAGGTCTGGAAAGCGGCCTACAAGGACGGAAAACTGGGAAAGAGGACTCAGATAACAGACATTGAGAAGGGTGTCGATGAATTCGCCCTCTCCCCCGACGAGGCCCAGATCATGTACGTATCCACCGTCCACAGCGCAGTGGAAGTTCCTTCCGACACAGACCCTCTCCTTGACAAGGCCCAGGCCTACGCCACAGAAGACCTAATGTACCGCCACTGGGACCACTGGGTGACCGACATCAACCATACCTTCATCGCCACCACCGGAAACGGCATCATCAAGGAAGGCATGGACATCCTCGACGGCGAACTCTTCCAGCTGCCAAACGGCCCCTTCGGCGGTATCGAACAGCTCTCATGGAGCCCTGACGGCAGGTACATCGCCTACTCCTGCAAGAAGCTCACGGGCAAGGAATATGCATTCTCCACCAACACCTGCATCTACATCTACTGCCCCCTAACCGGCGAGACATCACAGGTCACCTTCAACGGCGGCTATGACACCAACCCCGTCTGGAGCCCGGACGGAAAGCGACTCGCCTGGCTCTCCATGCCCCGCGACGGCTACGAGGCCGACAAGGTCCGCCTCATGGTCGCCGATGTCATCTACTCCGATTCAGAAGACGGCCAAAGCGCCAACCCTGAGGTAACTGCAATACGCGACCTCACTGAAAACTTCAAGTACAACGCCGACTCCCCCGTCTGGGCCGATGACAGCAATTCCCTCTACTTCAACGCCCTCACTGAAGGCATCCAGTCCATCTACAGCGCCGTCGTTGAAGGAAAGGCCGACATCATACGCCTGACCGGCGAAAACCTCTGGTACGACTTCGGAACACCCTTCGGCATCCTTCAGGACGGAACCATGCTCACAACCTATATGTCCATGGACTTCCCCACCGAAATAGTGGCTGTGAACGACAACTCCTTCACCGAACTCTCATTCGAGAACGAGCACATCCTCTCCCGCCTTGAAAAGCACGAGACTGAGGCACGCTGGCTCACCACGGTAGACGGACAGAAGATGCTCACCTGGGTCCTGTATCCTCCGCGCTTCGATGCATCCAAGACCTATCCCGCAATCGAAATCTGCCTCGGAGGCCCTCAGGGCACACTTTCGCAGGGCTGGAGCTACCGCTGGAACTACATGCTCATGTGCCATCAGGACTATGTGGTGGTGCTTCCCAACCGCCGCGGCACAACGGCCTTCGGCCAGCCCTGGTGCGAGGAGATTTCCGGCGACTACATCGGCCTGAACATGCAGGACTACCTTACCGCTGCAAAGAACATCAAGGCAGAGCCTTACGTGAGCGGCGTTGCGGCATGCGGCGCATCATACGGCGGCTACAGCGTCTACTATCTTGCAGGTATCCATAAGGATGTCTATGACTGCTTCGTCGCACATGCCGGCATCTTCAACGAGGAGCACATGTACATGGAAACTGAGGAGATGTGGTTCCCCAACTGGGACAACGGCGGCCTTGAGGAGTTTGCATACACTCCCGGAGAGATTGGCGCAAAGGGTGACGGAATCACCTTCGGAGGCCTCCAGCAGGCAGGTTCGCCCTGGAGCAGCAGGCCCAAGGCCGTTCGCCATTACGAGAACTCCCCCCACAAGCTTGTCAAGAACTGGCACACCCCTATCCTGTGCATCCACGGCGGCTCCGACTTCCGCGTCCCTTACGACGAGGGCATGGCCGCATTCAACGCTGCCCAGATGATGGGCGTTCCTTCCAAGCTCATAGTCTTCCCCGAAGAGAACCACTGGATCCTCCAGCCGCAGAATGCCCTTTACTGGCACCGCAGCTACTTCGGCTGGCTGGACCGCTGGATGAAGGATTAAAGCTTCACGAGCGCACGGCCGCTGCGGCCGTCAACGCAAACGGTGAGTGGCTCTGTCACACGTATGTGGCGGAGCCATTTTGTTTCCTTGATGGCCTCCAGGGCATCGAGAGCCGAGAAATCCACCACGTCGCCGGGACGGGAGTAAGGGTCTGCATTCACGTAACCTGCGTTGAAGGAAGTGAGGTTCTGGAAGAAGTGCGTGCCCTGGCTGGGGTCTACGCGGAAATCCGGCAGGGCGCATTCCACTATGACGCGGGCTTCGGAGATGTCGCTCCAGGCTACCGGTACGCCCAGGGTGGGGATGCTGGAGCCCCACCTGCCAAAGCCGAGGAGGGCATACTGGCGTCCTTCGGCACGCATCTGTGCGTTTATTTCACGAAGTTCGGCGGCCATTTCCTCTGTCTTCATCTTGTCAAACGCATCGGCCTTGAGATATACCACGTCATGGATATCGCCGATCCAGCCCGTTCCAAGGGCGCTGGAAGAAAGCACCACGGGAGAAGACGTGTCGATGGTGCGCCAGTCAACGTCGGCCTTGAGGCTGTCGGATGAGATGGGACGCACCTGAAGGGCCGTGAAAAGGCCTGTGGGGAGGTCTGCCGCAAACTCTATCTCCACGCTGGTGTTCATTTCGGCCGAGCAGATGTCCATGAGTTCCTTGACGATATCGGCAAGGGGGAAGGTTCCGTAGCGGAGGATATGGGAGAAGGTGATGACCTTGGGGCCTTCTGCAAAGGGAGAATCGACAAGACGGTTGTTCTGCCAGTCGAAGGTGGAGGAGACTCTCTTCAGGGACTCGAAGCGGCCGCAGTCCCCTACAGGGATACGGGCAAGGTTCACGGCGTCGTCTACGCTGGTCTTGAACTTTTCCGGCTTCAGGTCAAGCGCATACATCACCTGCTGGGTCTCACGGAGGGCAAGGTCCGGCGTGGACGTCTGGATTACATGCTTTGGATATGCCGGACAGAAACGGAGGACCTGCTCGCCGTCAACCACGGCCTTTCCAAGGCCATAGGCTATCTTGGCGATGCCGTCTTCTGCCTTTTCGTAGCCCACGGGGTAGAAATTCACTGAACGGGCGACTCCTGATACCGTCGGGAAGAAATGGCCGTCCTCCTCGGAGCCGCAGATTTCCTGGATGATGATTGCCATCTTCTCTTCGGAAATCACGTTTGCCGTTGCCGTGATATAGCCTTTGGACGATGCGAAATAGACAGATGCATAAACGCTCTTGATTGCCTTGGCAAGGAGACGGAGCATCTGGTCCTCATTCTCCACCGAAGGAATCATGTATGTGGAATATACTCCAGCAAACGGCTGATAATACGAATCTTCCAGCTTGGAGGAAGATCTTACGGCAAGCGGAGCCTGCACCACACGGATGAAGGAGCGAAGGGCGTCGGCAAGGTCTCCCGGGAGGTTGGAGGAGACGAATTCAGAGAGGATTTCGGCATCGGAGGCGTCTGAATTGATGACGTACTGGAGGCCGTTTTCAAGGATGAAGCGGTCAAAGTATTCGGTTGCGATGACCAGCGTCCTTGGCACCATCATGCGCACGCCTTCCCACCGCCTGTACAGGTTGTGCTTATATAAGATATGGTTCAGGAAAGCAATGCCGCGGGCCTTTCCGCCGATGGAGCCTTCCCCGTAGCGGGCAAACCAGACGGTGTCGTTATATGCCGCAGGATCAAAGCGTGCAACCACGCCAAGGCCCTGGGAGATGCGGTATTCATGGATATCCCTCACAGCCTGTTCCCGGAAGGTTTCGGTATCAGGGAAGACGGTGTTCTTGAGGGAGTTTCCAACAGAGAAAATACCCCTTGCAAGCAGCCAGCGGGAGACATAGTTCTTTTCCCGCATGCTGGAAAGAATCTTCTCCGGGAGCTCCGAGATGGCCTTTTCGGCCCCTTGAAGGTCCCGGGCGCGCGCTACTTCCCTGCCCTTTGCATCCACCGCCACGAAGTCTCCGAAACCGAACTCCCTGCCGATGTACTCCGACAGTTCATGCGTGAGCGTCTTGGAGCGCTTCATGAGAAATCCGGCGCGGAGGCTGTCGGCAACTGTTTTCATGCTCTCCTGGGAGGACTGCATGAGGATGGGCATCTTGGGGATTTCGGCCCGGATGAGCTTGCATAGGTCGACGCCGGCGTCAAGCTTCTCGGACGAAGGCTTGTCGTTTCGGTGAAGGACGAAGCCGATGTCCGAAATCACGCCCAGAAGATTTTCCTTGTAAGTGTTGTACAGGGAAACGGCATCGTCATAGTTCGTTGCCATGAGAATCTTCGGGCGGGCGCGCTTTCGGAAAATCTGCTGCTCTTCATTCAGGGCGTCGCGTATGGAATCGATGTTCTGTTGGAGGACAAGCTTGTACAGAAGTGGCAGATATGTGGAATAGTACCTCACCGAATCCTCTACGAGAAGAATGCACTGGACACCGCCTCCGAGGATATCGGAAGGGGCGTTCGCGCTGTCTTCCAGAAGTTTGATGATGGCAAGGATGAGGTCTGTGGAGCCGTTCCAGCAGAAGGTGTAGTCTACCGAGGAACGGTCCATGTCCTCCATGCGGCGGTATATCTCCTTGGAGTATGCGGTAAGGAGAACTATCGGCACGTCATTCTGGTACTCTTTCATGCGGGAGGCGAAGGCAAAGACGTCGTCTCCAACGTTGTACATGGTTATTACAAGGTCGAACTGCTCCCCTGCCGCAGCCTTTTCAAGCGCCTCCCTGGTTGAAGGCACCCTTTCAAAGCGGGGCGGATTGGAGAGGTTAAGCTCTGAATACTCGCGTGAAATGCGCATGTCAAGGCTTCCGTCCTCTTCAAGGGAGAAATTGTCATACTGGTTGCATACCAGAAGAATGCGGCGGATACGCCGCGCCATCAGGGAATCGGTCATAACTGCTTTATACTAAGCCCTGGTCAAGCATGGCATCGGCCACTTTGATGAAACCGGCAGTATTGGCGCCGCGGACATAGTCGACGGAGCCGTCAGGGAGGGTTCCGTACTTCACGCAGGAGGCGTGGATGTCGGACATGATGCGCTGGAGCATGTGGTCTACCTCATCGGCAGTCCATGAGGTGCGCATGGAATTCTGGCTCATCTCAAGGCCGGATACCGCCACGCCGCCGGCATTGGAGGCCTTGCCGGGGGCGTAGAGAAGACCGCCGGCGAGGATGATTTTAACGGCCTCGGGGGTTGTGGGCATGTTGGCACCTTCGGCAAGGAGGATGGCGCCGCCCTTGACGATGTTCTCTGCATCGGCAGGCTCAATCTCATTCTGCGTGGCGCAAGGGAGGGCTATGTCGCAGGGGATTTTCCAGGGACGCTCGCCGGGGAAATACTGTGCCGACGGATACTCCTGCACGTATTCCTTGATTCGGCCGCGGCGGATGTTCTTGAGACGGAAGACGTACTGCATCTTCTCCTCGGTGAGGCCGTCGGGATCGAAGACGAAGCCGTCGGAGTCGGAAAGTGTCTGGACCTTCGCTCCAAGGCGCATGGCCTTCTGGGCTGCATACTGGGCTACGTTTCCGGCGCCGGAGATGTTCACTTTCTTGCCCTGGAACGTCTCTCCCCTGCCTTCCAGCATCTTGAGGGCGAAGTAGCACAGGCCGTAACCGGTGGCTTCGGGCCTCAGGAGCGAGCCGCCCCAGCCCAGGCCTTTTCCGGTGAGAGTGCCGGTGAACTGGTCCTTCAGGCGCTTGTACTGGCCGAATAGGAAGCCTATCTCGCGGCCGCCTACGCCGATGTCACCGGCGGGGACGTCTGTGTCGGCACCGATGTGACGATAGAGTTCTGTCATGAAACTCTGGCAGAAACGCATTACCTCTGCGTCCGACTTGCCTCTGGGGTTGAAGTCCGATCCGCCCTTCGCACCGCCCATAGGCAGGGTTGTGAGGGCGTTTTTGAATGTCTGCTTAAAGGCGAGGAACTTCATTATGGAGAGGTTCACGCTGGGATGGAAACGAATACCTCCCTTATATGGGCCGATAGCCGATGAGTTCTGCACCCTGAAGCCTCTGTTGATGTGGATCTCTCCCCTGTCATCGGTCCAGGGAACACGGAAAATGATGATGCGTTCCGGTTCCACAAGCCTTTCCAGGACTTTGGCATCCATGATGTGGGGATTCTCGACGATGTAAGGAGCAACGCTCTCTACGACCGCCTTGACAGCCTGGTGAAATTCACTTTCTCCGGGATTCCTGGCGATGACTTCGCCCATGAATCCCTCTACAAATCTGCTTGTAAAATCTTCCATATTGTTCGTTTTTATACATAAATAATCGTTTTGACGTCCGCGTCAGCTGGCAGCATCGGCGCAAAGGATTCCGTCCAGGGCCGATGACACGATTCCGCCGGAGTAACCGGCACCTTCGCCGCAGGGGTACAGTCCCGGAACATCCACATGCTCAAGCGTTTCCGGGTTTCTTGGAAGGCGCACCGGGGAGGAGGTCCTGGATTCGGTTCCAAGAAGGAGGGCGTCGTTGGTGTAGTAGCCGTGCATCTGACGGTCTACCTGAGGGAAAGCCCTTCTGAGGCGCATGGAAACGTGTTCGGGGAGGAGTTCATGAAGCGGGGCCGACATGGCACCGGGATGGTATGACGTCTTGGGAAGGTCCTTGGAGACGATTCCCCGGCAGAAGTCTTTCATCCTCTGTGCCGGAGCCGTGAACGGATGGCGGCCGCCATGCTCGCTCACATATTTGTACATGGCCCTTTCGATGTCTCTCTGGAAGTCCATGAGGGCAAGAGGACCGGTATATTCTTCAGGCTGGTCTCCGGGTTCAATCTGCACTACAACACCGGCATTCGCCCATTTTGAGTTACGCTCCGAATTGGACATTCCGTTTAGCACCACCGTGCCTTCTTCTGTCGATGAAGGCACAAGGATGCCGCCCGGGCACATGCAGAAGGAGAACACTCCGCGCTCCTCTACCTGCTGTACGAAAGAGTACTCTGCAGTGGGCATGAAAGGCTGGTACTTGCCGTGGTACCTTATCTGGTTAATGAGCCACTGGGGATGCTCTACGCGCACACCAAGGGCGAAACCCTTGGCTTCCAGGGTCCATCCGCGGCGCTGGAATATCTCGTAGATGTCACGTGCGCTGTGGCCGCTTGCAAGTATGACCTTGCGGGCCTTATAAACCTTATCCTGGCAGTGCACCTCAAAGCCGGGGACGATGTCCGTCACTCGGCTGTCAAAGTGGTATTCTCCGCCGTGTTCTTCAATGCAGCGGCGTATGTTCTTGACTATCTCCGGGAGTTTGTCCGTACCTATATGCGGATGCGCATCCAAAAGAATCTCCTCCTTGGCGCCGAAAGCTACCAGAGTGTGGAGAACCTCCCGGATGTCTCCTCGTTTTGACGAGCGCGTGAAGAGCTTTCCGTCAGAGAATGCACCTGCGCCGCCTTCGCCGTAGCAATAGTTGGAATCCGGGTCCAGGACACCGTCCGTGGAAAGCTTGGCCATATCTACCTTACGGCGTTCGACATCCTTGCCACGCTCCAGGATGACCGGCTTGAGTCCGCGCTGCAGAAGCTTCAGTGCCGCGAACATTCCGGCAGGGCCGGCGCCTATCACTATGACGGGTTCTGCATCGTGGACGTCAAGGTATGGCTGGAGCTTGTAAGGAACGTATTCCTCCCCCTGGCGATATACCTGGAAACGGTAGCGCCAGAGGATGTCTCCACGGGCATCGATGCTCCTTTTCACAGGAACAATTGCGCCGAGCTTATCCTGCTTGATTCCAAGAGTCTTGGCTGCCGCAGCCTTAAGTTCTGCTTCAGGTATTTCGCGGCCCACTTTCACGGCCAGTTCGAACTCTTTCATAGGAAGTCTGCCATGCGTGAAACGGGTGCAACATCCAGCGGAGTCCGGGCTCCAGCCTTGTATTGGAACCAGCCGGCAACGGCTATCATGGCAGCGTTGTCTGTGGTGAATTTGAATTCCGGCAGGTATGTGTTCCAGTGGCGCTTTTCTCCTTCGCTCAGTATCCTTTCCCTGAGGCCGCTGTTGGCACTCACTCCGCCGCCGATGGTAATCTCCCTGATGCGTGTTTCCTTGGCAGCCCTTATGAGCTTCTGCATGAGGATGTCGATGAGGGTTTTCTGGAAGCTGGCGCAGAGGTCTTCCTTGTTCTTTTCAAGGAAGTCGGGATCAAGCGCCACCTGATCTCTCACGAAGTACAGAAGTGATGTCTTAACTCCGGAAAAACTGTAATCCAGGCCGGGTATATTTGGTTTTGCGAACTGAAAACGGTTGGGGTCTCCCTGCTTTGCAAGGCGGTCGATGACAGGGCCGCCGGGATATCCCAGTCCAAGCAGTTTGGAGCACTTGTCAAAGGCTTCCCCTACGGCATCGTCAATGGTCTGGCCGAGAATCTCATACTCGAGAGGACTCTTGACCTTCACTATCTGTGAGTTGCCGCCGGAAACGAGCAGGCACAAGTAGGGGAACTTCGGCTCCCTCACAGGCACGTCCGGCTGCCTTATGAAATTGGCCAGAATATGGCCCTGGAGGTGATTCACCATTACCATCGGAATGTCAAGCGAGAGGGAGAGAGCCTTTGCAAAGGACGTTCCAACCAAAAGGGAACCCAGCAGTCCGGGGCCGCGCGTAAAAGCGATAGCCGTAAGGTCTTTCTTGTCTACTCCGGCACGCTTAAGCGCCTCTGACACAACGGGAACGATGTTCTGTTCGTGTGCCCTTGACGCCAGCTCCGGAACCACTCCGCCAAAGTCCTTGTGAACCTGCTGGGACGCAATCACGTTGGACAGCAGTACGCCGTCGCGGATTACTGCAGCAGAAGTGTCGTCACAGGAGGACTCTATTCCAAGTATGATGTCTGCCATAAAACTGATTTAACCTACAAAGTTAACACATTTCCATGAAAAAGCCAATGAAACCTTGACTCACGCAATATAGGGATGATTATTCGAGAATAATCATTATCTTTGTAGTCTGTGAAGACTGCACTGAAAATACTCAAGGTCGTAGGCATCGTGCTCCTTGTGGCGTTACTGCTACTACTGGCAGGGGGCATTGCCATTCAGTCTCCCCGGGTGCAGGCTTCAATCGGCAGGAAGGTCGTGGAGGCGTTCCAGAAGAGGACCCAGGCCGATATCTCCTACTCAGACCTTGCCATCCGGATTCCCGAGGCCATCATCCTTAAGGACGTGATTGTAAAGGACAGAGCCCCGCAGGTAGAGGGTGCCGACACCGTTGCCGCCATCGGCCTCCTGAGCACGAAGTTCTCCCTGAAGGAGTTTCTCGGCGGGGGCGGAATCAACATCTCGCACGCCCGCATCAAGGATGCCAGCTTCACACTTGCGTTCGAGGAGGATTCCACGTCACAGACCGGCAGCAGGATGAATTTCATGAGGGTCCTTGGCCTTAAGCCTGAAGAGGATGACGAAGACGGCTGGGGAGACGTCCTGAGCGCAGGAAACCTTGACATAGAGAATTTCCGCTTCACAATGCTCAATCCCCCGGCCGAGGCAGAAAGCCTTGCAGAAGGCCAGGTGCGCTATCCGGGTGTAATCAATTTCAACGACCTTCACGTTGTGATAGACCGCTTCAGGGCCCGTCACATCCGCGTTAAGGACAGTTACATAAGCGGCACTGTAGACACCCTGCGCCTTCACGAGACAGACACCGGATTCACTCTGGAACAGGCATCCGGCAAGGTGAAAGTGGGCAAGCAGCGCGTTCGCATCGACGATTTCCATTTCAAGGACACGGACAGCGAGTTCTTCCTGGACCGCCTGCAGCTTGACGGCGCCATCGACGACTACGGGGATTTCACTGACAAGATCCGCATATCGGCCGACATCAACAAAGGCAGCGTCTTCTCGATGGCTACGGCTTCACACTTCGGCCCCGGGATAGACAAAATGACCTTCAAGGCCGCCCTGGAAGGCAAAATCCGCGGCTACGTCAACGACGCTTCCCTGGACAATGTGGTTTTCAGGGAGCTTGGAAGCGGCGTCACCGCCAGCCTCAAGGGCAGCGTGATGGACGTGGAGGACATCGGCAAGAGCCTTTTCAACCTTGAGGTGAAGGAGCTCGGGTTCACGCTGGACGGCGTTGAAAAACTGGTGCACAGCGTCGCCCCGGAAACGAATCTGGACCTTTCCAGCATTGCCAAGGGACAGAAACTGAAATTCTCCGGCAGGCTCAAGGGCCCCCTTAACCGCCTGGCAGTGAACGGCAAGGCCACGTCCGGAATGGGCAGAATCGATGCCGATGTCACCCTCAGGAACACCGTGGACGAGAAACGTCCCCTCATGATAGGCGGCAAGATAAACACCAGGGACCTTAACCTTGGAGAGCTTCTGGGCATCGAGGAACTTGGTCCCCTCACCATGGAAAGCCTCGTAGACGCCACCCTTGCCGATGAAGGCATCAGCCTTGACACCCTCTCCCTGAATGTCTCCCGCCTGAACGCCCTCAACTACGACTATTCGGACATCAAGGTTGCCGGAAAATACACGGAGCAGGCTTTTGACGGACGCATCGTCTCCGGAGACCCCAACCTGGACTTCTGGTTCCAGGGTATCTTCAACCTGTCTCCAAGGACCAGGAACGCCACCTACCGTTTCTACGCAAACCTTGCCTATGCCGACCTCCACGCCCTTCACCTGGATTCAAGGGAGAAGTCCCGGCTGACGCTACTTGCCCATTCCGACTTCGTCCGTACAGACCGCGGAGAACTCCTGGGATACGTACAGGTGAACAATTTCACGCTTGAGAGCCCGGCCGGATTCCACGATATCGGCACGGTTTCAATCAATTCACATTCGAACGACAATGTCAGCCGCATACAACTCAAGTCCAACTTCATGGAGGGCAGTTTCGTTGGCGACGAATCCATCCTGTCCTTCGCGAACGACCTCAAGAGCCTTGTCATCGACAGGAACCTTCCTGCGCTGGCAGACACCAAGTCGAGCCCTTGGAGCGGCGCCTCCTACGACTTGAGCCTCACCATCCACCGCGCACAGGAAATCCTGGATTTCTTCGCTCCGGGTGTGTACGTTGCCGACGGTTCCTCCCTGAATCTCAAGATCGGCAAGGACGGATCCCTGAAGGGCGGCGCACATTCTTCCAGGCTGATGTATGACGGGAAGTACCTCAAAGGGCTCAATCTCACCCTTGACAACGCCTCCGAGAGCATCCAGGCCAAGATAAAGAGCTCTGCGCTCTTCATTTCCGGAGCCGAACTGCTGGACAACAACCTCACCCTCTTTGCGAAGGACAACCATATCGGCATAGGATATTCCTTTGACAATGCCGAGGAGCTCGAAACCCGTGCGCAAATCTACCTCTCCGGCGACCTCCAACGCGAAAAAGACGGTCTCAAGGTGATTGCAAAGGCACTTCCGTCCAATATCTACTACAGCGGAGAAGGCTGGGGCCTGAGCTCCGAAGAAATAGTCATGAAGGGCGGAGACTTCAAGATAAACCGCCTTATGGCAAGGCACGATGCGGAATCCATCCTGGTTGACGGAGGTTTCTCCTCCGAAAAGGGCGACACCCTCAAGGTGAGCCTGGAGAAATTCGACCTGTCGCTCCTTGACAGCGTCACCGGGGCAAGCCCTTCCCTTTCCGGACGCGCCAGCGGCCAGGCTCTTGTCATTTCGCCGATGGCCCCCACCCCGGGCCTTATCGCCGCAATTACCTGCGACTCTACCTACGTCTCAGGAAAGAATGCCGGAACCCTCAATCTGGAAAGCCATTGGGACGATGCCTCACAGTCCTTCAAGTTCTCGCTTGCAAACCGACTTCGGGCTATCAGCAACATTGACGTGAAGGGCTCCTACAAGCCTTCAGGCAACGAGCTGAATGCAACTGCCAAGCTCCTGCAGATGGATCTTGGCTACGCTTCCTTCATCCTGGACAGCGTTTTCTCCCAGATTGAAGGCTCCCTCAACGGCGAGGTCACCGTAGCCGGCAAGACAGACGACCTGCACCTATCCAGCCGCGGCCTCCACCTGGATGACGGCCTCATCGAACTGGACTTCACGAGAGTCCCCTACCAGGCATCAGGAAACATGTCCGTGGATGACTTCGGCCTGCATTTCGACGATTTAACCCTGTCTGACGGGCAGGGCGGCAACGGCCGCGTAACGGGCAGCGTGCTGTGGGGCGGCTTCAAGAACCTTGGGATGGACGCCCACGTGAGCTTTGACGAAATGCACGTGGTCGGAGTTCCCCGCGGAGTGAATTCCACCCTGAGCGGAGACGTCTACGCAAGCGGCAAGGCCGACATCATCGGCCCCATGAATGCCCTGAACCTGGATGTCGATGCCCGCACCACATCCGGCGGAAATATCCGGATTCCGATTAACGGCAGCGGAAGCAGCCGCTCAATGGCGCTTCTCACCTTCGTGGAGCCGCCTGCAGAAGAAGAGCTCGATGCTTTCGAGCAGATGCTCCTCGCAAGCTCCAAAGCCGAAACCCGGCAGAGCAATCTGAACGTTCACCTGAGGGTATCGGCAAACCCTGAGACAGGCGTTTACATCGACCTCGGAGACGGAATGTACATGAGCGGAGCCGGCAACGGAATCATCGAGCTGGAGCTCATTCCTTCCCAGGATGTAATGACCCTCGGAGGCAACTACATCCTCACCCAGGGCAACTTCCACCTGTCCATCATGGACCTCATCGCCAAGGATTTCACCATCGATAACGGCAGCTCGATACGTTTCAACGGCGATATCTGGGATTCAGACCTTGACGTTGTAGGACGCTACTCCACCAAGACCACCCTTGCAGCCCTCATTTCCGATGAAACCGCCACCTCCAGACGAGAGGTGGACTGCATGATTACCATATCCGACAAACTGCGCAATCCAAAGCTAGATTTCAGCATAGACGTTCCGGACCTGAACCCCGGCACAGAAGCCCTCGTGAACAGTGCACTCAACACGGATGACAAAGTCCAGAAGCAGTTCCTGGCCCTCCTGGTCACGGGCAACTTCCTGCCGGAAGAAGACACCGGTATCACAACCAGCGGCACCAACACCCTCTTCTCCAACGTTGCAGGTATCATGGCCGGCCAGATGAACTCCATCTTCCAGAAACTGGACATTCCGCTCGACCTTGGTCTCAACTACAGTGCAACGGATACCGGAGACGATGTCTTCGACGTGGCGCTTTCCACCCAGCTTTTCAACAACAGGGTGATAGTGAACGGCAACATAGGCAACAGGCAGCAGTATGGCGTCTCCACCAACGAAGTAGCCGGAGACGTAGACGTGGAAGTGAAGGTGAACAAGAGCGGAAGCCTGCGTCTGAACCTCTTCTCCCACTCTGCCGACCAGTTCTCCTCCTACCTTGACAACAGCCAGCGAAACGGCGCAGGTATCGCCTACCAGCGCGATTTCGCCACCATAAGCCAATTCCTGCACGAGCTCTTCTCCTCCAAGGAAACGCTGCGCCAGGAGGCCATGGACGCCCTTTTGAATCCTCCCGGAACCGTCACCCTACAGGTTGACACCACCGGCCGTACAAGCATAGTTCCCAGCAATGAATAAAGGAAAACTCTATCTCATACCCTCACCCCTTGGAGACGGCGCCCCTGCCGATGTCCTCCCTGCATCCCTCCTTGCAAAACTGCCGGAGCTGCAGTGCTACGTGGTGGAGGAAGAACGCACTGCGCGCCGCTTCCTCTCTGCCGCAGGACTCAAGGGACACATCCAGGAACTGGAATTCCATACCCTTAACGAGCACACTCCCCCTTCCGAGGTCGAAGGCCTCCTGAAGCTGTTCGAAGGCCGCTCGGTAGGGCTCATATCCGAGGCCGGACTTCCCGCCGTGGCAGACCCCGGAGCCCGTCTGGTGGCCCTTTGCCATGCCCATGGGATAGATGTGGTTCCCTTCGTGGGGCCGTCCTCCCTGATGATGGCGCTCATGTCTTCCGGCCTTGACGGCCAGAGTTTCGCCTTCAACGGATACATTCCCGCAAAGACGGAAGAGCGCCGCACAGCCCTTCGAAGCCTGGAGAAAAAGTCCTTCCACCAGAGCCAGATCCTCATTGAAACCCCCTACCGCAACGATTCCCTCTTTGCCGACATGCTCTCCGTCCTGAATCCCCGCACCATGCTCTGCATCGCCGCAAACATCACCTGCGAGGACCAGTTCATCAGAACCCTGCCGATAGCTTCCTGGAAGAAGCTGCAGGGGTTCACCATCGGCAAGAGACCTTGCGTTTTCATCATCCAGGCCCAATGAAGATAGCGTTCACAACCCTGGGCTGCAAGCTCAACTATGCCGAAACCTCCACCTACGAAAGGGGCTTCATCGCCGCCGGCTGGGAGGTGGTGCCTTGGTCCTCCGTTGCCGATGTGTACCTTGTTAACAGCTGCTCCGTGACCGAAATGGCAGAGAAAAAATCCCGCAATTACATACGCAGGGCCCACAAAACAGCTCCCGATGCCAAGATTGTAGTCACCGGCTGCTACGCCCAGCTCCGCGGCAACAAACTCCTCGAAATCGACGGCGTCTGGAAGGTCTTCGGAGCCAATGAGAAAGGAGTGCTTGTACAGACGACGGTTGAGGGGGTTGGGCCCCTCCCTCTTATGAGCCCGAGGGTGGGCACAGATTCCGGGGACAGTACCCCCTCAACCTACAAATACAGCAATACTTTCGGAGCATATTCTAGCGGCGAGGAACGGACACGAAGCTTCCTGAAGGTGCAGGATGGGTGCGACAATTTCTGCGCATACTGCACTGTGCCATATGCAAGGGGAAGGTCAAGGAGTATTCCGATGTGCGAGGTGGAGAAAATGGCAAGGAACATAGCTGCAAAGGGGGTGAAGGAGGTTGTCCTTACCGGCGTGAACACCGGGGATTACGGGCGCGGGACAGATGAATCCTTCCTGGACCTTCTGAAGATGCTCAATGGGATTGACGGAATCGAGAGATACAGGATATCTTCAATCGAGCCCAATCTCATAACGGAAGAGATTGTGGACTGGATTGCTTCCGGGACAAAGTTCCTGAGGCATTTCCACATTCCGCTGCAGAGTGGCAGCGACACTCTTCTCAAGAAGGTGGGAAGGCGTTATGACACGGCTCTTTTTGCGAGCAGGATAGATTACATCCGAAAGGCAATGGAAAGGCCGGGGCAGAGCAAGGTGTTCTTTGGAATAGACGTTATAGTGGGACTTCCCGGAGAAACCGAGGAACTCTTCATGGAAACATACAATTTCCTGAAGGAGCGGATACGCCCGGCGTTCATTCACGTGTTCCCCTATTCGAGGCGTCCCGGCACCCGTGCGGCCACCTGGCCGGACCAGGTCCAGGACTCCGTGAAGACGGAAAGGGTGGCCAGGCTGGAGGCTCTTTGCGAAGAGCTGCACGCCGCTTTCGTGGCAGAAAACAAGGGCCTTCCGGAGCAGGTTCTGTGGGAATCGGCACAGAAAGACGGCATGATGGGCGGCTATACAGGCAATTACATAAGGATTGAGCGCCCGTTTGACCCTTTAAAGGCAAATACGATAGAAGATATTGTAATTTAGCAAGTAAAACATTTTTGTTTTATTACATAACAAAAAAGTTATATGTCTGTAGAGCTCATTTTTCTGGGAACAGGGACCTCTCAGGGGGTGCCAATAATAGGATGCAACTGCCCGAAGTGCAAAAGCGCAGACCCTCGCGACAAGAGACTTCGCTCAAGCGCTCTTGTGAAGATGGACGGCCTCACGATACTGGTTGATGCCGGCCCTGACTTCCGGGCACAGATGCTCCGCGAAGGAGTGAGTCATCTGGATGCGATTCTTCTTACCCATAACCATAAGGACCACACCGGCGGCCTGGACGACGTGCGCTCGCTCAACTACACAGACCGCAAGGCGGCCGAGATCTACTGCGAAGAGAAAGTGCTTGGCACACTCCGCAACGACTACGCCTATGCCTTTGCAGAGCACAAGTACCCCGGAGCACCGGAGTGGCATGTACACCTTATAGATGACAGGCCTTTCCGCGTAGATCCCATAACGGATGCCGGAGAACTGGAATGGGTTCACGACATAGGCTACTTCTACCGCCAGGCAGACGGAACCCTACTCCCCTCTTCGAACGAGGTTGCAAGAGCCCCTCTTGAGAATGCCAATGTCATTCCTATAAGGGGATATCACGATACCATGCCAGTGCTTGGGTTCCGTTTCGGGGACATTGCCTACATCACAGACATGAGCAAGCTTCCATCTAAAGAACTGGAGAAACTGCACGGCCTTAAGCACCTCACCCTGAACACAGTGGGGTATAAGCCGCATCATTCACACTTTTCACTTGACGAGGCCCTCGAACTTGCAGACACAATAGGCGCAGAGCACACCTGGCTCACTCACCTCTCCCACACCTTCCCCTGCCATGAGCAGTTCTGCGAGGAGCTCCGAAAACTGTGCGAAGAGCGCGGCATCGGCTCCTTCGTACAGCCTGCCTACGACGGCCTGTGCATCAGGGCATAGATGCGAGACTTGTCAAAATGACAGAAAACCAGTATATTTGAAGAGACTAAAACCTTTAACCATGAATAAAATACCTTGCCTTGCTATTATGACGGCAGCAGCTCTCACCATCGCCGGATGCGGCAATTCTGATCCAAAACTCGCAAATTCATCTGTAGACAAAGTCCTCAAAGCAATGACGCTGGAGGAAAAGGTGCATCTTGTCATCGGCACCGGAATGGCTGGAGAAAGCGGTGAAGGTGCAGTCATCGGCGCCACCAAGAAGATCGTTCCCGGCGCTGCCGGCACTACCTGGCCCATCGAACGCCTGGGCATCCCCGCAATCGTCCTTGCCGACGGCCCCGCCGGCCTCCGCATCGACCCCACCCGCGAAGGCGATGAGAACACCTACTACTGCACGCACTTCCCCATCGGCACCCTGCTTGCCTCCACTTGGAACCAGGAGCTTGTGGAAAACGTCGGCAAGGCGATGGGCGAAGAGGTCCATGAATACGGTGCCGATGTGTATCTGGCCCCGGCCCTGAACATCCACCGCAATCCCCTCAACGGGCGGAACTTCGAATATTACTCCGAGGATCCCGTGGTTGCCGGAAAAACGGCAGCCGCATATGTCCGCGGTGTCCAGAAGAACGATGTTGGCACCTCCATCAAGCATTTTGCATACAACAACCAGGAGACGAACCGTACCGCAAACAATGCCATCATATCTCCCCGCGCCCAGCGTGAAATCTACCTCAAGGGCTTCGAAATCACCGTGAAGGAATCCCAGCCCTGGACCGTCATGAGTTCCTACAACAAGATTAACGGAACCTACACATCCCAAAGCAGGGACCTCCTGACGACCATTCTCCGTGATGAATGGGGCTTCAAGGGACTCGTGATGACAGACTGGTTCGGCGGAGACAACGGCGCCGAGCAGATTGCCGCCGGGAACGACATGCTCCAGCCCGGTACCGAAAAGCAGTACAACCAGATCATGGATGCAATCAAGGACGGCTCCCTCACTGAAGCCCAGCTTGACGTGTGCGTACGCCGCGTCCTTGAACTGGTGAAACGCAGCCCCAAGGCCAAAGGCTATGCATACAGCAACAAGCCGGACCTCAAAGCCCATGCGGCCGTCACCCGCCAGAGCGCGCTCGAGGGCATGGTTCTCCTTGAAAACAACGGCGTACTCCCCCTCAAGGACGTTAAGAAAGTGGGCGTTTTCGGCTGCACCAGCTTTGATTTCATCGCCGGAGGCACCGGTTCAGGCAACGTGAACCGCGCATACACGGTCTCCCTCATCGACGGCCTCAAGAACGCCGGCTTCGAGGTGGACGAGGACGACAAGGACGCCGTCATGAAGCACATTGCCGACGAAGACGCAGCCTACAGGGCATCCATCAAGGGCGATTATTCCGTATTCTTCCCCACTCCCCGTCCAAGCGAATTCGTCCCTTCAGTGGCAAGAATCGCAGCTTCGGCAAAGGCAAACGACATTGCAATCATCACCTTCGGCCGCAATTCCGGAGAGTTCTTCGACCGCACCAGTGCCGATTTTGAACTTTCGGCCAAGGAGCGCGAGCTGCTGAACAAGGTCACGGCCGCATTCCACGGACAGGGAAAGAAAGTGGTGGTGGTGCTGAATATCGGCGGCGTCATCGAGACGGCATCATGGAAGACCATTCCGGATGCAGTGCTTCTCGCATGGCAGGCAGGCCAGGAAGGCGGCAACTCCGTCACTGACATCCTCACAGGCGTTGAAAGCCCCTCAGGCAAGCTGCCGATGACCTTCCCCGTCAACCTTATGGATGCGGGCTCATCGGCCAACTTCCCCATCGACACCGGCGTGGGAGTGTATTTCACCAACCGCCGCGAAGACATCGGCCAGAAAGACGTGGACCAGACCGACTATGCAGAGGATATCTATGTCGGATACCGCTGGTTCGACAAGAAGGACCTCGCCGTTTCCTATCCTTTCGGCTACGGTCTCAGCTATACTACATTCGAGTACAGCGCCCCTTCAGTCAAGAACGACGGCAAGACCGTCACTGCAAAGGTGACCGTGAGGAACACCGGCTCCGTGACAGGAAAGGAAGCTGTCCAGCTTTACGTGAGCGCCCCCGCCGGCAAACTTGACAAACCCGTGAAAGAGCTCAAGGCATACGCCAAGACTGCTTCCCTGAAGCCCGGCGAGTCCCAGGAACTTACCCTGACATTCCCCACTTCCGAGCTTGCCTCCTTCGACGAGGAAGCATCTGCCTGGGTGGTTGACGCCGGCACATACAGTTTCCTTTTCGGCGCATCTTCCCGCGATATCCGCTGCACCGCCAAGGCCGATGTGGCTGCCACCTCAACCCCTGCCCACCGAGTCCTGCTGCTTCAACAATAGGGCAGACTATGGTTTCACCGCAGGGTTCACCACATCGTAGAAAATACCGTAGGAGAATACGAAATAAACGACGAGAAGGAGGGCTGCCCATAGTGGCAGGTTGAAAGCGAAGACTACTGCATAGAGGATAAGGAGTACAGGCTCCATCAAAAGTTTCACAAGAAAGCGGACGGAGTTGGAGAAGGCCTTGTCCTTGATTTTCCGGCAGATGATTTCTGCCGTGAGCCACATGGGAAGGCTCAGGACGGCAGCTGCGGGGAATAATGGGATTAGCCACCAGCGGTAATGCCACTGCGGGGCCTCGTGGAACACAAGTGCCGACATCCTCTCATGAAGCTGCTTCAGGAGCTGCTTTTCATCCATGTCGGGATCTACCTCCAGGGCGGGGCCGTAAACCAGCTCCACGGCGCTTCTGTAGCGGTAGAAATGGGCATAATTTATGCCGGTGGGTACGATATAAGTCTTTCTTGTCCTGGCGCTTTTCTGGGCTATCCTCGCTATTCCCTTTCTGAGCGGCTGAAGCTCACGTCCGGGCGTATGATGCCCTTCCGGGAACATGCAGAACGGCACTTCGTGGTCAAGGGTGTCTTCAATCTCGGCATAAGTTCCGTAACTTGCCATCATAGTTTCCATGCCATCCCGCTGGCGGGCCATGGGAAGGATCTTGAGGAAGCGGAGAATCTTGTTTGCAGTGCTATGCCGGAAGATGTCCGCCCGGGCGCCGAAGACTGTACGGTCATGCCTGCTCTGGAGCACTACAAGGGCGTCCATGAGGGTGTTGGTGTGGTTTGGCGCAAGGACGACGGCGCCGTCTTCCGGTATGGTCCCGGATACTTTTACGCGCTCATAGCTTCCCCGCGTGCAGAAGTCTACATACGGGCGGAGGAATGCGTAGAGGCGGTCGTATTCCCAAATCTTAGCCATTCCTTCTGGAGCGGTTGAAGATTGTTGCAACGGTGAGGCCTGAGACGATGTGCCAGATGCCCCACCACGCGGTTATGACAAGCATGCCTCCGTGGGGCGGGAAGTTTGCGAAAATGCTGGTTCCCAACATCAGGGCAAGGCCCAGGCCGGAATTCTGGATACCGGTTTCTATTGTGAGGGTGCGGCGGTCACGGAAAGGAATCTTGGCGACTGTTCCGACTCCGTATCCGATTCCGAGAGCCATCAGGTTATGCACGAATACAAACAGGAAGATGTACTTCACGCACTGGAGGAAAGCGGCCATGTTGGACGAGAAGGAAAGGACCACCATTGCGATGAAAAACACGATGGAAATCCACTGCAGGGGCTTTTTGAGGGCTTCCGCAACCTTTGGAAGGAAGTGCGACGTAAGGATGCCGAGGGTGAGCGGAATACCCAGCAGGATGAAGATGGTCTTGAACACTTCCCAAAGCGGAATCACCAGCGTGGGAACCTCAGCCGCAACGGAAGCCGTGTGCAGGTAGATGCTTCCCCAGAGCCAGAAATTGAAAGGGGTCATGAACACGGCAAGCGCAGTGGAAATGGCCGTCAGGGACACGGAAAGCTCTACATTGGCCTTGCCGAGGGACGACATGAAGTTGGAGATATTCCCTCCGGGACACGCCGCCACCAGTATCATTCCAAGTCCCATCATGGGAGAAATCCACGGGCCGATGAGTATTGCCAGAAGGCAGGTGAACGCCGGCAGCAGTATGAGCTGGCAGCACATTCCAAGAAGCACTGACTTTGGTTTCTTGAATACTTCTACGAAAATCCTTGGCTTGATTCCCAGCGCTACGCCGAACATAACGAATGCCAGGACAATATTGATAGTGTTCATTCCTCCGGCATTAAGGGTAACCTGGATGCCGTCAATGCTTTGGATAACTTCCTGTGTCATGTGTGGTTTAGGTTTTAACGCATAAATATAGAAAAAAATATCCACCTGCAACACAAAAACAGGCTAAAACGTGTAACAGGTGGCCCGGACGAGCCACCTGTTACACGAAAAAGGGCCAAATTGCGTAATAACTGGCCGCTACCAAATTAAAGCTTAGGACCAGCCTTTACGAGGGCCTTGCCTGCACGGTTGCTTTCGTACTTGTGGAAGTTCTTGATGAAGCGGCCAGCGAGGTCTTTTGCCTTCTCTTCCCATTCTGCAGGGTTCTTGTAGGTGTCGCGGGGATCGAGGATACCGGTGTCAACACCTTCGAGCTTTGTAGGAACGGTGAAGTTGAAGTAAGGGATAACCTTGGTGGGAGCCTTGTCAATTGCACCGGAGAGGATGGCATCGATGATACCGCGGGTGTCGCGGATGGAGATGCGCTTGCCGGTACCGTTCCAGCCGGTGTTCACAAGGTAAGCCTTTGCACCGCTCTTCTTCATCTTCTTTACGAGTTCCTCTGCATACTTTGTAGGATGGAGCTCAAGGAAGGCCTGGCCGAAGCAGGCAGAGAAGGTGGGAGTGGGCTCGGTGATGCCGCGCTCTGTACCTGCGAGCTTGGCGGTGAAGCCGGAGAGGAAGTAGTACTTGGTCTGCTCTGCGCTTAGGATGGAGACGGGAGGCAGGACGCCGAAGGCATCGGCACTGAGGAAGATGACCTGCTTTGCTGCGGGGCCGTGGCTGTCAGGGCGGACGATCTTCTCGATGTGATAGATAGGATAGCTGACGCGGGTGTTTTCGGTGACGGACTTGTCGTTGAAGTCAATCTTGCCGTTGGCGTCTACGGTAACGTTCTCCAGGAGGGCGTCCCTGCGGATTGCGTTGTAGATGTCGGGTTCGGATTCCTTGTCAAGCTTGATGACCTTGGCATAGCAGCCGCCTTCGAAGTTGAAGACGCCCTTGTTGTCCCAGCCGTGTTCGTCGTCGCCGTTGAGGAGACGCTTGGGGTCTGTAGAAAGGGTGGTCTTGCCGGTACCGGAGAGGCCGAAGAAGATGGCGGTGTTCTCGCCGTTCATGTCGGTGTTGGCAGAGCAGTGCATTGCTGCGATGCCCTTCAGAGGAAGGTAGTAGTTCATCATGGAGAACATACCCTTCTTCATTTCGCCGCCGTACCAGGTGTTCAGGATAACCTGTTCCTTGGAGGTAACGTTGAAAGCGACGCAGGTTTCGCTCCTGAGGCCAAGTTCCTTGTAGTTTTCTACCTTTGCCTTTGCTGCGCAGTAGACTACGAAATCAGGCTCCTGGTCGAACTCCTTCTGGTTCTTGGGGCGGATGAACATGTTGGTCACGAAGTGTGCCTGCCATGCCACCTCCATGATGAAGCGGACCTTCATGCGGGTGTCTGCGTGTGTGCCGCAGAAACCGTCGACCACGAAGAGGCGCTTGCCGGAGAGCTGCTTCTGGGCGAGCTTCTTGACTGCCTTCCAGGTGCTTACGGACATCTTGTGGTTGTCGTTGGGATAACCTTCGGTAGTCCACCAGATTTCACCGGGCTTGCCTTCCTTGGTTGTGTTGTCGTAGACAATGTACTTGTCTTTAGGAGAACGGCCGGTGTAGACGCCGGTCATGACGTTGATGGCACCAAGTTCGGTTACCTGTCCCTTGTCGTAGCCTTCGAGGCCGGGTTTGGTTTCCTCATTGTAGAGAACTTCGTACGTGGGGTTGTAAAGGATTTCCTTTACGCCAGTGATACCGTACTTCTTGAGATCGATGTTGGCCATAAAATATATTACTTTTTAAAGATTTTTAATTTGTCCGCAAATTTACCCATTTTGCCTCACTTTTCCAAATGTGAAGCTATCCTTTTTCTGAGCCCCTGGGCAAGGGTTACGTTCTCAATGCCTTCAGCCGCGTCAAGCCAGCGTGTGGCAAGCTGCATATCCCCCAGCAGATAGAAGCCAAGGGCGATATTGTACGATGCACAGGCGGCTTTCTGCTTGTTGGAAGACTTCACGAACTGCTCCCAGACAGAGATTGCCTTGACGAATTCTCCCTGCTCTATCTTGTCGATGGCGTCGAACCATTTATCGGCATAGATGTCGTCGAACCAGTAGAAGCTGAAACTCTCTGCCTTCCACACGGACTTGAAGCGGGGCGACATGCGCTTGGCGATGCTGTCGGCATTGGCCTGGTCAAGGCTCTTGAGGGCTGTCTGACCGTGGAACTTGTTCAGTTTGTCTTCGCCCATGCTGTCATAGGCATAAAGTTCCATCATGAACGGAATGGAGCCGTCGGGATTGCGCTCAAGGACCGATGAATTGATGAGGAAGATGACGTCCTCACCGGTGTCCATGACAAGGTCCCTCATGGTAGAGACCGTAATGCTGTCCTGCGCCGGAATGGTATAGAGGCCGATGACCTCCTTGGACCCGAAATAGTCGCTTTCCAGCTCCCTGGCAAAGGCCGATGCCGCCTGCGCCGAAAAGAGCGCATCATCCTGCGTGAGGCCTTCCTCATACACGATGCCGATGGATTTTCCGTGAAGGTTCAGCCCCGATTTGGAAGGCTGCCTCACTTCCAAGTTTACCCGGTAAACTTCCGGGGAGCAGGCGGTTACGAGTGCGGCAAGGACAGCCGCGATTGCTAGTTTACTTTTCATGATATACCTCCGCTGTAAGGTCATATTCATCGGCCCCGGTGATGCGCACGTCCAGGAATTTACCCACGAGGGACCCGGCCGGTGCGCCGCCGAACTCTTCCGGTGAATACTTCACAAGGATTTCTCCGTCCACCTCGGGGCTTTCGTATTCGCTGCGGCAGACGAGAATGTCGTCTGAGACGCTGTCTACGAGCACATTCGTGACGGAACCAATCCTTGACTGGTTATATGCAAGGGATATGCCACGCTGAAGCTCCATGAGCTTCCCAAGCCTTTCTTTTTTCGTACTTTCCCTTACGGTATCCTTGAAATGGACTGCACCGTAGGTTCCCTCTTCCTCTGAATAGGTGAAAGCGCCCATCCTCTGGAACTTCGCCTCCCGGGTGAAATCCATCAGTTCTCGGAACTCGCGGGGGCCTTCTCCGGGATGGCCTACGATGAACGTTGTCCTGAGCACCACTCCCGGGACCTTCTCACGCATCTTGCGGATGAGTTCCCGCGTCCAGTTGCCGTCCACTCCCCTGTGCATGTTGTCAAGGACCTTGTCCGATATGTGCTGCAGCGGAATGTCCATGTACCTGCACACCTTTGGATTGTGCGCCATCTCTTCCAGGACGTCTTCCGGGAATGCCTGGGGATACGAATAATGTATCCTGAGGCGCTCTATGCCATTTATCGCAGACAGGACGCGGAGCAGTTCCGCAAGGGCCCTGCGGCCGTAAAGGTCAAGGCCGTAGTAGGTTGTGTCCTGTGCTATGATGACTAGCTCCCGGACGCCTTCCGCGGCAAGGGATTCGGCCTCTGCCACCAGCGCTGCAACAGGAACGGAACGGTGAGGGCCGCGGATGTAGGGTATGGCGCAGTAGGAGCAGCGGCGGTCGCAGCCTTCGGATATCTTGAGATATGCGTAAGGGTGGCCGTCTGTGCGGACGCGGCGGAAGGCCGCCTTGTGATCCGGAGTGCAGCCCAGCGCCTTTATGAGCGGGTCAAGGCTGCGGGCGCCGAACCAGCCGTCCACCTCCGGGATAAGGTCCGGAAGCTGGTCCGGATATCTCTGGGACAGGCATCCAAAAACAAGAAGGCGGCCGGCAAGGCCCTCCTTCTTGAGATTGGCGGCTTCAAGGATTGTATTGATGGACTGCTCTTTGGCATCCCCGATGAAGCCGCATGTATTTATGAGAAGGACATCCACAGCCCTGTCTTCACCTTCAGGCACGATTTCGTACCTGGAACGTACCTGAGAGAGAAGGTGTTCCGTATCTACGGTGTTCTTGGAACAGCCCAGGGTTATGACCTTCAGGGTGGGCATTATGCCTCCTCCTCTTTCTTTGCCTCTGCCTCACGGTCTTCGTCGGTCATGAAATCCAGTGAAGCATACTGCTTGAGGGCGTTGTACCACTCGACCACCTTCTTCATGTGAGAGACGTAGAAGCGGTCTGCGTCGTAGTTCGGAACTGCCTTTGCGAACAGGGCCTTGAGATCTTCGGGAGCGGCCTTGGGGCTGGGAGCGAGCTCTTCGCCAAGGGTTTTGTGCATGGCCTCGAAAACGTCCTTGAGCTTCATTTCACCCTCTGAAGTGTAGATGGAAATGTCCTCAAGGGTGGTGATGCCGGCGTTGGCGGCAAAGTTTGTACGCTTCTTGTCCTCGAAGGCTTCGCAGATGGCGCCGGTGCGGGACTGGGCGATATAGTTGAACAGGCCGTGATGTCCGCGGACTGAAAGGGTTCTTGCTAAATCGGTCTTCATGATATCAAAATGTTTAATCTAACAAATATAGTCAATTTTCTTCAATAAATCACTCTCCACGCGGGATTCGAGTTCTTCAAGGGTGCCGTCGTTCACGATGAGGAAGTCTGCCTTCACAGGTATATCCTGGAGAGAGGCCCTCCGGCGGACGGATTCTTCGCTGACTCCGTCCCTTGCAGCGGCACGTGACATACGCAGGTTCTCCGGTGCCGATACAAGGATAACCCCGTCCCAGAGGCCGTCAAAGAAAGGTTTCGAGAGTGCAACCGCACTTTCAAAGACCACCAAAGGCGCATCCTTCACCTTTCTCCATTTCCGGAATTCCCGCAAAAGTGCAGGATAGATGTAATCCTCCAGTTTCCCAAGCGCTGCCGGGTCATTGAAAACCACCGAGGCCAGTGCTTTCCTGTCAAGGGAGCCACCCTTTCCATGCACTTTCACGCCAAGCAGCTTCTCTATCTGCCTTACGCGCCAGGGGGTGTAGAGCTCCTTTGTGGCGGCGTCGGAATCATAAACCGGTATGCCCCTCTCCCGCAGGATGGATGCCACGGCAGACTTGCCGCTGCCGATTCCGCCTGTGAGAAGGAGCGTTTTCATCGGATTTCTATGCAGTCGAATACTTCCGGTTCCACGTGATAGCTCAGAACGCCCTGAGGCATACGCTGTATCCTTGGGACACAGGTGCCGGACTTGGATGCCGTGAAATCGTGGTAGTCTATGTAAACGCGGAGGTTCGGGAGCGGGTCCTTCACCAGCGGAAAGGCGCATCTGAGCGTAACGCTGGCAACTGAGGGATAGACCTGGAGGTCTGTACCGGCGGGGGCATTGTAGACCTCTACCTGGTAGTTTCTCTGGAGTTCGACGTATCGGGAGATGGGCAGTTCGTAGGTGACCTCATCGGCAGATATCCTGACGCCCTTGGGGCGGTTAAGGCGGACGATGCCGTGGCGGGTTTCGTCGATGTCGTTGAAGGTGAGGCGGGTTGTGGTCACCTTGTCGATTGCGTCAAGGCGGTTGTCTTCACCGTAGAGGGTTACGGAGTCGGGATAGACCTTGAACTGGCCGCTCTGCATGTACTGGCTCCTGCAGGTCACACTCAGGGGCACTTCCACGGGCACTTTCTTGTGATTCTCACGCGCGAAGACGAAGGTGAGGGTGTCGGTGATGAAGGCCTCCAGCGAGGCGCCTTCCCCGAAGAAGGCGTTGATGTAGGAGTTCTTGGCACTGCCGAAGATGGCCCAGCTATCCTCCCCCGTGCGGCGAAGGTCTGCCCTGTCGAACTTGACTGTGACGGGCTTCTTGTCGGAGCGGCTCTGCTCTCTTACCAGGCGGAATCCGTCCACGCGGCAGCGGGCGCTGACTATGGCCGTATTTGAAGACTGGTTGGAGTGCCCGTCAATGTTGCATTCAGCAATGACAGGGACACTGATTGTTCCGGAGTAAGTCTTGGAGAGATTGGTGAACAACCATGTACCAAAAGCCAGAAGAAGGGAAAAGATGAGAAATGCAAGCTCTCTTTCCCTTCCTCCGACACGGAGTTTTATACGGTCTCTGAGGGACACGTCTTAGGACTGTGCGGTCTCTGAGTAATCCTTCACGAGGCCCTGCTTGTCTACGCGGAGCTTTACGTCTCCGTCTACACGGATGAGGGCGGTCTTTTCGTTTACCTCGAGGATTTCTCCGTAGATACCGCCCACGGTAACTACCTTGTCACCTTTCTTGAGGGAATTGCGGAAGTTCTGGAGTTCCTTCTGCTGCTTGCGCTGGGGACGGATCATGAAAAGCCACATCACGAGGATGATGGCGGCAAACATGAGGATTGTAGGGAGGGCGCTCTGCTGCTGTCCTGCCGCAGGAGCGGCTGCCTGAAGTGCGTAAATAGTAAGGGTATTCATGGTTTATAAATTGTTTTTGACGATTTCTCCGCGCTCCTGCATCTCACGGGCGAGGCGGTCCAGAAGACCGTTCACAAAGCCGCTGGAACGGGGCGTGGAATAGTATTTTGCAATTTCTACGTATTCGTTGATGGAAACCTTGAGGGGGATTTCCGGGAATGCGGCGGCCTCTGCAAGGCCCATGGAGACAAGGATGATGTCCGATGCGCAGAGACGGTCAAGGTCCCACTTGGAGACGCTGCCGGAGATGAGCTTTGCATACTCTTCCCTGTGGCCGTAGGCTACGGTGAGAAGGGTGCGGACAAAGTCGCTGTCGCTGTCAACCTTCTTTCCCTCTGCCGAAAGGATGTCGCTCTGGTAGAGCGGCGGGAGGTTCCAGGTGCCGGTCTTTGCCATGCGGTCGAAGGCCTTCAGGGAGAAACCCAGGACGTAGCCGAGGTCGTCGGCCGTCCAGTAGAGGGAATTGTCCTCCAGGGTGGCGAGAAGGGCGTCGTTGTCTTCCAGCTCTTTGGAGAAAACGGCCTTCCAGAGGGCTGCGGTGGCCTTTATGGGCTCATCGGCCGATGACATGAAGTCCTTGTAGTACTGCCTTGTGCGGATGGTTTCCCAGAGGTTGTGGACAAGGGAGTCGTTCTGGTCCCAGGAGAAGTGCTTCTTTTCGACGAGGCGCTGATAGTCCGGATCTTCATTGAGGATACGGGCGAAGGCGTTGTTCACGAACTTCATCGACGGGTTGAGTTCTTCCTCTGTGGGGTTGAACTTTTCCTTTGCGGCCTCAATCCTTCTTGAGGCTTCTGCGGTGAGGGCGGGAATTACGCCGAGGAGATAGATATACAGGTCCCGCGTGGCTTCAAGGCTGCTTGAGAGTTCTCCCAGGGCATCTTTCAGCGAAAGGGATTGATTCTCAGCACATGAGTAAAGAACTTTGTAAGTTTTGACGCGGAGGATTCTTCGATTTAACATACAGCACAAATTTACCGCACAAAGTTAGTGTTTTTTAAATAAATTACCTACATTTGTAACACTAATACTAACAGAAACACGTCATGTATAATGAAGATTTTGAGCGGGGGCGCGCCCAGGAGCGGAGCTCGGAAGACGTTTATTCAAAACCGGTCCGTGCCGGTAAACGTACGTATTTCTTCGATGTGAAAGCAACGAAGGGCAACAATGACTACTACCTGACCATCACCGAAAGCAAACGCCGCACTGAACGCGACGGCAGCTACACCTACGACAAGCACAAGATTTTCCTCTACAAGGAAGACTTCGAGAAATTCTCCGAAGGACTGCAGGAAGCCGTGAAGTACATCTGCCATGACCTCCTTCACGACGCACCCATCCGCCAGTATACTCCCAAGGAAGAAGAATCCCAGGAAGAATTCTAACGAGCATGGATCCCAGAACTGAAATCAAGGATGCGGCAAGCCGTGTCCTTGAACGTATCGGCGGCCTGAAGCCTGAACTGGGCATAGTCCTTGGCAGCGGCCTCGGCCAGCTCGCAGATTCCATTGAGAATCAGATCGTAATCCCCTACGGCACTATTCCCGGCTTCCCCGTGTCGACAGCCACCGGGCACAAGGGTAATTTCATCGTGGGCACCCTTGCAGGCAAGACGGTCATCGCCATGCAGGGCCGCATTCACTACTATGAAGGCTACGGCATGGCAAAGGTCGTGCTGCCCATCAGAGTAATGATTGAACTTGGAATCAAGTATCTCTTCGTCTCAAACGCGGCCGGCGGAATCAACTTCAGCTACCACGTGGGAGACCTCATGATTATCAAGGACCATATCAATCTTCTGCCCAATCCCCTCATCGGCCCCAACTTTGACGAGATTGGACCCAGGTTCCCCGACATGACCCGCCCGTACGACCCTTCCCTGATCCGTCTGGCGCAGCGCATCGCCAAGAAAATCGGCTTCCCACTCCAGAAGGGCGTTTACGTGGCCGATACCGGTCCCTCCTATGAAACTCCGGCAGAATACAAGTTCTACCGCATCATAGGCGGTGACGCCGTGGGAATGAGCACGGTCCCGGAGGTCATAGTAGCAAGGCATGCCGGCATTCCCGTGTTCGGCATCTCGGTAATCACCAACGAGGCTCACGACGACTATGCCGAAGATTACGAAAACGACGGGGACGATGTAGTGGCCGCAGCCAACCAGGCGGCCGATGAGATGACGGCGCTCATCACAAAAATGATTGAATCACTATGACTTATCTCGAAACCATAAACGCTGCGGCAGCGTATGTCCGCAAACAGATAGGAAAGCTGGAGCCCACCGTGGGCATAGTCCTCGGTTCCGGACTCGGCAAACTTGCAGAGCAGATTGAAAACCCCGTTGTAATTCCCTACAAGGAAATTCCCGGCTTCCCCGTATCAACGGCAATCGGCCATAAGGGCAACTTTATCGTAGGTCAGCTGAGCGGTAAAACCGTGATTGCGATGCAGGGGCGCATCCACTACTACGAAGGATATGAGATGACGCAGGTCACGCTGCCCATCAGGGTGATGAAGGTCATCGGCATACAGTATCTTTTCGTTTCCAACGCCGCCGGCGGAACAAACCTGGGTTTCCGCGTGGGAGACCTCATGATAATCAAGGACCACATCAACCTCCTTCCCAACCCCCTCATCGGCCCCAATCTGGAAGACTTCGGCCCCAGGTTCCCGGACATGACCCGTCCGTACGACCCTTCACTTATCCGCCTGGCGGAAAGGGTTGCCGCAAAGGAGGGCATCGTCCTTCGCAAGGGCGTTTATGTGGCCTGCACGGGTCCCTGCTATGAAACTCCCGCAGAATACGGTTATTTCCGCACTATCGGTGCCGATGCAGTCGGCATGAGCACAACCCCGGAGGTCATCGTAGCCCGCCACTCGTCAATCCCGGTATTCGGCATGTCCGTCATCACTGACGTCGCCCACGCCACTGACGACGAAGACTACGTCACCGACGGAGAAGCCATCGTGAAGGCCGCCGACGCCGCCGCCGACAAGATGTCGCTGATATTCCGAAAACTGATTGAGAAACTCTAAAGCGTTTATCAACACTATACATCAGGTGGTCATTCTGACCACCTTTTTTTGTGGAAGGGAGTACTATCCCGGAGGCGTGTCTTCCTTCCATAAAACCGTGAAATGCAAGTAACTGAATATCAACAAAAAAACCAAAAGGCTTACCCCGTTTTGGAGGCAAGCCTTTTGGGTAACATCGTGATTAATAATCAGTTACATTTCACGCTAGTGCGGGAACAGCAGCTGCATGTCGGCTGCTATTTTTTTGCGGGCGCTCTCCGGGGTGAACTGCCAGGTGCCGATGGTGCCGATACAGGACTGGGGATCCATGACTTTGTGCTCGATGATGCAGTCGTAGATGAGAGTGCGGATTTCGGGATAGCGGTTGACGATGCGCTCGTCTATCCTGTCAGTATCAATGCCGATCTCCTTGAGGAGGTCTCCCCCGCCGCTGGCGCGGTATGAGGTCATACCTACATTATAGGTGCGCTGCTGGTCAAAGGGTTCTCCGCCGGCCATGGAGGAGACATGCACCCTGCTACCGCGGGGTTTTGTGACATCCACGGTGTAATTGATTCCGCCGGCAGAATCGAAGTTGAAGAAGGCATTCTCGAAGGAGTACTTGCGCTCTCCCGTGCGGTAGTTGTCTCCGGTACGGAGCTTCAGGACATGCTGTCCGGGAGTTTCTATCCAGCGGTCGTAGGATGCTTCAAGGAAGCGGACGACCTCGTCTCCCGTCATCTTGACCACATAGAGCTGATTCTCAAAAGGATAGATAGTGAAGAGGTCATTGAAGAGGAGGTCTCCCTTCTTGATGGTACCGTTGAAGGTAAGCGGTGCTGCGATGGATATCTCTACATCAGGGCGGTTCAGGGTGACAAAGTGAAGGACGTTCATGTAGTCACTCTGCCCGGCGTAGGAATCGCGAGTCCTGAGGTCTGTCACAAGGGTGCCCACCTTCTGTACCGTGAATGCCCTTACAGCCTCGAATTCGGGACGGAAGGTTTCCCTCATCACGGGGTCTGCCATTCTGGCATCCACGGGGATGAGGTCTGTCTCGAAGCTCTTGGACACTACCTTGCCGCCTTCTACTTTCAGATGCATCTTGCCGTGTGCAAGGTAGCGGCTGTGGCTGCCTGAATTGAGTAGGGCCGAATTCTCGCGGGTTTCCACATAGGGGACGTGGTCGTGACCGCAGATGAGCCAGTCTACGCCCTGAACGCTGTTGAAGGCGTCAAGGGCTTCGGCCTCAAGGATGGTGCCGTCGCCTTTTCCGCATGCAGAGTGCATGGAGGCTACAAGGACGTCCGGTTTCTCCTTTTCACGGACATAGTCGACGTCGCGCTGGATGATGTCGGCAATGGAGACGAAGTGCATTCCGCTCCAGAGCTCCTCTGAGAGCCAGGCCTTGATGTTGGCATTGGTGTAACCCAGGACGGCTATCTTGAGACCGGCCTTTTTCACAACCTTGTAAAGAGGGAAATAAGTACCTGAGCCGTCGTTCTTTACGGCATTTCCTGCAAGAAATTCAGAGCCGCCTTTTACGAGTTCCTTCTGCACGCGGTCATACACGGGATGGCCTGTCTCCACGTCGTGGTTTCCCATTGCAATGGCATCGTACTTCATGTACTCCATGATGCGTGAGAAAAGGTGCCTGGAGGTGGTGTCCACGAAGTTGTAGTAGTATGTGGCATTGTCTCCCTGGAGGCAGTCTCCGGCGTCGATGAGAAGGACGTTCTCCGGCCCGTCTGCCTTGCGGACGCTGTCTACGTAGTGATTGATTGCAAATATGGATTTCTTTACGCGGCCGCCGACGTAGGTGGAGTCGAACCATGTGCCGTGGACGTCATTGGTGGAGAGGACCGTAAGGGTGTAATCTCCGTCCTTGAGGGTGCGGGAACATGAGATGAGCGCTGCCAGGGCGGCAATAAGGATAAAGAGTCTTTTCATATTATGCAGTCATCAGTTTTTCAATGTCCTTGTGCTCCCCTACGAGCCATACGGTGTCCCCTTCCTGAAGGACCGTGGATGCGCTGGGAACATGAAGGGCGCCGTCATTCCTTTCGACACCGGCGACGACACAGTGCCAACGGCTTCGGATTCCGGCCTCATGGATAGTCTTGCCGACGAAAGGAGAATCGGGGCCGATGAGAAGCCTTCTCATGATCATCTCCTGTTCGGAGAGGTTATCGGGAATGTCGGCATCAGTTGCCTGGAGGGCCTTTCCGAAGGCCTCGAGACCTGTATCCGTGCCGATAACCTGAATCTTGTCCAGAGGGAAGATGCGGTCATGGGCACTCGGGATGTTGATGCGCTTGCTGCCACGGAGGATGGACACCACGTGGATACCGTACTTCCTTCCGAAATCCAGCTCGCGCAGCTGCTCGCCGGCCCATTCAATCTCTGCGGGGACTTCATAATCGGCAAGGTGAAGGTCCTTGTCGATGAGGTCTTCGGCATATTCGGGAGCCTTTTCGCCAAGGTATTCGGCCCTCATTTCGCGGGAGCGGAGGTTGGTCTGGAAGGTCTCCGAGATAGCGTGGGAGGAGCGCCTTGTCCAGCGGTTGAACACAATCACGCCAAGGATGACAAGGGCAAGCAGGATGATAAGGATCACCGAAATGTGGAAAAGGCGTGCGAGAACGTACAGGATGAAGCCGAGGACGATAGCATATCGGACCACGATACTTGCCACGAGAGGCGCCCGGTTGGCACGGTTCTCATTCCACAGCTGGCTGAACTCCTTGGACTTATTGCCCTTTACGAGGATGGTCCTGAGGAAAGGCGAAAGGACGGCAAGGATGACGGCGGCGGTGGCGATATCGGCCCAGATGCCCGGAATCCATTCCCTTGCGACGGGAAGGAGGAAACTGAAACCGATGGTGCAGATTGCGATCGAAAGGATTACGTTGATCACAAGGGTGCCGGCGATGCCGCCAAGGTAGACCTTCCAGGGGCTGTCCTTCTGGGTGGCGGGTTCTGCACTTTCGGCATAGCCGTCAAGGAAGTCTTTGGCCTTCTGGGGCATAATCTTGTAAATCTTTGCGTATGCGGGTTCTGCCAGCCTTATCATGTAAGGCGTGAGGAAAATCGTAATCACCGAAACCGCAACCACTATGGGATAGAGGAAGTTCGACGTAACCCCCAAGGCGACGCCAAGGGAAGCGATGATGAACGCGAACTCGCCTATCTGCGTGAGGGAGAAACCGCACTGGATGGCGGTCCTGAGCGGCTGGCCGGAAAGCAGGGTGCCAAGCGTTGCAAAGGTTGCCTGTCCCACAATCACGGTAATGGTGATGATGAGGATGGGCAGCCAGTACTGGGCTATCATGGCAGGGTCTACCATCATGCCCACAGACACGAAGAATATGGCTCCGAAGAGGTCCTTGACCGGTTTTACCAGGTGCTCTATGTGCTCTGCCTCAAGCGTTTCTGCAAGTATGGAGCCCATGATGAAGGCGCCGAAGGCTGCAGAGAAGCCGGCTTTGTCGGCAATGACGACCATGAGGAAGCACAGGCCGAGTGACACCACAAGGAGGGTTTCGTCACTTAGCAGTTTCTTTGTCTTCCTGAGGATGAGAGGGATGAGGTAAATGCCCATCACAAGCCACAGGACAAGATAGAAGACCAGTTTGAGGATGCTCCCGACAAGCGCCCCGCCCTCAAATGTGGAGGAAACGGAGATTGTGGAAAGCACTACCATGAGAACCACGGCCAGGATGTCCTCCAGGATGAGGATGGACATCACAAGGCCGGCGAACTTCTTCTTCGCAAGCCCAAGGTCTTCGAACGCCTTGTAAATAATTGTGGTGGAAGACATTGATATCATTCCGCCAAGGAACAGGGCGTCCATCTTGCTCCACCCCAGGGCCGATCCCACAGTGAAGCCCAGGAATATCATCCCGAAGATGATGGTAAGGGCCGCGATGATGGCTGCGCCGCCCACCTTTACTATCTTCTTGAAGCTGAATTCAAGTCCCAGGGCAAACAGGAGGAAGATTACGCCGATGTCCGACCATACATGGATGCTGGCTGCATCGATGACAGAGGGAGTGAGCGAGAAATGCGGACTTGCGATGAAACCGGCCAGTATATAGCCAAGCACCAGCGGCTGACCCAGCTTCTTGAAGATGAGGGTCATGACGCCGGCGCATATAAGTATCAGCGCAAGGTCTGCAATAAGGGGTGCAAGTTCTCCCATTACTTGGCGTATGCTACGGAACGGGTTTCGCGGATGACGGTGATCTTCACCTGGCCGGGATAGGTCATCTCGTCCTGGATCTTGCGGGCGATGTCGGCAGAGAGGACTTCGGCATCGTGGTCGGAGACCTGTTCGGCACCCACGATGACGCGGAGCTCACGGCCTGCCTGGATGGCGTAGGCCTTGGTGACGCCGGGATATGCGGCCGCAAGGTTTTCCATGCCGCGTAGACGCTTGATGTAGCTTTCGATAACCTCCCTGCGGGCGCCGGGACGTGCACCGGAAATGGCATCGCCCACGAGCACCAGCGGTGCATAGAGCGAGGTCATTTCAATCTCTTCGTGGTGTGCGCCGATGGCGTTGCAGATCTCAGGCTTTTCCTTGTACTGCTCTGCGAGCTTCATACCAAGGATGGCGTGAGGGAGTTCGGGATCCTCTTCAGAAACCTTGCCGATATCGTGAAGGAGGCCGGCCCTCTTTGCGATCTTGGGATTCAGGCCAAGCTCGGATGCGAGGATGGCGCTGATATTTGCAACCTCACGGGAGTGCTGAAGAAGGTTCTGGCCATAGGAGGAACGATATTTCATTCGGCCGATCATGCGGACGAGTTCCATCGAGAGACCGTGGATGCCCAGGTCGATGCAGGTGCGCTTGCCGGTTTCGAGGATTTCTTCATCCAGCTGCTTCTGCACCTTGGCAACGACTTCCTCAATGCGGGCGGGATGGATGCGGCCGTCCACCACAAGCTGATGCAGGGCAAGGCGCGCCACTTCCCTTCTCACGGGGTCGAATGCCGACAGGAGGATGGCGTCAGGCGTATCGTCAACCACGATTTCAACGCCCGTTGCAGCCTCCAGGGCGCGGATGTTACGTCCTTCACGGCCGATGATGCGACCCTTGATTTCGTCGCTTTCGATGGGGAAAGTGGTGACCGCATTCTCGATTGCGGTTTCAGTAGCGGTGCGCTGGATGGTGTTGATGACGATGCGCTTCGCTTCCTTGGCGGCATTGAGGCGGGCTTCGTCGATGCAGTCGTTGATGTATGCCTGGGCGTCGGAGCGGGCCTCTGCCTTCATGGATTCCATGAGCTGATTCTTGGCTTCCTGCGCGCTGAGGCCGGCTATGGACTCTATCTGGCGGATGGCCTTCTGGCGGAGTTCCTCATATTCAGCCTCCTTGCTCTGGAGCATTTCCTCCTTGTTTGCAAGGGCGGCTTTCTGGGAGTCGAGCTCTTTCATGCGGCGGTCTGCCTCTGAGAGTTTCTGGTTCAGGGAGCTTTCCTTCTGCTTGATGCGGTTTTCGGCGTCGCGGATGCGGGCGTTGCTCTCGTTCACGGCCTTTTCGTGCTCGCTCTTGAGATTCAGGTATTTCTCCTTTGCCTGGAGGATGCGCTCGTTCTTGATCTTCTCCCCTTCAATCTCTGCTTTTTCCAGAATCTCATCGCGCTTTCCCTTCATAATGGAACGGCGGATGAGTATATAAAGGCCGATGCCGAGGCCGGCGCCGACCACTAGTCCGATAAGTAAATAAAGCAAAATCATGTTGTTATGAATATATATATATGTTAGGTTTAGTACAAAACAAGGCAGCCTTTCCCTAAGGAAAAACTGCCTGAATGAGAAAAAAAGCCGTCAGCATCCTGTCAGAAATCTTATGCGAGATAAGATTTGGGTTCCGGCTGTTTCGGGTATCCCGCTAAACGGGGCGGGCCCGCCTTCCGCAGCCTGAGTCAACCCGGCATGTTGAAAATGTTGATTTCAGCGTTCGATGGTTGACGGCTTATTGCTCTATGTCCTTGAGATACTGCTCCAGGTCTTTCTCCAGATTGCTTTCGCCTTGACGAATCTTTTCCATCTCCTTCTGCATTTCAATGCGGAGGGCCGTTTCGCTGAGGGCCACCATCGAGAGCATGTCTGCCGCCGTTTTCCCGGGATAGCTCTGGGTGTAGACGACAAAACGCTTGTTGATGGCGTCTGCAGCGAGGCGGAACACTTCCTCCTGCTCAGGAGTGGCTGCTGTGAGGTTGAACGTGCGGCCTGCGATCTTTATGCTGATTTTCTGGGCCATACTACGATTCCTCCAGATAGGAGATGCATTTATTTATCTCCTTTATAAGTTTGTCTATACGTTCACGGGCCGCATCCTTGTCCTGTGCACCTGTGAAAGCATCTGAAAGGGACCGGGCTTTAATCCCGGACTCCAGTTCTTTAACATAATTCCTTAGGGCGGCTCCGGTTTCCTCACTCGCATGTAACTCCTGGCGAAGCCTTGTGTTCTCCGCCTTCTCAGCCTCATACAGGGCGATCAGCCTTTCAATATGCTTTCGAATATCTTCCAGCATAGCCGGTTTGCCATTATTTGCAAATTTAGCAAATAAATTTCAAATGGGAAACAGGCTGCAGGAATATTTGGAAAATTATCTGCGGAAGCCCTTCATTCTCTGCATGATATTGCCGGTCATGACGCCCTTCATAGCCTTGCGGGTGCCCTCGAACTGCTTGAGGAGGCGGTTCACTTCCTGGAGGGAGGTGCCGGAGCCATCGGCAATTCTCTTGCGGCGGGAGCCGTTGATGATGTCGGGGTTTTCGCGCTCGTAGGGGGTCATGGAAAGGATGATGGCCTCGGTGGCCTTGAAGGCGGTGTCATTGTCGATGTCCACGTCCTTCAGGGCGGCGCCCATGCCGGGAATCATGCCTGCGAGGTCCTTGATGTTGCCCATCTTCTTCACCTGCTGGATCTGGTCGTAGAAGTCCTGGAGGGTGAACTTGTCGTGGGAGAGTTTCTTGCGGAGTTCGCGAGCCTGCTTCTCGTCAAACTGTTCCTGGGCCTTTTCCACGAGGGAAACGACGTCTCCCATGCCAAGGATACGGTCTGCGATTCTTTCGGGGTGGAACACGTCCAGGGCCTCCATCTTTTCGCCTGTGGAGACGAACTTGATGGGCTTCCCTACCACGGCCTTTACGGAAAGCGCGGCACCGCCTCTGGTGTCACCGTCCATCTTGGTGAGGACGACGCCGTCAAAGTCGATGGCCTCGTTGAAGGCTTTTGCGGTTTCCACGGCGTCCTGGCCGGTCATGGCATCCACCACGAAGAGGGTTTCAGTGGGGTTCAGGGCCTTGTGGAGGGCGCTTATCTCGTCCATCAGCTCCTTGTCTACGGCAAGGCGGCCGGCGGTATCGACAATGACCACGGAGTAGCCTTCAGACTTTGCCTTCCTTACGGCTGCGGTTGCAATCTTGATGGGGTCCTTTTCGCCTTCCTCGGTGTATACGGGCACCTGGATGCCCTCTCCGAGGAGCTGCAGCTGCTGGATTGCGGCGGGGCGGAAGGTGTCGCAGGCGGCAAGGAGAACCTTCATTCCCTTCCTGGACTTGAGATTGAGGGCGAGCTTGCCGGAGAAGATGGTCTTACCGGAACCGTTGAGACCGGCTACCAGGACGATGCCGGGATTTCCCTTGACGTTGACGTCCGTTGCACCGCCTCCCATGAACTCGGCAAGGGAGTCGTGCATGATCTTGATCATCATCTGGCGGGGGTTCACGGCGGTGAGGACGTTTGCGCCGATGGCCTTGTCCTTGACATCGTTGCAGAAGTCCTTTGCGACCTTGTAGCTGACATCGGCATCAAGGAGGGCCTTGCGGATGTCCTTCATGGTTTCAGCGACGTTGATCTCGGTGATTTTTCCTTCACCCTTCAGTATCTTGAAAGACCTTTGCAGTCTCTCCGACAAATTCTCGAACATATACCTTCTTTTCTTTAGAGAGGCAAATATACGGATTTTTTTTCGCTTGCCCTTGCAGTTTCAGGATGATATTCAGAAACTGAGGCCAAGATTTATACGTTTCCGAATGTCTGTCCCGAAAAAGCTCCATAGCTTTGCACAAACACATTGTTCTATGAAAGCGAAAATGATTATGGCCATAATTCCGCTGGCAGCGGGACTGGCCGCGTGCGATGACTTCTCCCGTGAACCGGAAGGGTGCCTGAACGGGACGCTCTCCTGGTACTGGAACGAGGGTGCGCCCACCAAGGGATCGGCAGAAATGCCGGACACCAATGACTTTATACTTACGGTAAGGGACCCTGCCGGGCAGGTGGTCTACGAGGGCACCTACGGGGATTCGCCGTCTTCAATAGATGTAAAGCCGGGAAGCTATACGGTGCGGGCCGTGTCGCTGGAATTCACTGCCCCGGCGTTCGGGAGGCCGCAGTACGGAGACGAGCAGGTTGTGGTTGTGGAAGGCGGTAAGAGCGTCGCCGTGAAGCTGGAATGCACGCTGCTCAATGCCGGAATGGTCCTTAAGATATCGCCGGAATTCATCACTGCATTTCCGGACGGCGTCCTCTATCTGAAACAGGCCCCGTCGCGTCTGATGTACTCCTATACGGAGAAAAGGGCGGCATATTTCTTCCCCGGAGAAGTTGCGCTCACCTTATACAATGAAGGGAGGGAGGAAACGCTCCTCACAAGGACACTTTCGGCAAGGGACATGCTGTCAATCAAGGTGTCGGCATCAAGCAGCGTATCCTCGTCCATTAGCGTTGCGGTAGACACCACAAGGAACTGGCGCTCCGAGGATTACACCATCGGAGAGGGCTCCGGGGACACAGGCGCCGTCAACGTGCCGGACGCCGCCCTTCATGTCGGAGAAGAAGACGTATGGATTTACGGGTATATAGTGGGAGGAGACCTCACTTCGGCAGGAAAAAGCGTCAAGACTTCCGGGATTACGTCAAAGACGCACCTTGCCCTTGCGGCGCGCTCTTCCGTCACGGACAAGGCCTCCTGCGTCGCCGTCGAGCTGCCATCCGGAAAGGTACGGGACGCGATAAACCTTGCCGACCATCCGGACCTTATCGGCACAAGGATATACCTGAAAGGCAACGTTGTGGAGAAATACTATGGGACCACGGGCCTCAAGGGGACCAGCGAATTTGCGCAGAAATGATCAGAGATTGAAGCTGAGAACGCGCATTAAGGCCGCTCCAAGGCGGTTCCAGAAGCTTCTGGAAGCCTTCCACTCATCTACGTCAAGCAGGGTGGAATTGCTGTCCCTGAGGAAGATTTCCCTGCAGCAGACGGCCGCTTCCCTGTCGTAGATGAAAGTATTGACCTCAGAGTTGAGCTGGAAACTGCGGGTATCGAGATTGGACGCCCCCACAACGCTTACGTAATCGTCGGCCACCATGGTCTTGGAGTGGATGAAGTTCCCGCCGCGGATATAGATCTTGATGCCGGCGGCGGCGCACTCCTCGTAGTAGGACTGGTTGCCGAGGCCCATGAGAGGGGTGTCTACCTTCTCAGGGAGCATGATACGCACGTCTACGCCCCTCAGGGCAGCATTCTTGAGGGCGTCGAGGATGGGCTCGGGCGGCAGGAAATAGGGTGTCTGCAGGTATACATAGTGCTTCGCATTCGCAAGGACCCACTCGTATCCCAGCTGTGCCGATGTGAAAGGATACTCTGCCGCATCCGTAACTACCTGAAGGCTTTTTCCTTCAAAGGGTGCGGGAGAAGGCTCGAAATGGGTGGTGAAATAATACGGAAGCCGATGCGTGAGCGTACCCTGGCTGGTGAGGAGGTTGTCGATGAAAGCGGCTTCGAGTATATTCACGGAAGGTCCCTCTATGCGAAGGTGAGTGTCCCTCCAGCGGTAGAAGTAATTGTCGTTGAGATTCATGCCGCCGGTATATGCCACCTTGCCGTCCACCACCACTATCTTGCGGTGGTCCTGGCAGTTGATGCGCATTATGAATACACGCCAGTTGAGCTTGAAGTTGGTGAACCTGTTCACCTCCACTCCCCTGTCTATCATGTGCTGGAAGAAGGACCACTTCTGCCAGCGGTTGGAGATATTGGGGAAGAGGACGCGGACCTCAACGCCCTCGGCAGCTTTCTGTTCAAGGATCTCACGCACTTCGAGTCCGGTTTTGTCGGCCCCGAAGCGGAAGTACTCTATGTGTATGTACTTCTTGGCATTTCTGAGGTCTTCCAGAAGCAGTTCGCGCTTCCTTTCGCCGGAGGTGATGATTTCCAGATTGTTCCCGGAGGTTACGATGTTCGTGTTGCTGCAGGTGCAGAAGAGCTTGGCGAGGGGCTTGTACTCGTCGGCGACCGTGGAAAAATCCGGCTCCAGCACTGAAGAATCCAGGTCCAGTTCTTTCTCGAATAGCTCCTGCACCGGCCCGTGGAGGCGTTTGAACATCCTTCCCTTCCTGTAGCGAAGCCCCAGAAGGATGTAGACGATGATGGTTATTTCCGGAATAACGAAGAACAGGACCGTCCAGGCCACTTTCCAGCCACTGTCGCAGTCTCCGAGGAGGATCCAGACGACGGCCGCGATGCCGATAAATACGTGAAGCGCAACGAGTATGACTGCAAGCAAAGACATCTCTACAAATATAATGATTTTTTACTAACTTTGCGAAAAATATATAGGAAGTGAAACAGTACCTCAAGAAACTCGAAGAGCAGATTCATACCAGACCGGACGCCCCCGCTTTCTGCGATTATGGCGGCACATCGTACACTTTTGCCGATGTAGCAGCTGCAATTGAACAGTACCATATCTTCTTCGCTGCCGCAGGAATCCGCAGGGGCCAGAAGATAGCCCTCTGCGCCGGCAGTTCCGCCCGCTGGGCCATCGCGTTTTTTGCCGTGAACACCTTCGGAGCGGTCATCGTTCCAATTCTTCCAAACTTCACACCGGAAGGCATCAGCCAGCTCACCAGCCACTCTGACAGCGTCCTTCTCATCACGGAGCCCGACATCTGGAAAAAGATGGACCCCGCTGCCACTCCGGCCATCAAAGGCGTCATCAGCGCCAAGGCCGATTCCCTCCTCTGGGGCACTGAAAAGGTAAAATCGGCATGGAGTTCCAGGAAGAAACTCTTTGCCGAACTCTACCCCGAAGGCCTTGACCCGCAGGGCGTGGAGTACGACGTCGAGAATCCCATGGACCTCGCCATCATCAACTACACTTCCGGAACTTCGGGAGACCCCAAGGGTGTCATGCTCACGTACAATGCAATGTCGGACATCGTGGAGTACTGCCAGCATCACATATCGTCAGAACCGGACAGGATAGTATCAAACCTCCCGCTTGCACACATGTACGGCCTTGGAATGGAGTTCATCTATCCATGCTGCACCGGTTACACCATCTACTTCCTTGGAAGGGTGCCTTCCCCTTCACTGCTTCTTGAGGCCATAAAGACCGTAAAGCCGTCACTCTTCATAACGGTGCCTCTCATCATAGAGAAACTGTACGGAAGCCTAATAGCCCCGCAGCTTAAGACACGCTCGGCAAAGGCGCTGACATCAGTTCCTGGCCTCAGGCTGGCATTTTACAACTCGCTTGGAAAACAGATCATGCAGGAACTTGGCGGCCGTCTGAAGATGATAATCGTAGGCGGAGCACCCCTCAGCTTCCAGGTAGAAAGCAACCTGCACAAGCTTGGTATCCCCTGCGTGGTTGGCTACGGCATGACCGAAGCCTGCCCTCTCATCTGCTTCGAACGTCCGGAGAACTATGTAGCCGGCTCCTGCGGCAAGCCCATCCACAAGGTGCGCATCACCTCGCCGGATCCCGAACACATCCCCGGAGAAATCCAGACCAAGGGTCCCAACCTGTCCATCGGCTATTACAAGAACCCCCAGGCCGACCTTGACTCCCACACCTACGACGGCTGGTTCCGCACCGGAGACCTTGGCATCATGGACGAGGACGGCAATGTCTTCATCCGCGGCCGCATCAAGGCCCTTATCCTGAGCGCATCCGGCCAGAACATCTACCCCGAGGAAGTAGAGCAGGTCATCTCCCGCAACGAGAATGTCCAGGAGAGCCTTGTCCTCTCCAAGAACGGCAAAATCGTGGCCCTGGTGTATCCCAAGCCCTCATCGGCAGAAACGCTCACCAGCGAAGAAGCCCACAACGCAATGGCAGAATCAATAAAGAATCTGGCCAACGAGGCGCTGCCTCAGTTCAGCCAGATTGCTTCAGTCGAGATTGTAGACGTGCCGTTTGAGCGCACTGCCAAAGGCAGCATCAAGCGTCACCTGTACCAATAACACAGGCTCCCGCACAAACCTTCTATTCTGTAAATACCACGTAGTCACCGGGGGCAAGTGAGAGCTGCAGAGGGCTCTTGACCTTTTCTCCGGTGAAGTGGTTCGTGAATCTTCCGGGAAGGTTGAAAACGGGAGTATAGTCTTCCTTGCCGAAGTTTGCAATCACGATAACCTTGTTACCATTGAGTTCACGTGAGAAGGCGACGATGCCTTCAGGAACTTCCCACCAGTCAATCTTGCCGCCTTTTTCACCGGCACGGAGGGCCTTGTTGCCATGCTTGAGGTCTACGAGGGACTTCCAGAAGGTGGTATACTCATTGGCGCTCCAGTCAGTGATGGGGTCTTTCTCAAAGAATTCCAGACGGCGGTCAAGGCCGATTTCCTGTCCCGTATAGATGAGCGGCTGGCTTCCCGGAAGGGTGAAGCAGAGCACTGCGCATGCATTGGCATAGATGCCTTCGCGCTCGAACTCGGTGCCGGCCCAGGAGTTCTCGTCATGGTTGGAGGTGAAGGTGAGGCGGAAGGCCTGCTCTCCGAAGCGGGCAAGGTCACGGGCCACATAGTCCTTAAGATCTGCAACGGTCTTCTTGCCCTGGGCAAGGCCGTTCAGAAGGTGGTGGAGTTCCCATGCGTAGTTGGCGTCAAAGGTCTCGGCAGGGTCTGCGAGTTCATCGCGTTCGGCCTCGGCAAGGAGGTAGATATTGGGGAAATCCTTGTTCATCTTGGGGAGGATGCCCTTCCAGAACTTGGCAGGGACTTCGCCGGCGGCGTCGCAGCGGAAGCCGTCAACGCCCTTTGCGAGCCAGAAACGCATGGCATCGTCCTGGGCCCACCAGACTTCCTCGTTCTCGTAATTGAGGCTGCGGGTGTCGGTCCAGTCGTACTCGTAGATGGCGTTGCCAAGGGAGTCGCGCTCGTAGAAATCGGCAGGTTTTTCGCTCATCCAGACGTTGTCGGGAGCGGTCTGGTTGGCAACCCAGTCAAGGATGACCTTGAAGCCCAGCTTGTGGGCGGCCTTCAGGAGGTCCTCGAAATCCTGCATGGTGCCGAACTCGGGATTCACCTTCTTGTAGTCTGAAATTGCATAGTAGGAGCCAAGGGTGCCCTTGCGCCCTTCGGTGCCGATCTCATACATCGGCATGAGCCAGAGAACGTCAACGCCAAGGTCCTTAATGCGGGGAAGCTGGGCCTCAACGCCCTTGAATGTGCCTTCCGGCGTAAACTGGCGGATGTTCACTTCGTAGATTACGGAGTCGTAGGTCCACTTGGGATGAGGGGAGTTTGCGCAGGATGCAAGCGCAATGGCTGCAACTGCTACAGCGAGGATCTTTTTCATAAGTTTTCTATAGTTCCGTTATATGTTTTGAGTCCTTTTGAGCTTACTGTGTACTTGATTGTACCGGCATTTTCGGAGCCTCTCACGATGAAGCAGAGCGCACCGCTGAAAAGGTGCATCTGCGGCGTCACGAAGCTCTCCAGACAGGTGGGGTCTCCGTTTGCCACGGCCTCGAAGGAGCCTGCACCCGTTACTTTCATCTTTACCAGGTTGGATGCTGTTGGAACAGGATTTCCGGCCTTGTCCACAACCGTAACGGTAACGAAGGCAAGGTCTTCTCCGGTTGCGCTCAGAGCGCTTCTGTCTACGGAGCATTTGATGGCATAGGGCTTTCCGGCAGTCTTTACGGTCTTCACCTCTGCAACGGTTCCGTTGCGGTCAAAGGCTACCACCTTGAGTTCTCCGGGGGCGTATTTGACGTCGTTCCACATAAGGCGGTGGCGCTCCAGGAGGCTGTTGTGGTTGTGCCTTCTCACGCCCTGGCTCACACCGTTCACAAAGAGTTCGGCGGCGGGATATGAGGTATAGACAAACACAGGTGTGGTCTCCCCTTCCCTTCCGGCCCAGTTCCAGTGCGGGAGGACATGCAAAGTGGGCTCCTTGGTATTCCAGACACTTCTGTAGAGATAGTATCTGTCCTTGGGAAGGCCGGCAAGGTCTACTATTCCAAAGACCGATGAGTGATTTGGCCATGCGTCGGTATCATAGGGAGAAGGCTCTCCAAGATAGTCAAAGCCGGTCCACACGAACTGTCCCAGCATCCAGGGATAGTCTTCGTCGGCAGCGAAGTCTTCGTCAGGGATGTTGGACCAGGTGCAGTATTCGAGGTCGTAGGATGAACTCTGGTGGTCATCCGTGATGACGTCCATGCCTCTCTTTGCCGGGAAGTGATAAACGCCCCTGGAAGACACTGTAGAGGCTGTTTCGCTGCCAAGGATGACGCCTTGCGGCAGAAGTTCGCGCGCCTGCAGGTAGCGGTCTACCTTGTAGTTGAATCCGGGAATGTCCAGAGCGGCGGCGAAGCCGTTCATGAACACACCGTCAAACTGGTCCATGCCGCAGGTGACAGGCCTCGTGGGGTCTTCCCTGTGGCAGATTCCGGTGAGCCAGCGGGCAACAGCAGCACCGTCCTTGTCCCACTGCCCGGGCACCTCGTTGCCGATGGACCACATCACCACTGCAGGGCTGCTGCGGAAATGCCTGAGCATGTTCACCATATCCTTCTCTGCCCACTCATTCCAGTGCCGATGGTATCCGTTCTCGCACTTTGCTACGTTCCACTCGTCGAAAGGCTCCACCATCATCATGAAACCCATCTCTTCGCAGAGTTCCACGAGTTCCGGAGCCGGCATGTTGTGCGAGGTACGTATGGCATTGCAGCCCATGTCCTTGAGAATGGTGAGCTGGCGCCTTATTGCAGACTTGTTCACTGCAGCCCCGAGCGGGCCCAGGTCATGGTGCAGGCACACGCCCTTGAACATGGTCCTCTCCCCGTTCAGGAAGAAGCCCTGCTCCGGACGAACCTCGATGCTCCTTATTCCGAAACGCGTCTCCACCACATCCCTGACATCGGTTCCATGAACCACGGTGAAGCGGTTTCTCCACTTGGCTATGTTCCACTGGGTTTCCTTCCTGCCGCCGGTCATTACAGTAGTCCTTGCGGTATACAATACAGGAGTTTCAGGAGACCAAAGTGAAGGATTCTTCACGATGAAGTGCTGAAGGGTTTCCCCGGCCCTTCTGGTATCTACGCGGCGTGCGACAACGCTTCCGGAAGCGTCCAGAATGACTGTTTCGAGAGTTACGTGTTCATCTTCCTGAAGGCCTTCGATTTCAGTTTTCACCGAAACCGTAGCCTCATCCCTTGTAACGCGGGGAGTTGTTACATATACTCCCCATACGGGCACATGAACCTTGGATGTTTCAATCAGATGTACCTTGCGGTAGAGTCCGGCACCGGGATACCAGCGGGAACTCTGTTCAAGGTTTTCCAGCTCCACTTTCACGGTGTTGGAACCGTCTTTCACGAGGGAGGTCACATCCAGGGAGAAGGAATTGTAACCGTACGGCCACTCCCCTGCAAACGAGCCGTTTACATAGACCTTTGCCTCGGACATGGCTCCGTCAAAGAGGAGCGTGTAGGAGCGGCCATCGGCCTTGGAGATGTCTACAGTAGTCTCGTATGTACCCTTGCCCATCCAGGGAAGGCCGCCGCTGCGGCCGGTCTTCTCCGTGGCCTCAGTCTCTCCGTTCTGAATCACGGCAACGGTCTGGAGGTCGTTTGCGCGGTCAAACGGGCCGGAGATTGCCCAGTCATGCGGGATGCGCACCTGCCGGCTCCCGTTGAAAGTCCAGTAATCCAGCGTTCTCTCGCTTCTCTGGGCGAATGCCGTAAGAGAAAGCAGAAGTAAGGGTAAAGCCCGTAAAATGTATCTCATTCTATAACAATCAATTAGGCGAAAACCTTTCCGGAAAAGCCGGAAAGAGATTATTATAACTTATTGGTAAACAGGTATTTGCATTTAACGGCATTCTACGATAAGAGCGCTGCGGGGTGTAACCTGCACGCCGTCCTGAAGGGTAACGTTCTCTCCGGTGAGGACATTCACTCCGGAAACGGGGCCGGAGACGAACTCCTTGTAATGGCTCCAGTCAAGAGAGCGCATTTCTTCAGTGTTGTTGATATAAACGAACACAGTGTCGGAAGGAGTGTAACGGAAGAATGAATAGGTGTTGTCCGTTATGTTTCGCGCACCCTCATTGTGACGGGAGAGGAAATGCAGCGTGCGGCCGTTCTTGACGGCGTCGGAGGTTTTTCTCCAGTTGAAAAGACGGGCTGTGTAATCATGAAGGTCTGCAGCAGAGGCATACATGGCCGGAGCCGAAAGGCGGCCATCGGCAGTAAACAAATCCGTGGAATCCCCTTCCCAGCCGCCGGGGAAGTCGATTCGCTTGGCGCCGTCGTGGGAGATGCAGTCCTTCCTTTCAAGGAACATCATCTCGTCGCCGTAGTAGAGCTGAGGGATGCCACGGACGGTTGCAAGCATGGCTATGGCAAGCTTCATCTTGGAAGGATTCTCCCTGAGGATGTCTCCTGTACGGGCATGGTCATGGTTTGCAAAGAAGGTCATCATGTGCGTAAGGTCCTGATAGGCGAAATCCTGCGCCAGGACGCTGTAAACACGCGTCATGCCCTCGTCCCACCAGACCTGGTCCTCGCAGAGCGCCGTGATGATTGCCCTCTGCAGCGGGAAGTCCATGATGGAAGGAAGGTTGGAGTTGAAGCCGTTTTTGTTGGGGTTGTCCTTCTGCCAGTATGCTACCTGCGGGATGTTCATGTCCCAGCACTCGCCCACTATATTGAGATTGGGATACTCGTCCGTAACGGCCTTGCACCACTTGGACATGGGATCCGGCTCGTTGTAAGGATAGGTGTCAACGCGAAGGCCGTCAATTCCGGCATATTCGAGCCACCAAACGGCCCACTGCTGGAAATACTTGAGCACAAAGGGATTGTCAAGGTTCATATCCGGCATGGAGGGAACGAACCAGCCGCTCTCCTGGCGGTCCCTGTCGCACCGGGCGGCATTGGGATCCATGTACACGGAGAAGAGGGCGTTCATCTGCATGTAGGGCTCGTTCACGTGGTACCAATCGGCAAAAGGGGCGTCCTGCATCCACCAGTGGGCGGTGCCGCAGTGATTGGTGACGATGTCCATGATAACCTTGATGCCGCGGGAATGGGCTTCCTTCACAAGGGTACGGTAGTGCTCGTTGTCTCCGAAGCGGGGGTCGATATGGTAATAGTCCGTGCAGGCATAGCCGTGATAGGACTCATGGGGCTGGTTGTCTTCCAGGGCGGGAGTGAGCCAGATGGCGGTGGCGCCAAGATCGGCAATGTAATCCAGGTGGTTGATTATGCCCTGGAGGTCTCCTCCGTGGCGGGCCACGGGGTCATTGCGGTCTACGGTGTCAGTGGTGCGGGTAACGTTCCAAGGGCGTGCGGAACCGTCGAAATACTCCCCTCCCTGCCACTCGGAGTCATTGTCGGCAAAGGCCGATGAGAAGCGGTCAGGCATGATGAGGTAGATCATGTCGGCAGTGGTGAAGCTTTCACGGTCACGGCTGCCGGCCTCGCGTTCGCGGACGATGTAGGGGTATTTGAAGCTCTCCTCACCGCGGGTGAAAACGAGGTTGTACTCCCCTGCGCTGCGCACTTCCATGTCAAGGAAGAGGTAGTTGGGGCTGTCTGCCTTATGCACCGCCTTCACCTTCAAGCCCTTCCCCTCCACGGCAACATCATATGCCGATATCTCCGGCCCCTGCACCATGAGTTGCAGGTCCGTCTTCATCCCCGTCCACCAGGACAGCGGTTCCACCCTCTGCACTTCCTCTGCCGATGCCTCCCTCACTGCCGAATAATCGGCCTTGGGGGCGCAGGAAAAGAGGGTGAGAAGGGCTACTGCTAAAGTAATGTTGGTCAGTTTCATTTCAGTGCTGTTATTAACGTACGAATATACAATTTTTCCGGCACTGAAACAAGACAGCCTCGGCAATTATTCCGTCATGGCGGAGACGAAATCTTGTGGAGTGATGACTGTCATGGGGCAAAGAGGAGAGTTGAGTTTCTGGAGATCCCGGTCACGGGTTATGAAATAGTCACAGGAATTGCTGTAGGCGCTGGCATACTGCATGTCGTCTTCAAAGTCTCCGGAATAGTGTTCGAGCGCCCATGACATGTCCAAATCATCTATCCCCCAAACATGAGCAAAAGTTCGCAAATAACTGAGCGCTCTGGCAAATTTTTCAAACGGTACTCCTTTTTTTTGTGATATGTATGCCGAATCCACTATGCTCTGCGTAGTCAGATACATTTCAAAAACATGTGCTTCCGCCGCCGAGATAATTGCCTGTGCATCTTCCTTGCCGGGTCTTCCGGGCTGCAGCCAGTCAAGAAGAATGTTGGTGTCTATAAGAGCCCTGACCATACTCACAACCCTTTGTTCCATATATAAGCCAGCCTGTCATCGGCTTCCAGTTCTTCCTTTGTTGGAGCCGGAATAATACCAGATAATGCCTCTACTGAAGGACTGATTTTAAAGTCCTTGGGCAATTTGGGGATAACCGGTCTAACAGCCATCTCAAGAACATGCTCTACATAAGCATTGAAAGACATATTATCCTGCCTTGCCTTGTACTTTGCCTTTAGTAGTAGTTCTTCCGGCAGGCGGATTACAGTTTGTATTCTTGCAGCAGTTTCCATTATGATATCATTTTTGCAAATGTAATCATTAATGGCTAGAAATGCAAGTAATAATGAGAGCTTGCTCCGGATACACTCAAACCACCGTTTTCGGCATTTGGTGCACGAAAACGGTGGTTTGAGTGTAGCATTGGTCGTACCAGTGCAGATCCGTCCGCTAATACTCTTTGAAAATCTCAAGGACGCCGGTAGACTTGCCGCCGGAGAAGGCGCCGTAGTCGTAGCCGTTGCGGTCGTGTTCTGATTCGGGCTCCCAGTAGAAGACTCCCTTGAACCAGTCCTTGCCCTTAACGCCGTCCAGAACGTATTTGAAAGCATCCTTGGCATTCTGGACCTCAGATGCAGGCATGCCGAATTCAACCAGCATGACAGGCTTGTTGAACTGCTCATGCAGAGCGGCGAAGTTGGCGACTGCGCTCTGGCAGTAGGGTTTCCAGTCCGGGAAAGCGCCATTGCTCCAATAGGAAGGATAGAGAGACAGGCCGATCATATCATAGCTCGCACCTGCAACCAGGGAGTAGAACCACTTGTTCTTCTCCAGTTCATGCGCATTTGAGTGATGGAGGATGACAAGCGCAGAAGGATATACCTTCTTCACCGCCTGATATCCGGCGTTAGCGAGGGTTATGAAGCCCTGGGCCGAGCTTGAGGAAACGCTGCCGTTGGGAAGGCACATACCAGTGTTGGTTTCATTCCCCACCTGCACCCAGGCCACGTCAATCTTGTTGTCCTTGAGGAGGGTAAGGACCTCTTCAGTGTGTGCTCCAAGAGCCTTGGCCATGTCCTGGACGTTCATGTTCTTCCATGCTGCAGGAGGATTCTGCTTGGAGGGATCGGCCCATGTGTCAGAGTAGTGGAAATCTATCATGAGGGCAAGGCCGAGGGCCTGTGCGCGCTTTGCCTTTACGAGGACGTCTTCCTTGTTGCACCAGCCGTCGGCAGGGTTCACCCATACGCGAAGGCGGATTGCGTTGCAGCCAAGGTCCTTCATGAGCGCGGTGCATTCCGTGGGAACGCCGGCAGAAGTGTAGAAGGAGTATTTCTTGCTCTCCATCTCGGTGACCCAACTGATATCGGCCCCCTTCGCAAAGGTGGGAGCTGTCACCGTCTGATCCTGTTTATTCTCGTTCTTGCTCTCAGATGGCTTGGGCATCTGGATGCATGATACTGCCGCCAAGAGGCAAAGTGCCGGTAAAAACTTCATAGATTACTGTTTATAAACTACTGATGAATAGGCGCCCATGGTGATTCCGTTTCCGGTCTTGGAGATGGTGCCGTTGGATACAAGTTCGTTATCTGTTGAATACCCTGAAATGGTGACCTTTACGCCGTCTGCCCCGCCGAAGTTGTGCGCGACGAGCACTTTCTCGGAGCCGTAGCTCATTTCCCAGAGCGCCACGGAGTTTACGCCGGACTTGACTTCCTTAATGCTTCCGCGTGCAAGCGCTGCCGATGAGTTCCTTGCCGCAGCGAACTTCTTGTAGACTGCAAGGATGGAACCGGCGTTCGCCTGCTGAGCTTCTACGGAGATATCGGCAGTGAGCATGGTGTTGTCTACCTTGTTGTTGACACCGTTCTTTGCGCACTGGGTGCCGGCCTTGTCCCAGAGGATGGGGGTGCGGACATACTCGTCTCCGCCGTCCTTGGAGCCCCAGTAGCCAAGCTCTTCACCCTGATAGATGAAAGGCTTGCCGGGGATGGTGAGAAGCACGGCAGCTGCCAGTTTCTGCTTGAGTTCACTCCTTCCCACCTCTGTGGAGAAGCGGTTCTGGTCGTGGTTGCTCAGGAAGAAGGAGGTGGTGGCATCGGAACGGATGGCGGAATGGTCGGCCACATATCCTGCTACGGTGCTTGCGAAGCCGTTGGCATTCGCGCCCTTGATTGCGTCGCGGAGCTTGTATCCGAAGTCAAACTCGAAGCAGGAAGTCAGGCTGTTGTAGTACTGTTTTTCAATGCTGTGGCTGTCCCAGGCCTCGGCAACCATGAAGATGTTGTCGCTGTGTCCTGCGGCCTTGTAGGTGGCGTTGCAGCGGTCATACCACTTCTTGAGAAGTGTCTGGTTGGAGGCGTTGTTGTAAGAGTTGATGCCGCCGCAGATGTGCTTTACCGCATCCAGGCGGAATCCGTCAACGCCCATGTTAATCCACTTGTCGGCCGATGCGGCAAGGTCCTGGAAGCAGGGGTTGTTCTCTGCCTGGGAAACATCGCCGTAGTTCAGGTCCGGCATCCAGTCGCTGAAACAGCCCATGTAGTAGAGCGTTTCCGTTGCTACGTCTGTGAGCTCGATTTTGTAGCGCTGGCCGCTTGTGCCGGTGAAATACATGTCGGAGCCATCTCCTACAAGATCCACGGCAACGCCTTCCTGCAGCGTTGTAGCGCCGTTCTTTGCCCCGAATTTGGAACCGGCGTCCCAGTTGGCATACTTGCGCACAAGGATTCCCCACTTGCCGTTTATTTCAAGCACGGCGTAGTATGTTCCGTCGCTCTTCCTCACCAGCTTCACGGTCTTGTCTCCATTGTCGTTCCACATGTAGAGATTCCAGCTGTCGCTTCCGCTTGTCACATTTTCAGAGGTCTTAGTGATGGTAATCTTTGGAGAACCTCCCGTAACCTGCTTCCACTCACCGGAGGTGTACGAAGTACCCTTGAGCATGGGGAAATTCTTGTAGTCCGATGAAGGATTGGAACTGAAGAAATAGTAGTCCCTGTACTTGCTTGAGGGATTGGAAACGGCTTCCTGGAACCATTGATTGTATTTCCCGCTGTGATTCAGGACATAATCCATATAAATGGAAATGCCCTTCGCATGAGCCGCGGCAAGGAGTTCCTTGAAGTCTGCCTCTGCCTTTGCCGATGTCTTCTCTCCCACCGCATACAGCGGATTCAGCGAATAATAGTCATTCACGTCATAGGCATGATATGAGCTGGTGGGATGGGCCGGAGAAAGCCACAGGGAGGTTACCCCAAGGCTCTCAAGATAATCCAGCTTGTTCTGGATGCCTTTGAAATCGCCCACGCCGTCGCCGTCGCTGTCGGAGAAGGAGTAAATCAGCAGCTGATAAGTGATATTGGCAAGTTTGTCTCCGGTCTGGACCACGGGGTCGGTGCCGGTATTGTTCTTGCTTCCGCTTTCAGGCATCTTGATGCAGGAAAGAGCAATCAACAGTGCCGCCAGAGTATAAAGGAACTTTTTCATAACAATGCTCGTTTTTAACTGGAAAACCGGAGTCCGGTCAGGGGCTCCGGTTTTGATGATTACTTCACAGTGATGGTCTGTGCAGCAGTATCGTACTCGATGTCAAATGAATCAAGTCCGGTAACTGTAATGTTGGGTCCGTTGTCGCTGACTGCAGCAAACGGAGTGCCGGCCTCTGCAAATGTACCGCCTACGCTCAGAGTCCATGCAGCAGCATTACGAATCTTCCAGCCACCTGTAAGTGCCTGGCCGTAAGCCACCCACTTGGCACCGTCATAGAGCATGAACTTGTCTCCGCCCCATGAGTTGAAGTCACCGATAACCCCCCAGAAGTCAGTACTCAGGGTAATGGTCTCGGCAGCGGGATCGTAAACAAGCATATAAGTACCGGCTGCAGGCGCCTTGATATTGGAGCCGCCCTGAGTCACCTCAAAGGCTGCATTTGCTTCGGTGCAAGCACCGCCGCGGTCCACAGTCCAGGCTGCATACTGGCGAATCTTGATTTCGTCATCTGCAGCAAGGGTGACAGGGATGCTGTACCACTTGCCATCGGATCCGAGGTTCATGGGAACATCGTTGTTCCATTCGAAGCCGTCGATGGATGCAATCTTTCCGACGATACCCCAGACAAGGGTGCCGATAGTTTCGTTGTTGGCATTGTACACAACTTTGAATTTACCGGTAAGGTTGATATCGTTACCACCGGGAACAGCCTTGGCAAAGACACCCTCTGCATCAAGGACACCGCCACGGTTCACATCCCAGCCATGGTTGAAGCGAATCTTCCAGCCTGCGGAGGTGATTTCAACCTCGGGGCTCACCCAGACACCGGGAAGAACCTCAGACATGAATACATCGTTGTTCCAATCACCGTTTACGCCGATAAGGCTCCACAGGTTGGAGGGGATTGCGGCCTCGACAGTAATCTTGAGATTGTTCTTGTCGAAGGTAACCACATACTCACCCTCTTCCGGAACACTGATGTTGGGGCCATTGTCACTGATTGCGTCAAAAGCAACACCAAGTTCAGCGAGAGTACCACCGTAGCTGAGATCCCAGTCGTGTGCGCTGCGAATCTTGAAGCCGCCGTTGAGTTTGGTAGCAGGGCTTACCCAGATTCCGGCTTCGGTTTCTGTCATGTCGACATCTCCTTCCCAGCTGTTGAAGTCACCGATAAGAGAATAAAGCTCGGGATCCTTGTAGATGGTAATAGTAGGATTGGCTTCGTCGGAAAGATCGAGAACGACCTTGTAGAAACCGGCTTCAATACTGATATCCTTTCCTCCTGAAACAGCAGCGAATGCTGTACCTAAGGTATAGGTAGCACCGTCCTCAATGCCATAGTTTGCATCCCAGGCGGCATCCTTGCGCCACTTGAAGACAGTGGCTTCGGCAGCGGTGATATATGCCGTCCAGACACCGTCCTTCTCGGTTGCAAGGACATCGTTGTCCCAGTCACCGTTAAGGCCGATGATGTTCCAGCCGGTAACTGCAACAGGAGTATCGGGGGTGTCAGGCTCGTCACCACCGACGATGGAGGAAATTTTGAGGCCGCAGGCTGCGGTCACCTTGGCAGTACCGGCATCAGGGGTCACAAACAAATCATAGACTCCGGCAGTACCGACTTTGATATTGGCACCGTTCTGTTCAACTGCAAAGTCATTGTCAAGACCGCCGAACTCGCCGCCGAGATTGACATCCCAACCCTTGTCCTGACGGAACTTGAATTCATCGTCTGCACCAAGCGTAACGCCGAATGCAATGCTTGTCTTGCCGTCGCTGACCATCGCGATATCGCCATTCCAGTCAATCTCATGAGCAGGAATCTTGCCGATAACTGTCCAGTTGGTACTCTGAGTGTACTCGGGATAAGGATCGTAAGCCTCTGCAACGATTGCAGTACCGGCGGTCTCATCGAGGAAGAGGTCATAGACGCCGTTCTTGGTAATGGCGATATTGGCGCCGTTCTGCTCAACGGGGAATTCATCACCAAGAGTGCCGAGAGTACCTCCCATGTTGACGTCCCAGGCGAGGTCCTTGCGGAACTTGAGTTCATCACCGGCATTGAGGGCGACATGGGCTGCAACGTGCTTCTTGCCGTCCTTGGTTGCCCACATGTTCAGGTCTCCATTCCAGTTGTTGATGGTCTCGTAAGCGGTGAGCTTGCCGATGACTGTCCATGTACTGGCCTCGGTATACTCCTCGTAAGGGCTGCCCACCTGTTCAGGGATCACAACCTCGAAGGATGAAATCTTGATATGCTCTTCTGAGTCGATGTAACCGTTGACGCCGTTGTCACGGGCGATATCCTGAAGAGTTGCGCGAACTGCAAGTTCCACAGAAACCGTTGAACCTTCTGTTGCGCCAAGGGTTATGAGAGCCTTTGCAAGGTTCACGGTCTTGAGAGTGAGGACGTTGTCCTGATTGGAAGTACTGAGAGTCTTGCTTGCGGTGTTGTCATTCCAGGCTACGATTGCGAGAGTATGGTTCTGAGCCATTTTCTCGTTGAAGCCCATCTCGATGACCGCAGGAGTATAGGCAGCGGTGATTACTTCTTCGCCCACGTTGTACGTGCCCAGCACGGGTGCCGTAGCCTTGGAAGCGTCAAAGACCGCCTTCTCTTCTTTGAGGCAGGAAACTGCCGTGAGTGCAAGCAGACCTGCAGAAAGAATGGTTATAAACTTTTTCATATTGTTCTCTATTATTATTCAGCAGCCTCCACGACGTAACCGGGATTCTGTTTGAGTTTTGAATTGGCAAGAAGGTCGCTGTCAGGGATGGGGAACAGGTTACGATATGCGGGGATATCGGTATCCGTACCGCTGATATTGGTATCGCTTCCCTTCCACTGCCATTTGTAAGAAGCAGAGGTGAAGAGGCCGAAGCGGATAAGGTCGCTGCGCCTCCAGCACTCCTGATAGAGCTCGCGTGCGCGCTCATCAATAATATTGGGAAGTGTGCAGTCGAGGTTTCCGAGTCCAGCACGTGAGCGGACCTGATTGAGAGCAGATGCTCCGTCGATGCTTGCACCGCGTGCCTGGCATTCTGCTGCCATGAGAAGGACATCGGCATAACGCATCATGGGGAAGTCTGTGTCAACGAAGCCTTTTTCCTTGCCATTGGCACCGGCAGATGTCTTGTTGAGGAACTTCATGAAAGCATAGCCGTTGGAAAACTCGCCGATATCGTCGATGCTGGCCTGCTGGGTTGCAGTGTAGAAGAGTTTGCGGGCATCGCCGTCGGTGAACTTGTTGTAGAACTCAGGAGTCATGCGGAGACCGCCCCAGCCTGAGGAAATGCCTGCTGCATCAGGATCCATCTCACCGCCTGTAGAAGCGAAGATGATGTAGTTGGTTGCGCCGTAGCTGGTGGTGTTGACGCCGTCCTGCTCGATTGCGAAGATGATTTCATCGGTGCATTTGTCATTGTCGGCAAGGAAGAGCTCCTGATATGCGGGATAGTTACCTGCAGAGGTGGTGTGGAGGCTGAAGCCGTCGTCCATGAGGTCTGTGAGGACGGTTGCGCACTTGTCATAAGCAGCGGTACCGGTGTAGACCTCGGCATTGAGGTAGAGCTTTGCGAGGAGGAACTTTGCGGCAGCCTTGCTTGCGCGGGATGTGGTTGCACCCTTTGCAGGAAGAGCGCTGTTGTCCACAAGGTCCTTGAGTTCGGTCTCGAGCCAATTGTAGAGGTCTGCACGCTGGATCTGGTCCGGATTCTGGCCTACGATTGCGGTTTCATCGGCAAAGGGAACGTTTCCGAAGTTGTCGATTGCATGATAGTATGCAAGAGCGCGGAGAACGCGGGCTTCGTCGATGAGCTGCTGCTTTGCGGCGAATTCCACGGGAGAAGCCTTGGCCTCACGGATGAATTCGTTTGCCATGCCCACTACCATGAAGATACGGGAATAGAAGGCATAGATGAAGGAGTCGGAAGTGGTCCAGTTCATCCAGTGGAAGTTCTTGATGGTCTGGTCATTCCAGCCGCAGACGGACTCGTCTGTAGTGAGCTCGCTGTGGTGATAGAGACCACGGATATACTGGGAGGCACCGCCGTCAAGACCGGAGATTGAAGGATCCCCGTTTGCACCGTAGTAACCGGAAGTTGCATAACCCAGATAGACGCCGGCAAGGAAATTCTGGAAGGCGGCCTCGTTTTCGAGGGCCTTGTCTGCGGTGTTGGCGTTGGGGTCGATAGGAGTAACGTTAAGGTCTTTTACGCAGGATGTTGCAGAAAGGACTGCAGCCGCTGCGAGAATACCGATAATATATTTTACAGTTTTCATATTGCCGACAGAATTAGAAGTTGAACTTTACACCGGCAACGAAGGTACGGGGACGGGGATACATGGTTCCGTCGATACCGCCGTATACTTCGGGATCGATACCATCATACCTGGTGATGGTGAGGAGGTTCTGGATTGTTCCGAACACTGTGAGAGAAGCGGGACGGTCCTTGACAACCTGGAAGAGCTTCGGGAAATTGTAGCTCAGGGTGACGTTGTCAATCTTCAGGAAGGAAGCATCCCTTACATAGTAGTCAGAGAGATACTGTGCCTGGGAGAAGCGGGACTTTGTAGCAGAAGCAAGACGGTTGCCGATGAAGCTGTTGGTCCAGAGGTCTGCAAGCATTTCAGTATCGGAAGCTACGTTGTTGTAAACCCAGTTGCCAAGGGAGGCGTGGCCGTTGAGGGCGAAGGTGAGGTTCTTGTAGGTGTAGCTTGTGTTGAAGCCGAAGGTGAAATCGGCAAACGGCTTGTGATAGAAGTACTTGTCGTCTGCGGTGATCTGGCCGTCATTGTTGCGGTCTACATAGAGGCCGCTGATGGGCCTGCCCTCGGTATCATATACCTGCTGGTATACATAGAACACGTTCATGGGCTGGCCAACCTGGAACATCTGCACGTTGTTGCCGGTACCGCCGGAGATTCCGCCGGTCTCAACGCCGGTGGCGTCGGAGTCGGATGCGGTGAGCTTGGTGATGACGTTCTTGTTGTAAGCCACATTGAAGCCGGCAGTCCAGCTGATGTCGCGGGTTTCCTTGAGAACTGCATTGATGTCCAGTTCGACACCGGTGTTGGTCATGGAACCGATATTGGTGTTGAGGTAGTTGGTAAGGTTGGACAGTGCAGGTACGGGGATGTAGTTCAGAATGTCCTTGGTGTCCCTCTTGTAGAAGTCGAGAGCAGCAGTGATGCGGTCATTCTTGATACCCCAGTCGAGACCCAGGTTGTAGGTTGTGGTGGTCTCCCAGCGGAGGTCGGCAGAATAACCAAGGGCTACGAGAGGGTTGGTGTATTTGCCGTCGGCATCCACGAAATAGTAGGAGCCCAGCTGGGTGGTGAGGAACTGTGCGAATGTGTCATAGTATCCGCCCACTGCCTGCTGGCCGGTCTGGCCCCAGGAGAGACGGAGCTTCATGGTGGAGAGATCCTCGGAGAGGTTCTTCACGAAGTCTTCCTTGAGCATGTTCCAGCCGAATGCCACTGAAGGGAAGAAGCCCCATTTGTGGTTCTGGAAACGGGAAGTACCATCGGCACGGACAGTTGCGGTGAGAAGGTACTTGTCTGCGATGCTGTAGTTTGCACGGCCGAAGAAGGAGATGAGATAGAGCTCGCCCTTTCCTACGCTCTCACCCAGGGAATTTCCGTCGGAAATACGGGTGGATTTGCTCTGGCTTTCGCTGTAGAAGTGCTGCCAGGAATAACCGGCCATGAGGTCCAGGTTGGTGTCGCCGAAGCTGTCGTTGTAGTCGCCGTAGAACTCGAGAGTCCTGTTCCTGCGGCGATAGGAGTATTCCGTATGGGAACCGCCGCCGGACTGGTTGGTGTTATGATAGGAGGCCTCAGAACCCTGTGCGAGCTCGGTAATGCCGCCGCTGGATGCGGTATCGATACCGAGGTTCAGGTTCAGGCGGAGTTTCTCGAATCCGTGCACCTTGTAGTCAAACTGTGCATTGCCGATGAAACGGAGTGCGTTTGCAATGTCTTCCTTTGCTTTGAGGAGAGCTACAGGGTTCATGGTAGCCATGGTGTTGATGTTGCCGCTCTCGTCATACCAGGTGGTATAGCCGTTGAGGCCGTTCTCGTCATAGACGGGCTTGGTAGGATCGTAGTGGTTTGCAGCGCCGATGGCATCCTGGTTGGCGTAGGCATTGATGGAATAAGTGCCCTTGCCGTTCAGGTTGACGGTGAGATGGTTGTCAAGGAAGGTAGGAGCAAGGTTCAGTGAGAGGGTGGCCCTGTCCATGCGGGAACCCTTGAGGGTACCCTGCTGGTCGATGAAACCGCCGGAAATACGGTAAGGCATGTTTGCCACCTTGCCGTTCAGGCTCAGGTTCACATCGTTGGTGGGAGCAACCTGGTAGATTTCCTTCTGCCAATTGGTATTGGCGGTGCCAAGATGAGCCTCTGCAGCGGAATTTGCACCGTAGAAGTCACGGATGAGGGAACGGATGCCGTCTGCGTCAAGGAGTTTGTTGTACTTGGCGATGGTTGCAAGGGATGTGGTGTAGTCAACAGCCAGGGAAGGAAGCTTGCTTGCATTCTTTGAGCCCTTCTTGGTAGTGATTACGATAACACCGTTGGATGCACGGGAACCGTAGATTGCCGTTGAGGAAGCGTCCTTGAGAACGGTGAAGCTCTCGATATCCTCGGGGTTGATGGAGGACAGAGGGTCGCTCATACCGGAGATGCCGTCATTGGAAACGGGAAGGCCGTCGATAACGATGAGAGGGGTCTGGTCTGCGCTCAGTGAGGAAGTACCACGCACGCGGATGGTTGCACCTGCGCCAGGCATACCTGAACCGGCTGTGACCACGACACCGGCGCTCTTGCCGCGGAGGAGGTCGGCAGGGGTGGTGATGACACCCTTGTTCACCTCGTCGGCACGGACGGTTGCGACGGAACCTGTAAGGTCGCTTTTCTTTACTGTACCGTAGCCGATAACCACAACGTCATCAAGGAATTCGGTGTCTTCCTGCAGGACGATGCGGGCAGGGAGTTCGGATGCCTTGAAAGACTGGCTGGCATAACCGATACAGCTGATTTCGATGGTAGAAGATGCGCTCTTCACACGGAGGACGAAATCTCCGTCGAGGCCGGTGGAAACACCGTTGGAGGTACCTGCCTCGAGGACGGTGGCTCCGATTACCGGACCCATGGCATCTTCAACCACACCTTTTACCTGGTATCCGCCCTGGGCGAATGCCATTGTGCAGGCTGCCATGAGCACTGCAAGTGAGGTTAAAAGCTTTTTCATTTAAATGTGTAGTTGGTTAATGATTATTTAGTTGTGATAAATCTCACGGAAACCGCTCCCAGCACCAGGAAACCTGCGGCGACAAGGAACATTGCCGGCTGGCTGCCTCCTACAAGCGATATCACCAGGCCGCCGGTAGCGGCTGCAACTATCTGCGGCAGGCAGATGGTGCAGTTGAAAAGGCCGAGGTAGCTGCCCATGTAGGGGCTGCCCTCAAGTGCGTTGGTAAGGAGCGTAAACGGCAGGGCGAGCATCGCAGCCCAGGCAGCGCCGATGAGAAGGAAACTCGCGAATAGCACATACTGGTTGGTCACGAAGAAGACCGATGCAAAGCCCGCGGCGCCTACGAGGAGCGAAACCACATAAGCGGCTTTCACATTCTTGAAACGCGGCAGGACCAGCGCCCAGAGCATTGAGCCCACAGCCTGAACGGCAAAGATGACGCCCACCCAGTTGCCGGCATCCTGATATGCTGCCGATGCGGTATCGGCAGTGCCCCACACGTTATGCGCGATTGCGCCATTGGTATAGGTCCACATATAGAGGAAAGCAGCCCAGCAAAAGAACTGGACCAGGCCCACCGTCCAGAAGGTCTTGGGGGCCTTCAGAAGGAGCTTGATGAGACCCTCCTTGGGGCCTTCCTGCTGCTTTTCCGTGTCAATTCCATGGAATTCAGCATATTCCTTCGGAGGCATCTCCTTCACCTTCAAGAAGGTATAGAGCACGCAGACGATAAGTATCGCCGCTCCGCCGTAGAAGGCATATATCACGGAATCGGGAATAACGCCCTTGGGGGCCGAATTGGCAATACCTATCCAGGTAAGGAAGATGGGGAAAAGATAGCCCACCAGCGAACCCGCATTGCAGAGAAAGCTCTGGATGGAGTAGGCCGATGTCTTTTGCTCCTCGTTCACCATGTCCCCTACCATCATTTTGAACGGTTGCATCGCCACGTTGATGGAAGTGTCAAGGAAGATGAGCGAGAAAAGGCCGAACCACATGGCTCCGTTCAGGCCCAGGAAAAGCCTGGTGGAGAAATTCAGCGTCCCGGCGTTGGGCAGCAGCGCCATCACGATTACGGCAATGATTGAGCCCACAAGAAGGTAAGGCTTGCGGCGTCCCATCCTGCACCACGTCCTGTCTGAATACTTGCCGATAAGGGGCTGCACGATCATTCCCATGAGCGGAGGGAGTATCCAGAAGAATGACAGCTGGTGAGGGTCTGCACCCAGAGTTGCGAAGATACGGCTGATATTGGCGCTTTGGAGCGCATAGGCAATCTGCACCCCGAAGAAACCAAAACTGAGGTTTACAAGTTCAGCAAAGCTAAGATTTCGTTTTTGCATTGTTTGGTTACCAGTTTAGCGAAACAAAGATAGCGAAACGCACCAAAACACATACACGCGCGGGTACGAACGGATGGGAAAAAGCCGACGAATGGATAAATATGAGCGACGAACGGAATCAAATATTTGGAGAAATGAGCAATTCTTTTTAATTTAGCATCATGAACCGAAAGAAAGCGCACATAATTATACATGGTTTTGCCATCATGCACATCCTACTGTGTATCCTGTGCCGCATGATTGGAATTCCGGACACTCTCATACTCACTCTTGCCACAATGGCAATGGTCACAATCCTTTGCATAGAGGAGTATCTATCTACAGAGTTCACCGCCATAACGATAGTCCTAGCAAATATCCTAGGGTTCATACTGGGCACTCAGGGTGCACAGCTTCTTGGCATCAACTGGCTGTCCACATTCATCACAACGGAAATACTGGGCTGGGGAACCCTGCTCATGATACACCTCCTGAAGCCCGTCCGGGCAGAAAGGGAAACCTTCTGGAAGGAAAACGTGGGCTGGCTTGTGGCGGCAGTCGTTATAGTATTCAGCCTGAGGGTAGCCATAGACCTTATTATATCACATACGCGTTTCGGCGACTCTCCTTCGATTGCCATAATAGCTGAAGTGAGCTCATTCTGCCTGCTTCTCCTCACGTTTTTCATGCTCTACATGCGAAACCAGGTAGAGCGCGAAAGGGAGAAAAACCGTTCCCTGCAGCAAACCCTGAGGCTCTACAAGGCAGAGTCCACTGAATACCGGGAAAAGTATCTCGTACATCTCAATAACAGAATAGTACCGATACATGTGAAGGACGTGGCATACTTCTACGCCAAGAACAAAAGCACATATCTGGTCACCGCGGATGGCGCCAATCCCCCGGTGGACGAATCCCTGGACACCCTGGAATCACAGCTGGATCCAAGACTGTTCTTCCGCATTTCCAGAAGCTGCATCATCGCATCTTCGGCCATACGTTCGGTTGCAAAAATTCAGGGAGGCCGCCTTGTCATCTCCCCCGCCCAGAGCCTTCCGGCACTGACGGAGCTCACCGTCTCCCGTGCCCGTGTTCAAGCCTTCCTGGAATGGTTTGAGGGATAAAAAAAGAGCGTCCCTTGGGGAAAAGGGCGCTCTCTGCGGTCAAATACAATTAATTTGTTAAGTCTGACCTGCTCAAAGATTTTTTCGTCTTTCTTCGTAGTATGCGTGGCGCTTGGGATTTTCCGGAAACCAGCCGCGAAGTACGCGTTTCTCCTGAAGGAACATTTCATGTATGCCCCAGAAGCCGGAAAAGGCAAAGGCGCCAAGTATCGTTGAAAAAATCAGATTGTCTACAAGAAGCGATGCCGCGGTGCAGCACAGTCCTATTATAAGAAATATCCACCAGCCACACTTCCCTACCTCATATTCGAGCTTTATCACCAACGGATGAAATATTCCAATGGCTACAAATACGGCTGCCCCTACAAGTATTCCGCTGAAATTCATACAATGCAAATTTTTCCGCTGCAAAGTTCAGCAGAAATCGGCAAATATTTCAGAAGGATAAGTGCAGGAATTAGGACAATTCGTGCACGGATTTCCTAAACTCTGAGGGCGTTACACCCGTGTGCTTCTTGAAAAAGCGGGCAAAATAGGACTGATCGTCCAGTCCCACGGCAACTGCTATGTCAATCATGGAGCTGTCTGTGTCACGGAGAAGCCTCTTTGCGCGCGTCACGCGGGCCGTGTCTATCCAGGAGCCTACGGTACGTCCGGTAGACTTTTTCACAATACGGTTAAGATAGTTGAAAGAGAGTTTGTACTGGGATGCAAAATCGGAAGCCGAAAGGATGGGCTTGTCGTCGGCAAAAACCATGTCCAGGAAACTGGAGACTGTCTCCGGAAGGTGAACTGACGGCCGTGGATCAAGGCGGGACAGAAGAAGGTCCATCCCCTTTGTCAGAAATACCTTGTCGTCCTTGTGGAAAGCTATGTCCAGCATGTTGAAGAGCTCTGCGACAAATGCCGCCTCGTCAAACCAGAACGCCTGCTGAACCGGCTGCCGCAGCACGGAAAGCATCCTTGCATCCGGCAGGATATCCGGACTGAAAGCCCCGTCGAAGCCAGTTGCATCCACAAAGTGGAGAATCGAATAAGGCATTTTCTCAGGGATGAGAAGAAGCTGCCCGGCAGTGCACATATACGGCTTTTTATCAATCTCCACCAGCATTTCACCGCCGGTGAGGAAGACAAAGCCAACGAGCGGAAGACGCACTTCCGGGATGGAAGGAACCTTCACGAAACCCACCGTGGAGAGTTTCTTCACGAAAAACTGCACACCGGAAAGGTCCGTGCGCTTGTCCCAGTAACCGGTTTTAATCTCTTTCATAGGCATCTACCATTTCTTTCATGCGTCCAATCAATTCTTCTGCGGTATGTGCCCGCGCCCTTATGCAATAGCGCGCAGGATTCCCGCAAATGAGGCAGAGCCTCTCCGGATAGCCAAGTTCCGACCTCGACAGAGGACGGACACCATCGGCAGAGGGAACTGTCACGTCCAGATCCCAAAGCCTTCCCAGCGGGTGTGATTCTTCAAGCGTTACAGCCTTGATTTTAGCACTTTCCGGAACATCCTTCACAACAAAATAGCCCTCATATCCGGTATCAAGGTCCGACAGTTCCTCGTGAATGATTTCAAAGGAAGCCCTCACGGCATCAACCGCAACGGAGGCTATCTCAAGAGACAGTTCCGACCGCTTCTGCGCCCCTGGAAGCTGCACTGTAAGGCAGAGAAGAGCTCCGGAAGGATACTGCTCCAAAAGGGACCGCTGTTTAGATGCGCGGCGGTCCCTTGAAAGCAGTAACTGTTCCAGAGTTATCACTTGATATTGTATATCTTGTCCAGCACGGAGCCGTCCCTGTTCATGACGACGCCAACCACCTTATCCCCGAAAGGAAGGGCGTCAGGCTTGCCGATGACAGATTCCGCCTTTGCGGCCAGATCCTTGATATCCACAAGTTTAAGACCGGCGGCGCGGAGTTTCTCTGCAACCTCCGGACGTGCGGGATTAACCGCGATGCCGTATTCCGTCACCACAACGTCCACGGACTTTCCGGGAGTTATGAGCGTCGTCACCTTGGGCACCACGCAGGGAATGCGTCCGCGGAGAAGAGGGCATACAATGATGGAAAGGGCGGAATCTGCCGCCGTGTCCTGATGTCCGCCGATAGCCCCGCGGATAACGCCGTCAGAGCCCACGAGCACGTTCACGTTGAAGTTGATATCCACCTCCAGCGCGCTCAGGATAACGATATCCAGCGCATGGGTGGCACTGCCTGTATGCTGCCCTGAAGCATATTCCACGGAAGAAACCTCCACATGGGAAGGATCCTTGCCGATGGATTCCGCAGCCACCTTGTCAAACGACTGCACATCGATAAGCCTGCCGATGAGTCCTTCCTCGTGCAGCTTGACCATGTGCGCAGTAATGCCGCCAAGGGCGAAAGAGGCCTTGATTCCGCGGTTTATCATCTCCTCGCGGATGTACTTTACCACGGCCAGCGAAGCGCCGCCCGTACCGGTCTGGATGGAGAAACCGTCCTGGAAGTACCCGGAATTGATAACCACCTTGGCCGCCGATTTTGCAAGGAGTATATCCCTGGGATTCTTGGAATCCCTGATTGCTCCTGCCGATATCTTGGAAGAATCGCCCACGGAATCCACTACGACCACGGATTCGACGTCTGCGGCACGGATGCCTGCAGAAAGGTTGGGATATGCCACCAGGTCATCTGTAAGCACCACGACATGGGAAGCATAGCGGGCATCCGGCAGGGCATAACCCAGCGAACCGCAGATGCTCTTTGCATTCTCCGAACGGGGAACGCCGCAGGCATTGCCCAGTTCGTCACATGCCGATGCTCCAAGGAACGCAACGTCTATCTTGAGCTCTCCGGTTGCGATTGCACTGCCCCTGCCGCCGTGGGAGCGGAAAATCACCGGCTCGTCCATGAGGCCGTGGGAGATGGCATCGGCAAGGGTGCCCCTGAGGCCTGAGGTGGAAATCCTGGTGATTACACCGTTTTTGATATGTTCGATAAGCGGAGCATGTACGTCAGAAAGGCTGGACGCAGCAAGATGGAGGTTCTTGAATCCCATCTCTGCCAGTTTATCTACAACCATGTTCACAACCTTGTCACCGCCGCGGAAATGGTGGTGGAAGGAAATGGTCATGCCATCCTTCAGGCCGCTGCGGCGGATGGCTTCTTCCAATGTGACTACTTTTGAGTTTCTCATAGCGCTTCCTCCTCAGAAATTACACCTGCTGCAACTGCAAGGGCGATTGTACGCTCTGCCCTTATCACAACGGGACGGTCTACCATCTTGCCGTTCACGGAGATGACGCCTGAGCCCTTGGCCTTGGCTTCCTTGATTCCGGCAATGACGGCGCGGGCCTTGTTGATTTCCTTCTCTGTAGGGACGAACACGGAGTTCACAACCTCAATCTGACGGGGGTTGATGATGGATTTTCCGTCGAAGCCCAGGGTCTTGATGAGTTCCACCTCCTTGCGGAAGGTTTCCATGTCGTCAAGGTTGGAGTAAACGGTGTCGAAGCAGGCAATACCTGCAGCACGGGCCGCTACAACGATGGTTTCACGGGCAAGAAGGAGCTCTGCTCCGCCCGGAGTGCGGTTGGTCTTGAGGTTTGCCGAATAGTCCTCCGCACCAAGGGCGATGCCCATCATACGCTTTGAGGCGGTTGCAATCTCGTAGGCATTCACGATGCCAAGGGCGCTCTCGATGGCCGCCATGATCTGGGTGCGGCCCACGGCGCCGATCTCTTCCTCCACCTTGAGGATTTCGGCCTCCAGTTCGCGGACTTCGGCGGCGGTTTCGGTCTTGGGCATGCGGATTACGTCTACGCCGGCCTTTACCACAGCCTCAACGTCCTTGCGGCCGTAGGGCGTGCTCAGCGGATTGATACGCACAACCATTTCTGTATTGCCGTAGTCGATGGACTTGAGTGCATTGTACACAAGGAGCCTTGCGGCATCCTTCTCTGCCATTGTTACGGAGTCTTCCAGGTCCAGCATGATGCTGTCCGGGCCGTAAATATGGGCGTCTGCCATCATTCCGGGATTGTTTCCCGGAACGAACATCATGGTTCTCCTTAATCTTTCCATACGTCCTCCCCTGTTGCTCTTACCGCTGCAGCGGTTACCCTGGCGCGGATGGTGCAGTCAAGTGCACCTTTGTCCACTGCCCTTACATATGCATCCTTGATACCAAGGCCGGCGAGGGTCTCCCCTATCACCTCCCTGATCTGGCGCCCGAACTGCGCCTCAACCGAGCTCTGAAGCTCGATCTCAAGCCCCTTGGAAGGGGCGATCTGAATCAGAATGTCTCCGGACTCAAGTGTTCCGGCTGTTGCTTCTTTCATATAAAATATGGTTTAGATTCTTCGACTTCGCTCAGAATGACAAACTATGCCTGATGTGCGGGCCTGAGGAGGTCCAGCACTACTTTTACGGGATTGAAGGTTTCGATGGGGACTTCGATGAAGAGGGTGTTCCAGTCGCTCATGGCGCCGTTCCAGAGGCCCGGGAGTTCCAGGGCCTTGAGGGTGCGGCCTTCGAAGCTCTTGGAGCTGATGAAGCCGGCTTCGGGGTCTACGTATTTGGGAAGGTCGAAGTGATTTCCCTTGTAGTCCAGAAGGCAGCAGACAAGGTCTACCGGGTTGAAGTGGGTGGCGTTGGACATGGCCTGCATGGCTCCGGCATCGGCCTTGTTGATCTGGACGCTTTCCAGGATCTGGAGCGACGTGCTGCCATCCTTGCCGGCGATGATGTAGGGGCCGCCGCCGGGCTCGCCTTCATTGCGCACCATGCCACAGACGCGGATGGGACGGTTGAGCTTGGAGCGCAGCATTTCTACGCGTTCTGCCTCAGAGTGGGCAAGCGGAATCTGGATGCAGAGATGCCTGTCAAGGAAGTTCTCTATCTCGTTGCAGAGCTGTACGGAAGGGTTTTCGTCCAGGGCACGGAGGTACTCGAAGATCTTGTCCCTGAGCTGGAGCGCAACGCCCATGAGAACCTGCTTGTATTCTGCGGTGACGGGGAGATACTTCTCGTGAGCCACGTTGTCAATGTTCTTGATGGATACCAGTTCTTCCTTCACCTTGTCAAGGTTGTGAATGAGGGCGCCGTGGCCTGCAGGACGGAAGAGAAGGGTGCCGTCATCCTTGCGGAAGGGCTTGTTGTCCTCCGTTACGGCGATGGTGTCCGTAGCCTTGTCCTGATACGTGAAAGTGATGTTGTACTTCACTCCGTAGCGCTTTTCATACTCAGGAAGGACCTCTGCCACTGCGGCCTTGAAGAGTTCTGTATGCTCCGGGGAGATGGTGACGGTAAGGTTGCAGGTGCCGTCGGCATTCCTCATGTACTGCTGGGCCTCTACAAGGTGTTCTGCGATGGCGGTGCGCACCTCTGAAGGGTAGCGGTGGAACTTGAGGACGCCCTTTGGCTTGGAGCCGTATGCCAGGCCTTCTTCCTTCAGGAGGAGGCGGAGGGCCTTGAGGCGGTATTCGGGAGTGTCGGCAGGTTCTCCGAAGAGTTCCGGTGTATAGAAGGCGAAGTCCTTGATGCGGGCGGCGAGCTTGGTGCCGGGGGCATCGGCCGGAAGGTCCTTCCCTTCCTCAAGGGTTGAGAGGCCGGCGAACATGTCCTTGAACATGCGGGAGGCTGCTCCGGAGGCGGGAACGAACTTGCACTTTCCGTGGACGGCTGCGCCCTTATAGTACTCTACGGACTTTTTCACCATGTCCGGGCCAAGGACGCGGATTCCGCGCTCAGGCGTAGCGGGGCCCACGATTTTCATCCAGGGAAAACTGCTGCTGAAGCAGTCGATCTGGCGGGTTACCTCGCGTACGGTGGTGCCGCGCCCTTCAATCTGGGTAATGTCTTTCTGTGTGAACATATGTGGTTATTCGTTTATATAAAATTCATTGCGGTAGGTATATTCGCTGCGCAGCTTCTCGAAGCTTCCGGGAGCGCTCCTGAAGAGGAAATCGTCAGTGAATATGGGGTAATTGTACTGCAGGATTGCAGCAATCTCTCCCTGCGTCTTTCCGGTGACGTCTATGACCATGGGCCTCAGGGAATCGCTTTCCGGGGCCGGGGCGAAGTTCTCAAGGCCCACGAAGCCGAAATGGTGAGCAATTGCCTGCACTGCCATTGCGGTGCCGTTCTGCTTGCCCTGGTATGAATAGCCTGCGATATGAGGCGTGGCGATGTCGCACGCGTCGATGAGGATCTGGCTCACGTCAGGTTCGTTGCACCAGGTGTCAAGGATGAGGCCGCCAATCTTGGGGCGGGCCCTCAGAAGAGCCTGCTCATCCACTATTTCTCCCCTTGCGGCGTTGATGAAAAACGCCCCTGTGCGCATCTTGGAGAAGAATTCGTCCCCGGCCATGCCGCGCGTAGTAGCATCCAGCGGGACGTGCATGGTCACTATGTCAGACCCTTCCAGGAGCTCCTCCAGCGATACAAAGCCTTCGGGGCCTTCTGCGGCGGCGCGGGGAGGATCACACCTGAGGACCTTGAATCCAAGGCGCAGGGCCATCCTTTCCACCTTGCGTCCAACGTTTCCAACCCCCACTATGCCGATGGTAGTTCCCTCCAGCTTCACGGTGTGCCTTGACGCAACGCCGAAAAGGGCAGAGAAGACATAGTCTGCGACGCCCCAGGCATTGCAGCCTTCTGCATTTTTGACTTCGATTCCGTTTTCCCGACACCAGTCTATGTCAATATGGTCCATGCCGATGGTTGCGCTTGCAATCATCTTCACCCTGGAGCCTTCCAGAGTTTCACGGTTACAGCGGGTGCGGGTGCGGATGATGACGGCATCGGCATCCTTCATTTCCTCCTTGCCGATTGAGCGGCCGTCGTAATACCTTACTTCTGCGTAGGGTTCCAGGACGCCCTTGAGGAAAGGGATATTAGTATCAGCGACAATTAACATGGTATCTACAAAGATAGCAATTATTATTGATTAACGCCATACCCGAAGAGGGCAAAATCGCCTTTGAGAGGGTCATCGGGAAAAACCTCTGCAAGGGAGGCCGTGAGGCGGCGTGCGGCAGACATCGACGCAGTGCGGGAATTGACCAGCCCGAGACGTCCCGCCTCCGTAAGAACGTGCGTATCCATAGGGATGATGAGGCTCCTCTTGCCGATCTTATCGGCCCAGAGGCCAAGGTCTACGGGAGAGCCGTCCCTCACCATCCAGCGCATGAACATGCAGAGCCTCTTGCAGGAAGACGTGGTGTCCTTTGGGACGATGACCGCAAGCCCGCGGGCAGAGAACCACCCGCAGAAAGCCTCCAGGGCCGATATCGTCTCTCCTGCAGGCACGAACTCCCCAAGGCTGCCGTACTCATTCAGAAGCTCCCTGCAGGCGCCGAGGAAGCGCGCCATGAGCCCCTTGTTGTAAAGGCGGTAGAAGCAGTCACGGTCGTCTTCACGGAGCACGGACCGGAACTCTCCTTCCCTCACCCAGGCGTCGGGCTCTCCTTCAGAGCAGTCAAGAAGCCACTGGATTTTGGGAAGGAACTGGGAACGGGCGCCGTAGCTGAGCGCCGCGGCCATGAACGCCATCATTTCCTGATTGCGCCGCCCCTTGACCTGGTGCATGAACCAGGAAGGGTCTCCTACGATGAAATCTGCGGTTTCGTACCTGTCTGCATACTCCCTCAGGAGCTGCGCTGTCTTGGTATCCACTATTTGCACTCTACGAATTTGTAATCGAGACTGTCTCCCACATCCACGGTCAGGTAGGATGCGATGGGAGAATAGTCCTTGAGGTTGTCAAGGGTAATATATGTAACTCCGTTGAAGGAGCTTACGTCACGCACATGGTCATGCCCGGCTATCATCATGTCCACCTTGCTGCGGCTCATGAGATCCAGAAGGTACCAGGTTTCCTCCCTGGTGAAGTTCGTCGACGGGAACTGGGAGGCGTCTGTCCTGAAGATGTTGGTGTGGACAGAGACTACGCAGTGGCGGCAGGAGGGGCGCACATCGGCAAGGACTCCTTCCAGCCATTTAGCCTGCTTCTCACCAAGGGTGCCGCTGGCCGAATCCAGCATGATGTAGAGGTCCTTACCGGCGGGGCTGTCCACGAAGAAATAGTATGTAGAACTGTGGAAAAGGGCCTTCCAGGTATCCCAAAGGCCGAAAAGGAGGTCATGGTTACCCACCAGGATGAAGCCGGTGGCAGGACTGGAGGACATTATGTCGGCAATCCAGTCCATGTGGTCCTTCCCTAAGAGGAGGTCTCCGAGGCAGAGGTAGAAGGCTGCGCCGGGATCATCGGCACAGGTGCTTACCATGCGCTCGAAAAAGACGGGACGTTCATCGATGATGTGGATGTCAGAGCAGGCGTAGAAGCGGTAATCGGCAGGAGCGCTGAGGGTTACGGGAGAATGGGCCTCATTCCACTCAAGGGATGCTTCCACCCTTTTGTTCACGTCCGGGACGAGCGGGAGAACCATGTTCTGGATCTCCAGCCTGCCGCAGGAAACGGCAAGAAGCGCTGCAAGGATGAGTTTCTTTACCATAACAGAAGCGCTCCTATCCTAAGTGATGTGTCAAACCAGTTGCTGGCTACGTCGAAGATGCCGCTGTTGTGCTGGCGCAGCTTTGCATACAGGCAGAGGCGCTTTGAAGGCGCCCAGCGGCACTGCAGGGATAGCGAAGGGCAGAAGAACCTTTCGGCAATGAAATCCTCTATGGTAGAGAGGGATGCGCCCACGTTGAAGGGCCTCTGCGCCGGGAGGAACCAGCCTTCGACGCTGTAGGCAAGGTTCCACGGCTCCAGTACGCCGCCTTCCCCGCCGACAGGGCTTATGAACTTGAACATGAGGCCCGCCTTGACGCCTATTCTCCCCTTCCATGACCAGCCTCCCAAAACGGCCGCCGACAGCTCCTCAATGGCATATTTAACATGAGTATTGCTGAAAACGAGCGGCTCTACGGAAAGCATGTGGCCGCCATGGAGCGGAAAGAAATACTCTGCCGACAGTTCTGCCGCAAACTCCGTTGAAGTGTCTCCCAGGAGGCCGGCTTTGATGACATAACTGCCGCCGGGCTGCCAGGAAAGCACCGCCCCGGCATTGGCATAGGCCTTTTCCACTTTGTCATACCCCACCGTGCCGAAGGCATTGAGGCCAAAGGTCTGAGCGCCCGCCGCCATCGGGAGCAGCATTGCCAGTATCAGAGCAATCCTTCTCATAACAGTCCCAGATGCTCAATCAGTATCTTTATGCCGATGCCAATGAGAATCACGCCTCCGATTAGCTCCGGCCTCAGTTTCTTGACTATGGTATCCCCCGTCTTCGCCCCCAGGAAGAAGCCCAGAAGGCTCATGAGGAAGGACACTATGCCGATGGTGACAAGCGGCACCGTGAGCCGGCCTAAAGTATCGTACCCGGTGCATGCATAGCTTATTCCAACGGCAAGGGCGTCTATGCTGGTTGCAACGGCAAGCACAAGGCGCGTCCTTAGGCTGCGGGGATTTATGGACTTGTCCTCCTCTTCCCTGAAGGAATCAACTATCATCTTTCCGCCGATGAAAGCCAGCAGCCCGAAGGCAATCCAGTGGTCCACTGCCGCCAGGTACCGGCTGAAACTGTTTGTAAGGGCCCAGCCGATGAGCGGCATAAGCGCCTGAAACAGACCGAAAAGGAATGCCGTGGAGAGCACTGTCCGGCCCTCCATGCGCCTTATTATCATACCGCACACCACGGAAACCGCAAAACAGTCCATGGCAAGTGCAAGTGCTATCAGAACTGTGTCCAGCATAATAGTACAAATATAACCATTTTTACCTATATTTGTATCTTGTATTATCGTTAACAAGTATGAAAAGAATTGCAGTTGCATTGCTTCTGTCCATTGTAGTGATACTTCCGGGGCAGGCGCAGAATTTCCTCAAAGGGAAAGTTCTTAAAATTGACATGTCAGACACCGTTGCTGAAAAGGGCTCCGAAAGCACACCTTTCACCCTTGACCTCGGCCTCCCCATCGGCGGCTTTGACGGCAGCAAAGTCTCCCTCCTTTCACTGGAAAGGGCCCTGGAGAAAGCCGCAAAGGACGATGACATTGCAATGGTTTACCTTAATTATGACAAACTGAGCGCAGGCACGGCAGCCCTTGAGGAGCTGCGCGAATGCCTTGCCCGCTTCTCTGCCGCCGGAAAGCCCGTCATCGCATACGGAGCCGGCCTGAGCAACGGTTCATACTATATCGCATCCGTAGCAGACAGGGTGTTCATGCACCCCAAGGGCAGCGGAACCCTCAACGGTCTTGGCACCACCCAGTTCTTCCTGAAGGACCTTCTGGACACCCTTGGAGTTGAAGTCCAGCTCATCCGTCACGGTAAGTTCAAATCGGCAGGTGAAATGTACATACGCAACAGCATGAGCCCTGAGAACCGCCGCCAGTATGAGGAGCTTGAGGAATCCGTTTGGTCCTGCATGGTAGAGCAGATGGCCGCATCCCGCGGGATCAAGACAGAAGACCTCCGCGGCTGGATTGCAGGCCTTGAACTTGGCACTGCCAACACCTGGATGGAGAAGGGCCTCATCGACGGTCTGAAGTACAAGGACGAGCTGGAGCAGTACATCTGCCATCTTTTCGGCACAACTGATCCGGACAAGGTAGGGCGCGTTGACATCCGCGAATATGCCTCCAAGGTAAAGGCCGGAAGCGGTGACAAGGTGGCCGTCCTCTATGCCGACGGCGAAATCGCCCGTGAAGGCAACCAGATTGCCGGCGAGAAGTTTGCCCGCGAGGTTGAAAAGCTCCGCAAGGACGAGTCCGTGAAGGCCGTCGTCTTCCGCGTGAACTCCCCCGGCGGCGAGGTTGTAGCCGCCGACATCATCCGCCGCGAAATCGAGCTCCTCGGGAAGGAGAAGCCGGTCATCGCCAGCTACGGCGCCTATGCCGCATCGGGCGGATACCTCATCTCTGCCGGTTGCAGGAAGATTATCGTAGACAATGCTACGCTGACAGGTTCAATCGGCGTATTCGGCATGATTCCCAACCTGGGCGGTGCCGTGAAGAAACTGCTCAAGGTGAACGTGGAAACCGTGGGGACAGACCCTCACGCCGGCATGGGCAACCTCTTCCAAGGCCTTAACGAGCAGGAGCAGGCCTGGTACCAGAAAGAGATCGAGGGCATCTATTCAGACTTCGTGAACGTTGTCGTAAACGGCCGCGGAATGACCTACGAGCAGGTTGACGAGATTGCCCAGGGCCGCGTCTGGTCCGGCAAGGACGCCCTCGTGAACGGTCTTGCCGACGAGAGAGGCATCCTTCTGGACGCCATCAAGGCCGCCGCATCCGAGGCCGGCCTTTCCAAGTACAAGGTTGTAACCTACCCTCAGCAGAAGAGCTTCATGAAGGCCATGAGGGAAGACTCCCGCAAAGGAAAGGACCTTCCCCTTGTGAATACGCTCACAGAGCCCGGCTTCAAGGCCATGGCTCTTATGCCCTTTGTAACCTTTGATCCCGAAATTGCCCTATGAAAAAGATAATGCTCACAATGGCTGCACTCTTTGCAGCGGTTTCGGTCTTTGCACAGTCATCCAAAGACCGCCTTTCAGAACTTGAACAGGCAACGGTAGAGGAAGATACCAAGCCCGCCAAGGAAGAAAAGGAGTACAGGCTCTTTGACGTTAACGTAGTCTCCGAAGTCGGCTTCGGATGGCAGTTCGTAAAGGAAGACCAGTTTGCTCAAGGACTCAAGGGAAACAAGTCTTCTGAATTCTACTTCAACCTTCTGGAACTCAGCTTCAACCCCACAAAATGGACTTCCGTCACCCTTGGGGCGAACCTTGACTGGACAGACTATGCAGTAGGCCCGAGCAACTATTTCCACGGCGTTCCTGACGGAGACTCCAGGAAGATGGACCTCACTCCGGTTGCAAGCGGAATGAACTACACCAGCTCAAAGCTGCATGTGTTCTCAATTGTGGTTCCTGCCGCCCTTGACCTTCATGTCGGCAGCATTTCCCTGAGGGCCGGCGCAGAGGCGAACTTCCGCCTTAACTCCTATGCCAACTACGCCTACAGGGATGGCAACAACGACCTCGTCACCGTAAAGGACAGCACACCCACGGGACTTGACAAGTTCGCTCTGGACTACTTCGCTTCGCTGAATCTCGGATTCATCGGCCTGTATGTGAAGTACTTCCCCCAGTCCATTTCTCCCGCAATTCCAATGCACTGTTTCACCGCAGGAATCGTTCTGAACACGAGGTAGCCGTGAAATGCAAGTTCCTGGCTATCAATTGATAAGTCAAAAGGCTTGCCCCATTTTGGAGGCAAGCCTTTTGCGTAACTCGCTGTTTCACAGCCGCTTACATTTCACAGGCTCCTATTTCAAAAGCGCGTGGGAGGTTGTCATGGCCTTGGGATCGAGGGCTTCGTCCAGTTTTTCCTTGGTCATGAGGCCGTGCTTGAGAACGAGGTCATAGACGCTGCCGCCGGTCTCAAGGGCTTCCTTTGCGACCTTTGTGGATGCCTTGTAGCCGATATAGGGGTTAAGGGCGGTGACGATGCCGATAGAGTTCTTCACCATCTCGTAGCAGTGGTCTGCGTTCACGGTGATGCCGTCGATGCAGAGGGTGCGGAGGGTGTTCATCACGTTGATGAGCCAGGTCTGGCTCTCCAGGATGCACTCTACGATTACGGGCTCCATGACGTTGAGCTGGAGCTGGCCTGCCTCTGCTGCAAAGCATACGGCGGTGTCATTGCCGATGACCTTGAAGCATACCTGGTTTGTGACCTCGGGGATGACGGGGTTCACCTTGCCGGGCATGATGGATGAACCGGGAGCCATTGCGGGAAGGTTGATCTCATGAAGGCCGCAGCGGGGACCGGAAGCCATGAGGCGGAGGTCGTTGCAGGTCTTGGAGAGCTTCACAGCAAGGCGCTTGAGGGCTGCCGAGTAGCTTACGTATGCGCCGGTGTCGGGAGTTGCTTCAACAAGGTCGGGGGCCTTTTCGAAGGTGTCGCCGGTGAATTCGGACATCTTCTTGGTGCAGAGCTCGGCAAAGCCGGGAACTGCATTGAGGCCGGTGCCGATGGCGGTGCCGCCCATGTTGATTTCCTTGAGGAGAACGGCGTTCCTTTCGAGGTTTGCAATCTCTTCTTCCAGATTGTTTGCAAAGGCGTTGAATTCCTGGCCGGAGGTCATCGGCACGGCGTCCTGAAGCTGGGTGCGGCCCATTTTGAGGACGTCCTTGAATTCTTCACCCTTTGCACGCAGGGAGGCGATGAGGTCCTTCAGAGCCTTCTCTACCTTCTTGTTCATGCGGAAGAAGGTGTAGCGGAATGCAGAAGGGTATGCGTCGTTGGTGGACTGTGCGCAGTTCACGTGGTCGTTGGGTGAGCAGTACTGGTACTCCCCTTTCTTGTGGCCCATGAGTTCGAGGGCGCGGTTTGCGATGACCTCGTTGGCATTCATGTTCACGGAAGTGCCGGCGCCGCCCTGCATCATGTCCACAGGGAACTGGTCATGGAGTTTTCCGGCAACTATTTCCTTGCAGGCCTCTATGATTGCGTCTCCGATCTTGCGGTCAAGCACGCCCAGTTCTGCGTTTGCGGCAGCTGCAGCCATCTTGACGTATGCCATTGCGATGACATATTCGGGATAGTCGCACATCCTGGTGTTGGAGATCTTGTAATTGTTGAGAGCACGCTGTGTCTGTACGCCATAGTAGGCATCGGCAGGAACCTGAAGTTCCCCCAGAAGGTCACTTTCGACCCTGAATTTTTGTTCTGACATAATTAGTTATAGTGTGTTTATCCTAATACTACATCAAGTACCATCATGAGAGCAAAGCCGACGGCGAAACCAACCGTTGCAAGGTTGGAATGTTCGCCTTCGGAGGCCTCGGGGATAAGTTCTTCTATTACCACATACAGCATTGCGCCCGCTGCAAAGGGGAGAAGGTACGGCATGGTTGCCGTTGCAACGGTTGCGAGAAGGAGCACAAGCGCGCCGCCGATGGGCTCTACGATGCCGCTGAGCGTGCCGATGGCGAATGCCCTGCTGCGGCTGTTGCCGGCCGCCTTGAGGGGCATGGAGATGATGGCTCCTTCGGGGATGTTCTGTATTGCTATGCCAAGTGACAGGGCAAATGCTCCTGCCATGCTGAAATCAGATGTAAGCGCACCTGCTATGGCAACGCCCACGGCCATGCCTTCCGGGAAATTGTGGATGGTAACGGCCAGTGCCAGCATCGTGGTGCGGGAAAGCTTGCTCCTGGGGCCTTCAGGGCCTCCCACCGGATGTATGTGCGGTGTAATGTAGTCTATGAGCAGCAGGAACGCAAAACCCGCCAGAAGGCCGATGGTTACCGGCACGACGCTGCCGGGAGCCTCTCTCAGTTCCAGGGCCGGAATGATGAGCGACCACACTGATGCCGCCACCATCACGCCCGATGCAAATCCAAGCAGAGCCTTCTGCAGCCCTGCAGGAATCCCGTCCTTCATGAAAAACACGAAGGCCGACCCCAGCATTGTTCCCACAAACGGGATAATCAGCGCTACCAGTACAGCATCCATAACAGATACAAATATAACACTTTTTTACGGATTCCCTACTCCGTGAACTTCTTTCCAGCATCCCATGCGCCGCCAACGAGGACGCCATCGGGCCAGGATAACTGTTCTTTTCATAATTCTTTAAGTATCATGGGGAGAAGGATTTCGTCGGCGGGAAGCCATTTAACGGAGTGGATGGTGTCCTTACCAAGCCATTTTGCAGCCTCGTGCTCCAGGAGGTGGATGGAGTCCGTGACAAGGGAGCACATGTAGCAGTGCATGGTAAGATGAAACTTGGGATAGTCCCATTCAACCGTATAGAGGAACTTGTCTATGCTGATTTCCGTATCCAGTTCTTCGCGGATCTCCCTTGCAAGAGCTTCCTCCGGAGTCTCCCCCGGCTCCATCTTGCCGCCCGGCAGCTCCCACCAGTCCTTCCACTCCCCGTACCCGCGCTGCGTGGCAAAGAACACGTCCCCTTTGCGTATGATGGCAGCAACTACTTCTATTGTCTTCACTGATTGCATGTACAAATGTACGAAAAAAATGGCGTTCCGGGTTAAGGATTAAGCGCAGCGCGTCGCGCCCTCCGGACGGAGTCCAGCGCGGGCATGTTTTCAGATTTCAACGGCTCTGCGGCCGGAGATTCCAGCTTGAGCGGATTCACCGGAAAGCCGTTTTTCCATACCCTGAAGTCAAGGTGCGGGCCGGTGGCGGTTCCCGTCATTCCCACGTAGCCGATAACCTGGCCCTGGGCCACCCTCTGGCCTGCTTTCACGGCGAATTTGGACAGGTGCAGATAGGCAGTGGTATATACGGAATTGTGCCGGATTTTCACGGTGTTTCCGCCGCCTCCGCCCCAGCCCACGCTGATGACGGTACCGTCGCCGATGCTCATCACGGGCGTTCCCGTAGGAGCGGCATAATCCACGCCGGTATGTGCGCGCACAGTGCCATGCACGGGATGCAGGCGGTGAAGCGAATAGCCGGAGGATATGCGCGTGAACTTGAGCGGCGCCTTCAGGAAAGCCTTTCGCATGCTCTCGCCCTTTTCGTTCCAGTATTTGTTGCGCCCGTCGCCCTGGTCAAAATAGATTGCCGGGAGGACGGTGCTGTCGCGGAGGAATTCGGCATAGCTTACCCTGTCGATGCCCACAGACTCACCTTCGCAGATGTTTTCCGTGTAAAGGAGGCGGAAGCGGTCCCCTTTCCTGAGGCCGAAGAAATCCACCGTCCAGGCGTAGATATCGGCAAGTTCCGATATGAGGGCCGGGGACTCCCCTGCCGCGGTCATGTCGTTCCAGAGGGAGGAGGTGATGGTCACATCGGCCTTTTTCTCGACGGAGATGACTTCCTTCTGATACTTCCAGGCGGCGGTGGAATCGGCACAGGAGAAGACGGTCTGGAGGGTGCGGCTGTTGTCGTAGACGATGTAGTTCAGGGCGGTAGAGTCCCTGTAGTAGGCCTTCCAGGTGTTGCCGGCGCGGAGCTTCCTGACGTCAAAAACAGTGTCACAGGCGCTCAGGAGGGCATGGGCGCGGTCTGTCGGCATGCCAAGCCTGGTGACCCAGGCAATGAAGTTGTCCCCAGGCTTTATCTCGCCGGAAACAACCCTGAAGGAGTCCGTGCAGAAGCCAAGCGGATAGACGGTGTCTTTCTGGGGGGCGACATCGGCCTTGGTGGTTTTTCCGGGCCCGCAGGAGACGGCAAGGAGTATTAAAAGGATAAGCGGAAGTCTTTTCATAGGCTGCAAAGTTACTAAAATATCTTATCTTTGCAGCGCAAAATGAAGGCAACGGTTCCATATATTGAGGCAAAATTCGACGAGTACAACGCTCTCATGTTCGACGGAAAACTGGAGAAGGTTCCCATCGAACTCAGCAATTCCGCCTCTTATGTGGGCCAGTGCACTTTCAGGACAAAACGCATCGCGGGCTTTACTGTGGGCCGATATGACCTCCGCCTCAGGATAAGCACCCGCCATGACCTCCCGGAGGAAGAGATTGAGGACACCATCATCCACGAGATGATCCACTGCTGCATCTGGCAGCAGAAAATCAAGGACACATCCACCCACGGCAAGGTTTTCCGCGCCATGATGGCAAGGATAAACAGGGACTTCGGCCGGCATGTCACCATCTCCCACCGCCTCACCGCCGAGCAGCGCGAAGAAGGCCTGGACAAGAGGGTGAAGCCGCACATCGTCGCCATCGTCACCTTCCGTGACGGGCGGGAAGGCCTCAAACTGCTGCCCTTTTCGGCCCCCAAGATCCGGGCCTGGGACAGAGTCCTCCGCCGCAGCGGAAACGCCTCGGACATAAAGTATTACCGCCTGGAAAGCGCATGGTTCAACCGCTTCCCCACATCGGCCGCCTTCAACGTCTTCTTTGCCGACATGTCCGAAGTCCGCGCCCACCTGGAGGGCATCCCTCCCCTGCCGATTTCCGAGCTGGTATAATCAGCTTTAGCCCTCTCAGACCTTGGGTTTTCTGATTCTGTTGGGTATAATTTCTGGCAGGACCATTGACAGTTCCATATATCCGGCATACTCGCCCTCGTCGTACCAGGGGCACTGGAAGATGAGTTTTTTCACGCCTTCCTTCTCTACGGTGTAGACATTGGTGCGGGGATTCTCCAGCATGCCTGCCAGCATGGTCCTTGCGGGCTCAGGATGACAGTCCAACACATTCTTGCCGATAATCTCCTCCTGCCCCGGTTTCAGGAATGTCTTCCGGGATTTCCGGTTCATATCCAGTATGGTTCCATCCTTCGCGCAGATGGTTACAGCCACGTCTGCGCCTTCGAAATAATCTCTTTTCATGCCGCGAAGTTACGAAAAACCGCGGAAGACTTGGCTGTTTCACGCTCACTTTCTCAAGAAAAAAGTATAACGAGGCGGAAAAAACGGCTCATGTGCAAAACCCTGTGTACTCTGATAATCAAGCCAATTCCGGCTACGACAAAGCTCCGTTAAAGCACGTTTTCGCCCCTGGGTTGCCAAAAGTGTGCTTTAGCCCTGCCATTTACCCCCGCTTAAAGCACGTTTTCGCCCCTGCGGTGCCAACAGTGTGCTTTAGCCCGCCCAGCCATGATTTGATACATTCAAACCAACGTTTTTTGCTGTACAAGGCCGAAAACGGTGGTTTGCCTTAGTTTAAACCCTGCCAAACCACCAAAATCGCCATTCCGGAGCCTAAAGTGGTGGTCTGAATGTATCAAAAATTCGTTCCCTGCCCGAGCATTGCGGTCATATGCGGTTATGTCTTGCGTTCGTATGCCAGCATCCGGGCATCCTCTGCCTTGGCCTTCTCCTCATCGTATTGCCTGTCCCATTCCCTGTAATACTCCATCTTGGGGTCTTCGAACAGGGACATCTGGATGGCCGATTCATGCGTGAGTTTAGAAACGCCAAGGCCCACCTGCCGGATGGGCGTTTCCCCGTCCCAGACCTCCGAGAGCATCCTTCGGGCCTCGTTCAGGATGACGGCAGTCACATCGGTGGGCTGCGCCGTCTGGCACTGTTTCTGGGCAACCGAGAAGTCTTTGTACTTGACGAACATCGACACCGTCGATGCCCGGAAATCGTCCCTGCGTATCCTATGGGCGACGATGCAGGCCACATTGAACAGCGCCCGGTCGATGTCCTTGGGGTCCACCAGATCCTTGGAGAAGGTGCGCTCGGCGCTGTAGCTCTTGGCCTCTGCCGTCTCCGTTTCCACCGGAGAGTCGTCCCGGCCGTTGGCATTCTCGTGCAGCTGCCGGGCAAACTTCTGTCCCACCAGCCGGGTCAGCGACCCCATTCCCAAAGAAGCCAGCTGGCCGATGGTATGAATGCCGTAGGCCGTCAGGCGCTCTTCGGTCTTTTTGCCTACCCACAACAAATCGCGCACGCCCAACGGCCACATCTTTTCCTGCACCTCACTCTCCCAGAGGGTATGCACCTTGTCCGGCTTCTCGAAGTCGGACGCCATCTTCGCCAGCAGTTTGTTTGAGCCGATGCCCACATTTACAGTGAATCCCATCCGGGCTTTCACCTCGTCCTTTAGCCGGGTGGCCACTTCCACCGCATTGTCCGGCTTGCAGCGAAGGCTCATGTCGATGAAGCACTCATCGATGGAGAATTGCTGCAGCACAGGAGAGTAACTCCGGCAGATGGAGATGAAGCCCTCCGAGCAGGCTTTGTACCATGTCCAGTCGCCTCCGACGATAACGAGCTGCGGGTACGTGCGCAGCGCCATCGACACTGGCTGGGCCGTCTTGATGCCGAGTTTCTTGGCCGGGATGGATGCCGCCGTAATGATGCTCCTGCGGTCGGAGGGGTCTCCGGAAACTACTGATGGCACCAGCCGGATGTCCGGCTTGCCTTCGCGCACCATCTTCACCGCCGTCCAGCTGAGGAATGCGGAATTCACATCGATATGGAAGATGATGCGGGGCATGGGCTACATCACAGCTCCTTGAGCGCCCTCGCAAGCTGGTCCGGGCAACTGGTCCCACGGCCCTTGCAGTCAATGCCTTCCAGAAGGCCGATTACGTCCTGAATCTTTCGGCCTTCGCACAGCCTGGCGAGGCCCTTGGTGTTTCCGTCGCAGCCTTTTACGATTTCCACCCGGCGGATGGTGTCGCCTTCCGTCTGGATGTTGATCTGCGTGGAGCACGTTATGCCGCACGTGGCGAACGATGTGCTGCGGACGCCGCCTACGGTATTATCTGACAGTTTTGTTACGTTACGCATTTGATTCACTTGCTTAATTGATGTCTCTGTTTCCTTCAATGCCTCCTCTTGGGGGATGGGCTGGAACCTCCGCACCATCTTCCCGTCATACATGACTTCCTCGAAGAAATTGGCCTTCGGCCTTATCCAGTACCGGCGGTCCCCGTACATGGCCTGGTACACCACGGCCTCCTCCTCCGTCGCCTCAATGGTTGCGAAGGTCACGAAGCGATACACCTTCCGGTTCCTAAAATGACGATAGTACTGCTCCATATTCAAAAGCCGGCCTCCGCCCGGCATTCACTACAACTATTTTTTTACTCATAGGAAATCATTCTTTGCAACTACAAATATAACGATTCTAAGCGAAACGGCCGAAATGTAAATCCAGGACCAAGTGCAAAACAGTGTGTATAGATTTGGCCGCGTTGGCAGCCATATTCGCATAGGATGCATCATTCCTTGCCGACGCGGCGTGGTTTTCTGCCAATACGCCATGTTTCGTTGCCGCGTTGTCAGCAGAACGCCACTGCGTGGCAACTTTTTCCGCCGACGCGGCAATATTATATGAACACCCTGATTTACGATGGAGACAGCGTAGTTGACATCTATCCATAAAAATACAGGGGTACCCGAAGGTCCCCTGCAAGGAGGCGCACCGTAGTGCCCTCTAACTTTCACGAAGCTACCGCAAAGATAATAAGATTTTACGAATTCGCAAAAAATAAAAGCCGTCAGGTAACGGCTTTTCAATGAGGCTCGGACCAAGAAACTTGGGAGGGTTGTCATCCCTTCAAACGAATTCCCCTTCGACGAATCCTAATGCAAGATAGTGGATAATATCGATAATGACAAATGTATAGGGAAGAAGTTCTCATCTGGGGACTAACTTACCCTTCGTTCAATCTTCCAAGATTGTTTTTTAAAAGAATTTCAATCTTCCAAGATTGTTTTGTATATTTGCATTGATTTAAAGCACAAAGATATGGAACTGAATCCGGACGTACTTTACAGAAACTCGCACAGATTGGTGTCGCAAGTCAGCCTTGACTTCAAACGGGAGATATATGACCACATCAACTGGAGCCCCAGGATAATCGGCATCAAAGGCCCGAAAGGTGTGGGAAAATCCACGCTCCTCAAGCAGCATATCAAGGAGTCGTTCACTGATGACAGCAAGATTCTTTATGCTTCACTAGATCATATTTGGTTCAACGGGAACAGCTTGGACGACCTGGTTGAGTATCATTATATCCACGGCGGTACCCACCTCTTCCTGGATGAAGTGCATAAATACAAAAACTGGGAGTGGGGTATCAAGAATATCTATGACAACTATCCTACGATGAATGTCGTTTTCACTGGAAGCTCTATGCTCCAGATTGGCGAGGGCAACGTGGATCTCTCCAGAAGAACGTCCATGAACACGGTCCACGGAATGTCTTTCCGCGAATACCTTGCCTTTGAAGGCATCATGTCCTGGGAAAAAGTCAGTTTGGAGGATATCCTAACCCGTCATGTGGAAATAGCTACGGAAATCACTGGCAAAATCCATGTCCTAAACTATTTCAATGATTACCTCAAGCACGGCTATTACCCCTTCTATATGGAAGACCCGGAAGGATTCAACGACCGCCTGGCCGAGGTTTGCCGTCAGGTGATTGAGCAGGATATCCCGGCTGTTACCGAAGTGGAGTATGCTACTATACAAAAACTTAAGAAGTTACTCTATATCATAGCAGCCCAGGTTCCTTTTATCCCCAATATGGAAGAGATTTATAATCAGTTGGAGACCAATCGGGAGCAAGGGCTTAAACTGATGGACCTTCTCGAGCGGGCTGCCCTTATTGGTCAACTCAAAACCAAACCCAAATCCGTGAAAAAACTGTCCTCACCTGACAAACTCTTCCTGGATAATTCCAATCTCATGTATGCCCTATCCGACAACCCGGAGATTGGAACCATCCGGGAGACCTTCTTCTACAATCAGTTGAGCAGAGTCTGCAACGTATATTATCCATCCAAAGGCGATTTTCTGGTGGACGAAAAGTACCTGTTTGAAGTAGGAGGTCCCGGAAAGAGCTTTGAACAAATAAAGGATATAGATAATAGTTATTTAGCCATTGACGGCGTAGAATTCGGCCGTGGAAATAAGATTCCCCTTTGGCTGTTTGGATTTTTGTATTAACCGCCTCTATATTAGCCGCAAATTTGACCGAGCACAAAATAAGACCAAGAAAAAGAGTAATTTTGTGTTCGTATGGCAAACGGAAGAAAATCAGCGAAGTTCAAGAGCACAGTGGTGCTGGAACTGTTACGCGGCGAGTCAGCTGAGG
>JAFTFV010000047.1 GCA_017458265.1 Bacteroidales bacterium | reverse complement strand
GGCCGCAAGAACTTCCTGTTCGCCGGCAATCATGATGCGGCCGTACGCGCAGCCATTGTCTACTCCCTGTTCAGCAGCTGCAAAGCGGCGAAGATAGAGACCCGGGCTTGGCTGGAGGATATCCTTACTGTAATCGGTAAATTTGTTCCCCAGATATCGGAAATTTGAGAATCCCCGGAAATCGGCAATGCGATTCCCGTTTTTCGGAAACGTGATTCCCCAGTCTGGTATGTGGAAAAAAGTTTAACCAAAAGAGTGTATTTTAGTAGAATGAAAAGGTTATCTCATACTAAAACACACTCAAAGAATGAATCGAACGATTATTATGGTTCAACTCTGGGACAAAGTTAAAACATTGCTTTCTGAAAACCTAACGGTTGCGCAAGTATCTCGTATACTTGGCGTGGACCGGAAGACGGTACGCCGTTACCGTGACATGAGCCAGGAGCAGATCTCCGCTCTGGTAGACCGCGAGGTGAAGCGTCGGCTCTGCAAGCTAGAGCCTTACCGGGACTTCGTAGTCAATCTCCTGAGAGAGAAGCCCATGCTCTCCTCCCCGCAGGTGCATGACCGCCTGCTTGAACATTATCCGTCCTTTCCGGACGTATCTCCAAGAACGGTATATTCCTTTGTACAGCGCATCAGGACGGAGGAGGATATTCCCGTTGCGCATGAGTCCCTGCGCGAGTTCGGCCGCGTAGAGCAGATGCCTTACGGCAAGCAGGCTCAGGTGGACTTCGGGGAGATGTTTCTTGAGAACACGCATGGAAGTCGCACCAAGGTGTACTTTATGCTGATGGTGCTGCGCCGCTCCTGTTATAAGTTCGCGTGGTTCCAGTCCTGTCCGTTCACGGCCGAGTCGGCCGTCTATGCCCACCACCTGGCGTTCCGATACTTTTGCGGGGTGCCTGAGGAAGTGGTGTACGACCAGGATGTCAAGTTCCTTGTGAACGAGAACTATGGGAAGTATCATCTGACGGCCGCATTGGAAGCGTACGTGCGTGAAGTGGGTTACAAGCCCGTGTTCATGATGGCCCGCGATCCTCAGTCCAAGGGACTTGCCGAAGCGTATGTACGGTATGTCAAGCACAACTTCCTCTCAGGCAGGACCTACGTCAATGACGAAGTACTGAACGATGAGTTCCTGGGCTGGCTGGAGCGGACCGGAAACCAGAACCGCCACAGTGTGTACCGCTTTGTTCCGTCTGCCGAGTTTGCCATTGAGAAGGACTATCTCGCAGACTACAAGGCAAGCGTAAAGGGACCTGCCATGTATGCCCGATCCTATGTCGTGAAGCAGGACAACACTATCTCCTACAAGGGCAACACATACTCCGTCCCGCTGGGCACATATCAGCATAAAGGCAGCCGGGTGCTGATTGTCATGAACGAGGCTGAACAGCAGATCGAGATCTATAGTGAGGACCCTTGCAAGCTGATAGCTTGCCACGATGTGGTGACAGATCGCAAAGGTGCCGTCGTGACAAAACCGGAGCACCGCAGGCGTGAGCCCTCGAAGACGATGCTGAAGGCAGAGTCCGAACTGCGCCAACTACTGACGCAGTATGGTGACGAGCACTGCACGAACCGTTATCTTGAACGGGTCTACAACGCGGGCCCACGCTATTACCGCAAGGCCGTCATGGGCATCCTGCATGAGCTGCGCAAGATTGCGGACTGCCCAATGATGATAGAGAATGTCATCCAAAGTGCACAGGAACTCCCCATCCTCAATCCCAACGAGTTGGCCGAGTTCATTGAGGAATGGAGCATGGGCGAGAATCCGTCGCCGGGGAGCAACATTATCCTCCCGGGCGGTCTTACCGCCCAGGACGTGACACCCGCGAAACGGAGTATCTCCGACTATGGAAAGTTCTTTGAAGATAACGACTTGCCGTTCTGAATGCCATGACAACGGAATCACGAATCAATGAGCTGCTGCGGTATGCCCATATTCTCCAGTTGAGCCATCTGGAAGCTCACTTCCCCGAAATCCTGCACAAGGCACAGGTGGAAGCCCCCACCTATCTGGAATACAGCGTAAACACGTTGAAAACTGAGGTGGATGTGCGGCGGGAGCGGGAAATCATACGCCGCATCAAGCGGGCGCATCTGCCCCGTAACTGCGACCTGGACAAGTTCGACTTCACCCACGGGTCCGGAATGACCAAGCACCGGCTGGGGCAGCTCCGGGAACTGCTGTGGGTGGACCAGGCCTACAATGTCATCCTCATGGGGCCCAGCGGCACCGGCAAGACCTATATCGCCGCCGGCCTCATCCATGATGCCGTAATGAGCCGCAGAAATGCCATGTTCGGAACCATGGAAGAGTATGTCCGAATCCTCAGGACAAAGGACTCCCTGCCCAAATCCATGTCCGCATACAACCGCATCCTGCGATGCAGTCTCCTTTGCATTGACGAAATCACCCTGATGCCGCTCAAGCGGGAAGAGGCCGTGGCCTTCTTCAATCTCATCAATGCCCTCCACGAGAAGACCTCCATCATCATCACCACCAACAAGGCACCTACCGAGTGGGTGGAAATCTTTGGTGACGAGGCTCTTACATCTGCGATACTGGACCGCGTCCTGTTCCACTGCGACGTCATCAAGCTCGACGGATCGAGCTATCGTATGGACAACAGGTCCGGGTTCTTGAAAGACAAATAAAAACACTTGAGATAACCTTACCGAAACGGTGTGTTGGCGGCCAGTCCGCCACCACCGTTCTTTACCAGAACGAAAGAAATCATGTGTCCGTATGCGTCCAGCAGGGGCTCCGCCCCTGTAACCCCGGGGTTTACAGGCATCAGACCCCTCCAGTATGTCTCTTTGAAAAAAGGCCAAGGGCAAACCAATGCCCAGGGCCCTGATAAACGACATACTGTCGGTGTCATACGGCTTATTCCTCCAGGGTCGCACCCCTGCGTTGCCCCTTCTGCTTCAGTCGTACAAAAACAAATATAATCGATGTCTCCTTCTTATGCAAGAGGCTGACGAAGAGAAAATTGAATCGAATACGACAGAAGTGGGGAGAAGAATGTGACGGTTCAACACCCCAGCCGTCCCATCAGACTTCCGAAAAGTGGGGAAACTTTTTTTTCCGAAAATTGGGGAAAATAAATTTGCTTTTTACATCCTTACGCGCCTGCCGGGTCACAAAGGTGATCTGTGTAGCCTGCTCCCAGGCAACTGGCAGCCACTGACTACGACTCGCAGCGAGTAGCACGCAACTAAACGTTAATAGCAGCGACTTACCGTCACTTACGGCGAAGTC
>JAFTFV010000046.1 GCA_017458265.1 Bacteroidales bacterium | reverse complement strand
GGTCGTGGGAGACTACCACGTTGATAGGCAGGATGTGTAAGTTCAGTGATGGGCTCAGCAGACCTGTACTAATTGCCCGAAAGACTTTCGTTGAGAAAGAAGAATACGCCGAAGGACTATCTGTTGTTTGGGCCGGAAGGCGCCTTGAAGTTACTTTTTCTCAAGTAATATATGCCGTGGTTATAGCGGTGAGGATCCACCTCTTCCCATTCCGAACAGAGAAGTTAAGCTCACTGGCGCTGATGGTACTGCCACACCAGGTGGGAGAGTAAGTAGCCGCGGTTCTTCGGAACGCCGGACATCGTACGATGCCCGGCGTTCTTCGTTTTTCTAAAACACTGTGCGGTTGTTGTAGGCGCGGAGGGCGGCGCGGAGGAGCATGAGGGAGCGCTGGAGGTCTTCGCGGCAGAGTACGTAGGCAAGGCGGACCTGGTTGCGGCCGAGGTCAGGATTGCGGTAGAAACCGGCGGCAGGGGCCATCATGATGGTTTCTCCGTCCATGCGGAAGTCGGTGAGGCACCATCGGCAGAAGTCTTCGGCATCGGCAACGGGGAGGGAGGCTACTGTGTAGAAGGCGCCGTGGGGCATTGGAGAGTAGACTCCGGGGATGCTGTTAAGGCCTTTGATGAAGAAGTCGCGGCGGGCTTTGTACTCGTCGAAGCACTCCCTGGCGTAGTCTTCAACGCCTTCTATGGAGGCATCGGCAACGATCTGTCCCAGGAGTGGCGGACTCAGGCGGGCCTGGCAGTATTTCATGACGGTGTCGTGCACCATTCGGTTGCGCGTTACAAGCATGCCGATGCGGATGCCGCACTCAGAGTAGCGCTTGCTCACTGAATCCACAAGGATGACGTTCTGGGGAAGTCCCAGGCTCATTGCGCTCACATAAGGTTCGTCGGTGTAGACGAATTCGCGGTAGACCTCATCGGCAATGAGATAAAGGTCATATTTTACGACGAGTTCCTTGATTTTCTGGAGCTCATCCGGGGAATAGACGTAGCCGGTGGGGTTATTTGGATTGCAGAGAAGGATTGCCCTGGTGTGGGGCGTTATTGCCTCCTCGAAATCTTCGACAGGCGGGAGCTTGAAACCGTCCTCTATATAAGAGGTAACGGTCTTGACCTTGATTCCGGCCGTAACAGCGAAGGAGATATAGTTCGCATAGCCCGGTTCCACCATGATCATTTCGTCCCCGGGGTTCATGCATGCCAGGAAAGCGAACAGAATTGCCTCCGAGCCTCCGCTGGTGATGATGATGTTTTCGTGCGTGATGTCGTTGATGCCGAATTTGGCATAATAGCCGACAAGCTTTTCGCGAAGGCCGATAAACCCCTCCGAAGGGCTGTATTCCAGCGTTTTCCTGTCGATGCTCTTCAAGGCATCCAGGCCTTTCTGAGGGGTAGGAAGGTCCGGCTGGCCTATGTTCAGATGATATACCTTAACGCCCTGCAGCTTGGCCTCGTTGGCCAGGGGGGCGAGTTTCCTGATAGGAGAAGACGGCATCTCGAGGCCGCGGTGCGATATCTGTGGCATAGGCTATAGCATTCCGAGAATTCTGCTGCGTACAAGAAGTGCTGCACCCATCGGGGCGGCCTTCTGGCGCAGTTTGGTAAGTTTTATGGTAGTATCCTGATTTGCAATGTTGAGCACATGGCGCTTGATGGCCGTGCGTATGGGGAGCATGAGATAGTCTCCGGCGGCGACGGCAACCTTTCCGCCGATAACCACCAGCTGCGGGTTGAAGATGTTGATAAGGCCCGCCAGCCCCTTTCCAAGGTTGATTCCCAGCTTTTCTACCGTCTCAATTGCCAGCGTGTCCTCGCTTCTCACCGCCTCGAAAATGTCCATGAGGCTGACCTTCCCCTCTGCCTTGTATTTGGCGGCCAGCACGGACGCCCTTCCCGCAGAGAGTTTTTCGCCGATCATCCTCACCAGGGCCGATCCCGACGCGCCTGTCTCCAGGCATCCCACCTTGCCGCACCGGCACATCTGGCCGTTGTCAAGGAGAGGGAAGTGACCGAACTCTCCGCTGAAGCCGGAGGTGCCGTAGTAGAGGCGGCCGTCGGCAATGATGCCCATGCCAAGGCCCCAGCTCACGTTTACGTAGAGCATGTTTTTCTCCTTGAGGCCGCCGCCCATGTACTCTCCGTAGGTCATGGCGCGGGAGTCGTTCTCGAGGACTACATGTATTCCGAGGTCTTCCTCCAGAATGCGGGTTATGGTGCGGTGCTCTTCAAACGAGTAGTTGTTGCTGTAACCGGTGAGAGGGTTCACTCGGCCCGGGATGCTTACTCCAAGGCCCATTATCTTGTTCCATTCAAGGTTCTCACGGCTGATGAACTCCTTGATGAGGGTGGCAATGTCGTGTACGGCATCCTCTGTTGCGCTCATCTTGAAGGGAATGTCGTCCCTGAAGGCCAGGAGCCCCCCCTTGAAATCCGTTACGGCGATGCACGCATGGGTATTTCTGAGGTCTACGCCCACGAAATAGCCGGCCTCGGGATTGAGTCCGTATATCGAAGGCCGCCTGCCGCCGGAAGTGCCTGATTTGCCGAGGTCTGTCATGAATCCTTCGTCCATCAGTTCGCCGATGAGTTTGGTGACTGTGGGGACGGATGCGCCGATAGCATCGCTCAGTGCCGAAATACTTTGCTCTCCATGCTCGATGCACAGGAAGAGTATGTTCTTCTTGAGCAGAGTATTCTTATTGTCTTTTCTTTCAAGAAAGGTCTCTCTCATAATTTTCGTTGTTTCGGAATACAAATTTAATAAAAATTTTATTAATTACCATAGTATTTACTGAAAAACTTTTGTTTTTAACGTATGTGAAAAAATGACTATCTTTGCGGATATGTTTGAAAAAGCGCGAATATGGTGGAAGGAGTTCCGCCTGTCCATGAGGACTAAGATTACTTTGTCACTGAGCGCGATAGCCGTCGTGCTCTTCGTGTCCATCATAATCTCCTTCCTCGAGTACCGCCATATGTCCAATTATGTGTCGGACATGATTGCCGGCGACATCAAGAACATCCGCGTCACCCAGAAGCTGGTGAACGCCGTGGATACATACAATCTCGAGGTCCTGGCCGTCATCGGCGATGAGAATCTCACCACCCTCCCGGACTTTGACCGCAAGGCCTTCATCGACTACTGCGACAGCCTCAAGGCAGACTTCGAAACCGGCCGCAGCCACCTTGCCGATTCCGTCCTCTACGCCTATTCTGCATACATGCTCGCTTCCATGGAACTGGAAGACGTGCTCCAGTCCAGTTTCATCGACACGCGTGACTGGTACTTCAGCCGCCTGCAGCCGCTCTTCGGACGCCTCAGGGGCTACCTTGACCGCCTCGGCGAGGTGATGTACATCGAACTCAGGCAGAACTCGGAAGACTTCGACAGCGGTTTCTACCGCAGCTTCATCCCAGGAACCGTTGCGGTTGCCGTGGGTATCCTCCTTCTCTTCCTCCTTCTGTCCTTTATCATCACTTACTACGTGACACCGCTGTACAGGATAAACAGCAACCTCAGGGATTACCTGCAGTACAGACGGCGCTACACGTACACTTTTGACGGTGACGACCAGCTCTCCGACCTTAACGGCTCCGTCACGGACCTTGCCGAAGAAAACCGCCAGCTGCGCCGCAGAAACGCAGAACTCAAGGACAAGATAGACAAATGAACCTGAAGGTAATATCCAGAAACGTAGGTCTGGCCCTCCTTGTGAGCGCACTCTTCATGCTGCTCTCCATGGGGGTCTCCCTTGCCGATGGCATGGACAGCGCCTTCACCCCGCTTCTGATATGCTTCATCATAACCTTCCTTGTTGGTATCTTCCCCTTTATTTTCGTAAGGAAAACGGCAAGGATTACGCTCAAGGACGGTTTCATGATTATCTTCCTGTCATGGCTTCTGTCCTTCATTTTCGGCGGCCTGCCGTATGCTCTGTGGGGCGGCCCGTTTACGCTGATAAACGCCTGGTTTGAAAGCGTTTCCGGCTTTACAACAACGGGCGCTACCATACTTGAAGACATAGAGTCCCTTCCCAGGAGCCTAGTTTTCTGGAGGGCATCGACCCATTTCATCGGCGGTCTGGGAGTCGTGGTTTTCCTTCTCCTTATCATCCCCACATCCTCTCCGATGAGGCTCCGCCTTGCGAACATGGAACTTTCATCCCTCTCCAGGGATGATTACCGCAGCCGCGCCAACAAGACCGTATACATCTTCGCCTATGTGTATCTGGGCCTTGTGGTTGTGTATTTCCTTAGCTACTGGGCTGCGGGAATGAGCGCCTTCGATGCAATCTGCCACGCATTCAGCGTGGGCGCATCGGGCGGTTTCTCCTCAAGGAATCTGTCCATCGCCGCATTTGATTCAACGCTCATATCCTCGCTCACGATAGTGTTCATGTTCCTTTCCTCCATCCACTTCGGAATCATCTTCATGACGCTCGTGAGCCGGTCTGTGAAGCCGCTAAAGAACCCCATCCTGGAATTCTACGTGATAGGACTTGCCATCGTCGCGATAGTCACGAGCCTCTCACTCAAACTCTCCGGAACGGATGCCAGCTGGGGGAAAGCATTCATGGACGGAACCTTCCACGTGGTGAGCTACGCTTCCACCACCGGTTTCGGCCTCAGCGACAACTCCACATGGGGTGCGCTGCCCTCATTCATGCTCATTCTGGTGAGCCTTGTCTGCGGCTGCGCCGGGTCAACCTCCGGCGGTCTCAAGGTGGACAGGATAATTCTGCTTCTGAAGGCCATCCACATGCAGATAAAGAAAACCGTGAATCCTTACATCATGTATGAGCTGCGCCTTGGCAGGCGCATTCTCCATGATGAGGATGTATATCCGCATATCCTGTATATAGCTATGTTCGTGGTTCTGGTGAGCATATCCACTGTCCTGTGCCTTCTTCTCGGAGATCCTAACGGGCATGCCCTTACCGGCAGTATAGCTTCGCTTGCCAACGTGGGGCCTTCAATCGGCACTATCGGGGCCATGGGAAATTACAATGCAGAGCCCACGGTGATTAAATTCATCTTCAGCTTGGACATGTTCCTTGGCCGAGTTGAAATCTATCCCGTTTTTGCAGTGATCTCCAGCATATTCGTGAGGAAGTACTGATGGACCGGAGAGCTGTATTCCTGCTTGATTCTTTTCTGAGCGCGCTCCCTTACGAGCCCACTTCCTGCCAGCAGGACCTTCTGGCAAGGATAGCCCTTTTTCTCACCTCTGACGACGGTGACATCATGGTGGTGAACGGTTATGCCGGAACGGGAAAGACCAGCGCGATATCTTCGGTTATCGGCACTATGAGCGCCATGGAGGTGCCGTGCGTGCTGCTGGCGCCTACGGGACGCGCCGCAAAGGTCCTGTCCCAGTATGCAGGGAGGCCGGCATATACCATACATAAGCATATCTATCGGCAGAAATCGCACGGGGAAGACGGCTTTTCGCAGTTCTCACTGTCGCCGAACAAGGCCAAGGGGACGCTCTACATCGTGGATGAGGTGTCGCTCATCGGCATAGATTCGCAGGGGCAGGGAAGTGCCGAATTCGGGACGGGGAACCTGCTTCAGGACCTTGTCAGCTTTGTTCGGGCGGGGGTCGATTGCAGGCTTATTCTCATCGGCGATGCTGCCCAGCTGCCGCCTGTTGGGCTTGACGCGTCTCCGGCTCTGGCTCCGGCGTTTATGGACGGATTCGGAGGCGTGAGTTATGCAACGCTCACTACCGTCGTGCGTCAGGCGCAGGGTTCCGGCATCCTGGAAAACGCCACCCATCTGAGGGAAATAATGGACAGTGCCGACGACGGCATCGGCCTGGATGAGCTTGGCCTTTCAGTGGAGGGTTTTGCCGATATTTCCCGCATCACGGGCTCGCAGCTGATTGACACGCTGTCCTATGCATATTCCCGTTATGGAGAGGAGGAGACTGTGGTCCTCTGCCGCTCCAACAAGAGGGCTAACCGCTACAATGCCGGCATCCGGGCGCAGGTGCAGTACCACGAAGAACAGCTGGTGCGCGGCGACAAACTCATGATAGTGAAGAACTGCTACCAGTTCTGCGAGGGCATTGAAGGGACGGATTTCATAGCCAACGGCGACATAGCCTGCCTCCAGCGCATACACAATTACGAGGAGCGCTACGGCTTCCATTTTGCCGATGCAACCCTCTCCCTTCCAGATTACGGTGATGCCGAAATTGACGCAAAGGTCCTGCTGGATACTTTGACGTCAGAGTCCCCGTCGCTCACCTATGAGGAAAGCAACAGGCTCTACCAGGGAGTGAATGAAGACTACATGCATATTACCGCAAAGAAGAAACGTTACGACGCCGTGCGCGAGGATCCTTACTACAACGCCCTGCAGCTCAAGTATGCCCAGGCGATTACCTGCCACAAGGCCCAGGGCGGCCAGTGGCAGTGTGTCTTCATCGACAATCCCTTCTGGCAGGATTTCCTGGTGGCCGATGACCTGAAATGGCTCTACACCGCCCTCACGCGCGGTATCTCCAAAGTCTATCTGGTCAATTTCAAGGATGAGTGCTTCATGAAGTACAAATAACGCTGATAATTTGTACTTCGCGAGTCAATTAACTGCAATTACTTGTTGTATCGGTGCTCGAAGTACATGAAACAATCAGTATTTGTACTTCGCGCGCAGTTTTGTATATTTGTATTCATGAAAAGAATACTTGTACTTGCTCTTGCCTGCCTGTCGCTGCAGGTCAATGCTCAGATGCCTTCCCGTTACAAATGGATTGGCAGCAATGAAATAGCTTTCACCCAGGACGGTTCGTACAACGACGCCTTCTCCATTACGGTAAAGGGCCGGAAATGGACAAGGAAAGACGGCGTGAAGGCGCCGGAAAAGTATTCCGAGTTCCCCCTGAGCCCCGCAGGGGCCGTGAACCTTACATATTCGCCTGATTCTACGAAACTTGCCTTCACCAGGGACAATGACCTCTGGGTTGCCGATATCGCCACCGGCCATGAGACACGCCTTACCTTTGACGGTACGGAAACCATCATGAACGGCTATGCCTCGTGGGTGTATTATGAGGAGATTTTCGGCCGTCCGTCGCGTTACAGGGCTTTTTGGTGGGCGCCTGACAGCAAGACCATAGCCTTCTACCGTTTCGACGACACGGAGGTGCCCATGTTCCCCATTTATTCGCCCTTCGGCCAGGACGGCACCCTTCGCCGCACGCATTATCCCAAGGCCGGGGAGAAGAACCCGGAGGTGCGCATCGGCTTTGTCTCCGCCGCCGGTTCCCCTATCACATGGGCCGATTTCAACCCTGCCGAGGACCAGTACTTCGGCACGCCTTTCTGGAGTTCCGACAGCCGTACCTTCTATGTTTCCCGTGAACCGCGCATCCAGAACACCCTGGACCTCTATGCGGTCAATCCGGTGGACGGCAGCAAGAAGGCCATTTACCACGAGAAGGTGGATACCTGGCTTGACTGGATCGACGGTATGCTCTTCACGGAAAAGGGCCTCTACATGGTTCGATCCTTCGAGACTTCATGGCAGCAGATATATTTCCTTGGATATGACGGTTCATTGAAGCGCATTACCGACGGGCCCAACTGGCGCGTAAACCTCCTCCGGGCCGACAAGGACGGTACCGTCTATTTCACTGCCGAGCGTGATTCTCACGTACGCGCAGCATTGTACAAGGTATCTCCAAAGGGCGTCATAACCGCTCTTACAGACGTGGCGATGGATGTCCGCGGAGTTAGCTTCTCCCCGGACGGCAGGCACTTCGCCGCCCTTCTTTCCAATCTGGAAACTCCTTGGACTCTTGGCGTTTACGAAATCAAAAAGCCATCAAATTCATATCTGGTAGCGGAATTGCCCTCCGATGATGGTCCTGCGGGAAAGATTGTTACAATAGAGGTCGACGGACTCGAACTTCCGGGCGTGATGTACCTGCCCGAAGGCTTTGACGCATCGAAGAAGTACCCTGTCCATGTGGATATTTACGGAGGTCCGGACACCCCTCTGGTAGCAGACCGCTGGGTGAACCGCAGCCGCTACAAGTGGTATTCAGACAATGGCATCATCCAGCTCATAGCCGACTGCCGCGCCGCCGGCCACAACGGCCGCAAGGGCCTGGACGCTATCTACAAACGCCTCTCCACCATCGAGATATCGGACTTTGTGGAATGGGCAAAGTGGCTCCAGTCGCTGCCTTACGTTCAGGCCGACAAGATAGGCGTTGAAGGTTTCAGCTTTGGAGGAACCATGACAACGCTGCTGGTTGCAACAGCATCGGACTATTACCATTACGGCATTGCGGGCGGCGGAGTCTATGACTGGATGCTTTATGACACTCACTACACGGAGCGCTTCATGTCAACGCCCCAGGACAATCCGGAAGGCTACGCCTCCACCAAGGTTATAGGCAGGGTGGGTTCATACCCTGCAAAAGCGGGTTCTGCAGACGGCTCTGTCATGCTCAAGATCACCCACGGCACAGGCGACGACAACGTCCACTTCCAGAACACCCTGCAGCTCATCGATGTCATGCAGCGCCAGGGCGCCACTTTCGACTTCATGATCTATCCCGACGGCATGCACGGCTACCGCGGCTACCAGGGCCTCCACTTCCAGGAAGAAAACAACGCCTTCTGGCTCCGCTACCTGAAGTACTAGTACCAATCACATCCTGCTAGCACCCCTGCTGATCCTCATCTAAAGCACACTATCGGCCCCGTATGCCCAAAACCGTGCTTTAACGCCCCTGATGGGCCCTGGTTAAAGCACACTATCTGCCCCATGTGCCCCAAACCGTGCTTTAACGCCCCTGATGGGCCCTGGTTAAAGCACACTATCGGCCCCGTGTGCCCAAAACTGTGCTTTAACGCCCCTGATGGGCCCTGGTTAAAGCACATTATCGGCCCCGTGTGCCCCAAACCGTGCTTTAACGCCCCTGCTGGGCCTTGGCTGAAGCACATTATCGGCCCCGTGTGCCCAAAACCGTGCTTTAACGCCTC
>JAFTFV010000045.1 GCA_017458265.1 Bacteroidales bacterium | reverse complement strand
TAGCTATTTGATAACCCCTTCTTCATCCGCCCTTGCTGCCGGGAAACTGTATGTTGCAATGGAGCCGAATACAGGACCGACCGAAGAGTATACATTCCGCATCAAAACTACGGACGGAAGTATATATACCACACCTGTCAAAAGAGCTTTTCTAGAGGCAGGCAAACTGTACGGGACGGCCACTTTCACGATGCACAAGCTCGCCGTTGGAGACCTGCTCTACAGCAACGGCGGCTTCTATTCCTCACCTCAGCCGGAACTTGGAGAACCGGTCGGGATAGTAGCTTATCTGGATGATCCAGACACAACTACCGATGACAAGTTCACGGGGGAAACCCTCGGCCTGGTATTCGAATGGAGTGGCAGCAGCAGCTTAAAATGGATGGAAGTCAACGCAGAGACCAACCCCGCCAAAGTGGAATTCGGAGATGAATACCTTTTTGATCCGGACACAGCACCGGCAAGTGCCTATTTAACGCCATCCAGTGGGTCGGAGAGGTTGTTTAACATTCAAGTCTACGGCATGAGTCACGAAAATGCATACCGCTGGAAATATCCCGCATTCAGTTATGCTTTAGATGACCCCGAGTACGGATTCATCCCTACGGTCCAGCAGTCATATATCATGTTCAAGAGCCTGTTTGGCTACTCTGGGGAAGCGGCCAAAACGCTTAACCTTGGGGCCGCCTCGACTAATGTATCCGAATTGCTTGGACCACATATCACCTTCTGGACATCCACTGAAGCATCAGTAGAGGATGCAGTGGTTGTTGATCTTGCATATGACTCCTTGTCAGGTCAGTACACACTTGCTTTCGATAAACAAGGAAAGTACAACACCACCCCTGTTTACCTGGCTACTTATATTAATTGGCCTCAGTCAGGTCTAGGTCTCTTATAAAGCGTGAAACACAAACGCCTGACTATCAATAAATAAGCCAAAAGGCTTGCCTCCAAAACGAGGCAAGCCTTTTGCGTAATGCACTGTTCCACAGCTTGTTACATTTCACGCCAAAAATTATCCTACGATTCATGCGCAAGATTGAGTTATCTTTGTATTTAAGTATTGAATTACTATTTTCGCCAACATGAATATGACAGGCTTCATCCACAAAACAGCGGTATTTGCCACGGCATTGGTCTTTGCTTTTCCGGCACATGCCCAGGACCAGGAAAAAGAGTACGAATGGTCCGTTGAAATCGGGACCGGAGCGGCTCCGTTCCACACATACACGACCTACGGAGAAATACGCTATGATGACATGCCCCGAACTGGACCCTATTATATGGTCGAAGCTCCCGGCAGAACTGCAAAATTCATCCCTTCGGTAATGCTGTCTTCCGTTGTCCGGTTTTCGCCAAGGTGGGACGCCGTCCTCACCGGCAATCTGTCCAGGCAATTCCTGGTGGATAATGAACGTTACTGGAGTAAGGACAAACTGAGATGGAGCGCAACCCTGTCGTTCCGTTATATTTGGAAAACGCACAAGAATATTTCTCTCTACTCTGCCCTGGGAGTAGGATTCGTTCCTGATATTTCACCCTCAATGCGGCTGTTCCCGGGAGTGACTCTTATCGGCATGCGCAGCGGATGGGAGCACTTGTATTTCTTCCTGGAAAACAACTTCAGCCCATACGCATCGGTGCTGCACGGTGGTATGGGCTGGAAATTCTGAGGGGGCGGCTACTCGTAATAGTAACCGTAGCCGGCACGGGTGCGGAAATGCTCTGCCAGAGCGCCCAGTTTGGAGCGGATTTCGCGCACACTGGGATCCACTTCGCGTTCTCCGGCAAGTGCATCCTTGGGCCATACGAGTTCGATGAGTTCCTCGCGTGAGAACACTCTTCCGGGGTTGGAGACGAAGAGGCTCAGGAGCTCGAATTCGGCCTTGGTGAGGTCAAGCACCTGACCGTTCACGGAAGCGGTTTTCTGGACCGTGTCGATGTGCAGGGAGCCTGTTTCGGGGGCGTTGTCCCTCTTGCCAAGCTTGGCCTCGACGACGTTCATGACGTAGTCGCCGCACTTTTCGCATTCCCGTACCAGGTCGATGAAGATGGTGCCCACTGCAAAGCTATAGACATTGTCATCGACATCGGCAGTATTCTTGGCCCTGAGGGCATTGCGGAGGGCGTCGATCTGGTTCTCGAAGTCCTGGGAGGTCTCGTAGTCGCCGGTTCCCTTGAGAACGGCTTCCATGCTGGACATGGCGCCGTCCAGGAGGCCGAACATATCGGCAATTCCCTGTTCCTGGCTGGCGGTGAAGACGGCCTTCTGGCTGTGCTTGCGGTCCATGGTGCGGGAAAGGTTGAAGAGGCTGTCGCCGATGCTTTCCAGCTCGCTCACCTCACGGAGGAGGCTGCGCACCTTGCGCTTGGTGTCGTCACTGAGGTGGGCATCACCTACCTGGGCAAGGTATCCGCCGATTTCGCTTTCGAGGCGGTCGCTCATTTCCTCCATTTCCTTTATGCGGAGGACCTTCTTCTCGAAGGCGTCGGCATCGGTGATGGAGTAGAGTTCACGTACTTCGGCAAACATGCCGCGCATCCTTTCGGCAAAGAGTTCCGTTTCCTTCTGGGCCTGGAAGACGGCGATTTCCGGAGTCTTCATGATGCCCAGCTGAATGTACTGCAGCTTGAAGCCTTCGTCTGCGGCCTTCTGGGGGATGAGCTTACTCACGAACTTCTCAATCTGAGGGATGAACCAGATGAGGATGAGGGTGTTGGTGACATTGAACATGGTGTGGAACATGGCAAGGACGAAGGAGAGCCTTGCGGGATTCACCACGTCGGCATGGGGGTCTACATCAACTATGCGGCAGGCCGTGTTGACGAAGGGATAGAACACCACCAGCACCCACAGGACGCCGAAAACGTTGAACACCAGATGCGCCAGCGCAGCCCTCCTTGCCTGCGTATTTGCCGACAGCGCCGCTATATTCGCAGTGAGCGTCGTGCCGATGTTCTCGCCCATGACAAGCGCTATACCCTGATATATTGTGAGCACGCCGCTGGTGCAGAGGACCATGGTAATTGCCATAAGCGCTGCCGATGACTGCGCCATGAAAGTTAGGATGGAGCCTATGAGTATGAACAGCAGTATGGTCCAGTAGCTTCCCGAATCGAATGAAGAGAAGAAATTCACCACTCCGGCGTTGTTTGCAAGGTCCATCTCACGGCCTGTGGCATTGAGCGTACCCAGCGCGAAGAACATGAAACCAAGGCCGAAGAGGAAGTCTCCCAGATACCTCCGCTTCCTGGACTGGATGAGAACCACAGCCACCAGGAAGACCGGCCACACCAGGTTGGTGATGTTGAAGGAGAATCCCGCCGACATGATCCAGGCCGACAGCGTAGTGCCGATGTTTGCACCCATAATCACCGAAATGGCCTGTGCAAGACTCAGGAGCGCGGCATTTACGAATGACACCGTCATGAGGGTGGTTGCTGCCGATGACTGGACGGCCACGCATACGAGCATACCGGTAAGAACGCCGGTGAAGCGGTTAGTTGTCATGGCGCCAAGTATATGACGGAGACCGGGGCCTGCCATTTTCTGCAGGGCTTCGCTCATCACCTTCATGCCATACATGAGAAGGGCGATGCAGCCTAGGAGTTTCAGGAGAGTAAGAATCATTTTGCAAAAATAGCAATCCGGGCGCTTTTGTGCAAATCCGGACCGTCAGTTTTATGAAAAAAAGTGCATTATAAGGCAGTAAGGCCCAGTCCCGGACCGTCTGGAAGGGTGATGCGGCCGTCCTTTACGGTCATTCCAAGGAAGCGGTCGTTGGTGATGAGGAGGTTGCCGTCGAGGTCGGCAAAATCGGCAAGGGGGGAAAGATGGGAGGCGGCGGTGACGGCGCAGGAGGTTTCGGTCATGCAGCCAAGCATGACTTTCATGCCCTCTGCACGGGCCCAGGCAGCCATTCTCTGCGCTTCCCGCATTCCGGTGCACTTCATCAGCTTTATGTTGATGCCGTTGTAGGCGCCGCGGATGGAAGGTAGGTCCCTGAGGCGCTGGATGGCTTCATCGGCATAGATGGGAAGCGGGGAATGTTCCGTGAGCCAGGCGTTGTCGTCAAGGCGGGAGGCCGGCATGGGCTGCTCTACCATCACTACGCCCTGCTCCTTGAGCCAGAAAATCTCGTCCAGGGCGGCCGAACGGTCCTTCCAGCCCTGGTTTGCGTCCACGGCAAGGGGAAGCTGCGTAACGCTGCGGATGGCCTCAATCATCTCCTTGTCCGAGGGCAGCCCCACCTTTACCTTGAGGATGTTGAACTGCCCTTCGCACTCCAGAGTCTTTGCCCGCACAACCTCAGGAGTATCTATGCCGATGGTGAACGTGGTTGAAGGAGCCTTTGCGGGATTGAGCCCCCAGATACGGTACCAGGGTTGTCCCAGCAGCTTTCCGACAAGGTCGTGAAGGGCGATGTCCACGGCTGCCTTTGCGGCGGAGTCCCCTTCGGAGAGGCCGTCTACATAATCCAGGATGTCTTCAAGGCAGAAAGGGTCCCTGAACTGCTCCAGATTCACTTTTTCAAGGAAGGAGCACACGCTTTCAACGCTCTGCCCCAGATACGGCGGCATGGAAGCTTCTCCATAGCCGATGATACCGTCATACTCTATCTCTACCTGCACGTCTGGCGTGGTGGTGCGGGAGTAGGACGACACTGTGAACGTGTGCCTCAGCTGAAGCTCATAGGGGAACCAGCGCAGTTTCATGCGCGCACCGGCATGCGAGACACGCCCCGGAGAACACGCCCCAAGGAGCGCCGCCCCTGCGACGGCGGCTCCCGAGGTCTTTATGAAATCACGCCTTCTCACAGGTTCAGAACGGGGCTGAGTACAACACGGAATTCCCTTTCCACGGGATGCAGAAGGTACTGCTCAAGCGGAGTTGAGCCCCATGAATCCACGCTTCCCACACCCATCTGGACAAGGTCTGCATGAACCCAGGTGCTGCCGGAAGGCTTGAGTTCCAGCGAATGGCGGGGCACTCCCCTCTGGCCGTTTGCATTGACGGCGGGATTGTCCCCTTCCGGCTTGGAAACGTCCAGGTCTTCGATGGAATAAGGCAGTGCCGATGCGCTGAAATCCTCGACAGAGGCCAGTTCGATGCCGTTTCCGGAAGGATCCAGCACCCTGAAGAAGCGAAGGCCCGTATGGGTTCCGGACTCCTGCGTGCGCACATATCCCATGTGATACTGCTGGGAAACCTTCTGCCTGAAGCGTCCAAGCACCGCGGCGCTTGAACGGTCGATATAATTCTCCCAGGGACCCAGGCCGAAGAAATCCACCTCCGAGAACGTTCCCGGCATTGCGAACTCAAGGCCGAAGCGGAACATGTCCGGAGCCTTAGGAGCGGCATCCATGTGCTCCACGATGCTGATGGAGCCGTCGGGACGGACCTCGTAGAAGATGCTCAGCGGAACGATGCCGCCAAGAGGCTCGAAGGCCACTTCCACCAGATAGCTGCTACCAACCTGCGACAGTTTGAAGTCCTTCACCCTGAACTCCGGATTCCTCCAGAGGGCATAACGGGTGGGAAGTGTTGCACCAAGGTCATTCTCGATGGGGGCGCGGTTGAAGCAGGGCTTGACGGGAGCGGAAAGCACCTCCTTGCGGCCAAGCGTATATGACGTGAGGGCGCCGGAAGCCTTGTCAAATGAGGCCGTCCAGACCGTCTCCCTCTCTGCCGCCAGGCCGTCCGTGCCGATGTTTCCGCTCAGCACCACGCTCCTTGCGCCGTCATAACAGCCGATGAGGCCGCCTGCCGGCTCTACCAGGACGGGACGGCTGTCCCTGAGGACAATCTGCGAATAAGCTATCCTGCTGCCTGCCGGAACCAGCGGCCAGGCGCTCTTGAGGACATAATCCACATTGAGGGTAAGGGTTCCCTCCTCAGGCAGCTTGCCGATACCAAGATCCACCACTGCACTCTCCTGAGGTTTTATGTTCAGGACAGGCACGGCGCCGGAAAGAATCCTCTCTCCGTCCTTTTCCACGTTCCACACAAGCATGACGTCCGACAGGTCCTTGAAGAAGAATTCATTGAAGACCTTCAGGGCCGACGGGGTTCCGCTGGTCCAGATGTCCTGGTACTGGTATCTCACCTCGTATGCATGCGGATGATACGAACGGTCTGCGGCTACGAGACCGTTGCAGTTGAAGGAACCGTCGGAAGGGCCTCCGGGGTTGTAGTCACCGCCGAATGCCCAGTATTTCCCGTTCCAGAGTGCCTGGTCCTGGAAGTCCCAGATGAAGCCGCCCTGGTATGTGGGATTTGCGCGGACAAGGTCCCAGTAGTCCTTGAAGTTGCCGCCGGAGTTACCCATCGCATGGGCGTATTCACACTGGATTACGGGCTTGGAACCGTCGTTGCGGATGTATTTCATTATGGCGTCGGGGCTCCAGTACATGGGGCAGCAGATGTCAGTGATGGGCACCTTGGAGCCAATCTGGAAGGGATTTTCATACTGCACGGGGCGGGTGGGATCCTCTGCCTTTATCCAGTTGTAGCTGTCAACGAAATTGGGGCCTGTGCCGGCTTCGTTGCCAAGGCTCCAGATGATGATGGAGGGGTGGTTGCGGTCACGCTGGACCATCCTTTGGTCACGAATGAGATGCGCTGCGGCATAGCGGCGGTCCTTTGCAAGGCTGTTCTCGTAGAAGCCCATGCCGTGTGATTCGATGTTGCCCTCGTCAATGACGTAGAGGCCATAGCGGTCACAGAGTGAGAGCCAGACGGGGTCGTCCGGGTAGTGGCAGGAGCGCACGGCGTTGATGTTGAGGCTCTTCATGACGCGGATGTCGCGGAGCATGTCGGCCTCTGTTACGACATAGCCTTTGTCGGGTGTCATTTCGTGACGGTTCACGCCTTTTATGAGGACGGGTTTGCCGTTCACCAGAAGCTGGCTGTCCTTGATTTCGACGGTGCGGAAGCCCACTTCTATGGCTGTATTCTCCGAGACTTTACCCTTTGAAAGCGCCTCAACTTCAAGAGTGTAGAGGTTGGGTTCCTCTGCGCTCCAGAGCTTCGGGGATGCGAGGGTGGCGGTCCAGGCGGCCTTGCCCTTTTTGACGGGGGCTTCGGCGGAGAGGAGGGCATCGGCACCGTCCCTGAGGGTGAATCTGACGGAGTTTATGCCGCCGGAGACTGTGGCGGCGGCTTCAAGGCGGCCGGTCATGTCGGCAGTGACGTTAAGGTCTTCGAGGCGGGCCTTTTCGCGGGTGTAGACGTAGACGTCCCTTGCAAGGCCGCTCAGGCGCCAGAAGTCCTGGTCTTCGAGGTAGGTGCCGTCGCACCAGCGCATGATTTCAAGGGCGATGACGTTCCTGCCGGGCCTCACGGCCTTGGAGATGTCGAAGCGGGCTTCCAGCTTGCTGTCCTCTGAATAGCCCACGGCCTTCCCGTTCACCCAAACGCGGACGTTGGAGGTGGCGCTGCCGATGCAGAGGTACACGGGCTTTCCGTTCCAGCCGGCGGGAATGTCGAAGGCGCGGCGGTACTGGCCAACGTAGTTGCCCTCTTCAGGGACGACGGGCGGATTGTTCGTGTAGAGGCCCTTCCAGGCATAGCCGATGTTAACGTAGACCGGAACGCCGTAGCCGTTGAGTTCCCAGAGGCCGGGGACGGGCATGTCCTTCCAGGAGGCGTCGTTGTAGGTGATTGCTTCGAATCCCTTGAGGCGGGCGGCTACGCTTTCAGAGAAGTGGAATTTCCATATTCCATTGAGGCTCAGGGTCTGCTGCTGGTCTGTGCGGAAGGTTGCCCTCATGGGAAGACGGTTTTCCTGAAAGACTTCGGGGTCCTGCCAGGGTTCGGGTTTCTTGGCGCCGAATGCGGTAACTGTGAGCAGAAGGCTGGTGAGCAACAATAGTTTTTTCATACTAATCATGTTCAAATTTGTTCAAATATAGGAAATTCCCGGGGATTTCTGAAGGTTTTTTCATAACTTTGGACTGTACTTATAAAAAACCATGAAAACTCATTCCATACTTCTCGCTGCCGCCATCTGCGCCGCAGCATGCCAGGCACCTGTGCCTCAGGATTTTAACGTGATTCCCATGCCGGAGTCCGTAACAGTTTCCGAAGGCTCTTTCAAGGCCGCAGGCGCCGCCGTCAAGATAGATGAAAACATCCCGGACGATGCGCTGAAGGCCATCGTAAGGTTTGCATCGGCCCTGGAGAAGGCTTCCGGGAAAAAGATGCACGAGGGCGAGGGCGGCTTCTCCTTCGTGCTGAACAGGGACCTGGGGGCAGAGGAGTATGCGGTGAACATTTCCGGGGACGGTGCGGTTGTGGAGGCATCGGCACTGAGCGGGTTCGTGTATGCGACGGAAACGCTGAAGCAGATGCTGCCGGCGGGCATTTACTCCGGGAAGAAGGCTTCGGGGCCGTGGGTGCTGCCGTATGTCAGCATCTTCGACAGCCCGCGCTTTGACTACCGTGGCATGCACATGGACCCCTGCCGCCATTTCTGGACGGTGGAGGAGACAAAGAAGTATATCGACGTGATGGCCGCCTACAAGCTGAACAGGCTGCACTGGCATCTCACGGAGGACCAGGGCTGGAGGATGGAAATCAAGTCCTGGCCGCGCCTGACTGAGGTAGGAGCATGGAGAAGCGGGACGATGATCGGCAAGGAGTGGGGGTCTTCGGACGGTATACGCTACGGCGGTTTCTATACGCAGGATGAACTTCGCGAGGTGGTAGCCTACGCTGCCGAAAGGGGCATCACAGTGATACCGGAGATAGACCTTCCGGGACATATGCTGGCGGCTCTGGCAGCTTATCCTGAGCTTGGCTGCACGGGCGGTCCGTACGAGGTCTGGACCCGCTGGGGCGTTGCCAAGGACATCCTCTGCGCCGGAAATGACAAAGTCTTCGATTTCCTTGCCGATGTGTTTGCAGAGGTTGTTGACATCTTCCCTTCCGAGTATATACATATCGGCGGGGATGAGTGCTTCGGCGGGGATGCCGAGCCTTTGCGTCCTGACCCGTGGGACGTATGCCCCAAGTGTGCGGCCAGGATGCACTCCCTTGGAATCAAGAGGGGGCCTCAGGCGAAGCACTACCTGCAGAACTACGTGACCGCACGTGTGCAGAAGATGCTCGAAGGCTACGGCAGGAAGATTATCGGCTGGGATGAAATCCTGCAGGGAGAGCTTGCTCCGGGTGCAACCGTAATGTCCTGGAGAGGTATCGAAGGCGGCATCAAGGCTTCAGAAAGGGGCTTTGACGCAATCATGACGCCGTATACACACCTGTATTTCGACTTCTACCAGAGCAAGGAGACTGACAAGGAGCCGCTTGCCATAGGCGGTTACACTCCCCTTGAGAAAGTATATGGATACGAGCCGTTTGACGGCATCAAGCCCGGTGCCGAAGACCACATCCTTGGAGTCCAGGCCAACCTGTGGACAGAGTATATAACCACGGAGGAGCACCTGGAATACATGCTTCTCCCGCGCATGTGCGCCCTGTCGGAAGTACAGTGGTGTGCTGCAGATGCCAAGGACTATCAGCGCTTCCTCCAGTCCCTGGACCACACCTTCGAGATTCTGGATGCCATGGGCCTCAACTACTCCCTCGACCACAAGGGCCTCATCGGCCTTGACCGCCTCCCCGCCGGGGAATAGCGCGCAGGCATTCTTGGCCTTGATACACGCAAACCACCGCTTTTGCTTCACAGGAGGCCGAAAACGGTGGTTTGGCTATGTTTAAACTAGGGCAAACCACCAAAAACGCAATTCCAGAGCATAGAGTGGTGGTTTGAATGTATCAGTACAGGAGGAGGCCAAGGGCGGCGCCGGCAAGAATGATATATATGGGATTGACCTTTCCCCAGTAGCCGGCGACGAATGCTCCGCCAAGGAGACACCAGCTTTTCCAGTCGGGGAAGTTTTCGGTCACTACCTGCACGGATGGCGTCATGCCGGTCCAGGTGGTCTTGAGTATGAGAATGACTGCTGCGGCGCCGATGAGTCCCACAACGCTTGGCCTCAGGAAGGCCATGGTGCCGCTGTAGAGCGTGCTCGTTTTGAATTTCTGGTAGAACTTCACGATGAGAAGCATGATGACGAACGACGGCAGCATGAGCGAGAGAGTTGCCGTGAGCGAGCCGCAGATGCCAAGAATATGGCTTCCGGTTGCGCCGTACAGCACGTCATAGCCTACGTATGTGGCGCTGTTGATGCCAATCGGCCCGGGTGTCATCTGGGAAACTGCGACTATGTCCGTGAAGGCGCTCTCGGTAATCCAGGGGTGCACAACTACCACCTGGTTCTGGATGAGGGACAGCATGGCATATCCACCGCCGATAGTGAAAGCCCCTATCACGAAGAATGTCCAGGCAAGCTGGAGTATGAGATAAACCACTGTCATTCCGTCCGCCCCTTGAAATAAGTTATGCTGAACCCAATCACAATCACACAGATGATGATGTATATCGGAGAAACGTTCAGAAACGCCACCAATACCAGCGAGGCAATGGCGAGCCCCCAGGCCCACCAGCTCTTGCAGGACTTCTTGGCCATGTTTATCATGGGCACGGCTATGAGCGAAATCACCACGGGACGTATGCCCTTGAATGCTCGTTCCACCCATGGATTGTCCTTGAAGGCGGTGAAGAACATCGCTATGGCAAGGATGATGAGAAAGGACGGGAGGATGCTCCCCAGCGTTGCGGCAAGGCTGCCCTTGAAGCCGCGCAGCTTATGGCCGGCGAATATGGATATGTTCACCGCCATCACGCCCGGAGCGCTTTGGGACAGGGCAACGATGTCCGGCAGTTCGTCGTCCGAAATCCATCCGCGTTTGGACATTTCGGCCTGGATGAGGGGTATCATGGCATATCCCCCGCCTATGGTGAAGGCTCCTATCTTCGCAAAGACCGTGAATATCTGCCACAGAGGCACCTTTTTCATGCTTTCCTCCTTCTCAGTATCATCCACGAAAGGCCGGCATAGGCCAAAATGAGAACGGTATTGAGGCCGATGTTCACCCAGTGAACGCCCTCTCCGCCTGCGGGGATGAGATACATTCCGGCAAGCGCGGCGCCCATCAGGAGGAAGAACAGTCCCAGCCGGCCCCATTTATAGGGGATGGGATAGTATTTCGCGCCCAGCGAAGCGCTCAGGATAAACATCACCGTGTAGCTCGCAAGATGCCCGAAGGCCGATGCCCAGTAGGAGAAGCGCGGCATGAACACTACGTTCACCACCGCCGTTACGGCAAGGCCGGCAAGGGTTATCCAGATGGCCATGTTGGTCTTTCCGGAGAGCTTGTACCACATGGAAACATTGAACAGCATTCCCAGGATCATGTAGCTGAGAAGCATTATCGGCACAACACCAACGCCTATCCTGAAGTCCTTTCCAAGGATGAGGGAGATTATGTCGATATAACCCACGACGCCAAGCAGCACAAGGCCGCAGAAGGCGGTGAAATACTCCATGACCGTTGCATAGAATTCCTTTGAGCCCTTGTCCTTGGCCCTCTGGAAGAAGAACGGTTCGGCCGCATACCGGAACATCTGGATGAAGAGGTTCATTATGACGGCAAGCTTCACGGCTGCCTGATAAACGCCCAGGGAAGCGCGCCAGGCCTCGGAAGAGGTATCGAAATAGCGGAAGAGCACCCTGTCCAGGAAGTCGTTGGCAACGCCTGGAAGCGCGGCAATCATGAGCGGAAGCGAATAGGCCAGCATCCTCTTCACCAGCTTTCCGTCCCAGGTGAGCCTGAGCTTCATGATATCCGGTATGAAAAGCACCAGGCACAGTATGCAGCTTATGAATATGGCAATGATGGGATAGGTGAAATCCGGATTCTTGGGCCAGACGAAGAAGAGGATGATGTTGGCTCCGGTCTCAGTGAGTATCTTAACGCTCTTGAGCACGGCGAATTTCACAGCCTTGTGCTCCTGCCTGAGTTTTGCAAAGAGGATTGCCGTGATGCTGTCGCAGAACAGGATTGCTGCCACATATATGATAAGGCTCCTGTAGCCTGCATACCCGAGCGCTGCCGAGATGGGATCCGAAAACGCCACCATGCATGCGAGGAACGCCAGGTTGAGGCCTGTTACGGCAAGCAGGGCGCCGCTGTATACCTTGCGCGGGTCTTCTCCTTCCTTGTTGGCAAAGCGGAAGCAGCCTGTCTCCAGCCCAAGTACCAGAACCACCTGCAGGATAGCTATGTATGCCATGAATTCCGTTACCACTCCGTACTGCACCTGCGTGAGCATACGTGTGTAAATGGGGACGAAGAGGAAATTCAGCACCCTGGCAAGGATGGAACTGAATCCGTAGATGGCGGTTTCTCCCGCCAGTTGTTTGAGTGGATTTTTTGCCATATTGTGTACAAAATTAGTTATTTTTGCAGAAAATATGAACCCTATGAAGAAGTTTGTCTATTTGCTTTGTGCCGTTTGTGCAATAGCTGCCTGCAAAGGCCGTGGAACAAAGGCCGCGGAACCGGAAGAAGCCCCGACCATGGAAGCCCTTGACACCGCCGCAGCCGCAATTGCAGCCAAGGCATTGCCTCAGGAACCCGTTTTCGATATTGTAACATCCCTTGGAACCATCAAGGTCAAACTGTACAAGGACACGCCGCTTCACCGTGACAATTTCGAAAAGCTGGCAATTGCCGGCTACTATGACAGCCTCCTTTTCCACCGTGTAATCCCCGGATTCATGATTCAGGGCGGAGACCCTTTCACCCGTGACACATCCAAAGTAGACCTTTACGGCCAGGGCGGCCCGGACTACACCATCAAGGCCGAAATGCGCAACGCCGACGGAGAGCCGCTTCACCGCCACATCAAGGGCGCCCTTGCCGCCGCCCGCCGCGGAGACCTTGCAAATCCGTTCAAGGAGTCTTCCGGCTCGCAGTTCTACATTGTCCAGGACGAAGCCGGCTGCGCCCATCTTGACGGTGAGTACACGGTCTTTGGAGAAACCGTCGCCGGGCTCAACGTAATAGACAAGATTTCCCAGGTAAAACGGGACCGTTACGACCGTCCCGTCACCGATGTGCGAATAATTTCCATAAAACCCGACGAAGAACTTAACCAGAAGCAGTATCAAGGCACGGATATTGCAGTAAAAACGGACGAATAGTTTTAATAGGTTAAGTTTTTAGGTTAGATGATCCTCGCCGCCGGCTGTGAAGCCCGCGGCGAGTTTTTTTGTATGACTCGTATATTTTTTTACTATATTTGTCTTTTGTACTAACCTAACCTTACAAATGACACCCGCACCACTCCTGAGCCTCGATGACCTTCAGAACGCCATCGGCATTAAGGGTTTTCCCGGAAAAGCCATAGCGGCCGCTGTCTATGCGGTCCTCGGACTGGGAAAAGTAGACAGATTCTACCGCATGAGGGAGCGTCCGAAAGACTCCTCCTTCTCCGAAACCATCCTGGAAGACCTTCCGCTCACTGTAGACCTGCCGGACAGGCAGCTTGAAAACATCCCGCTGGAGGGCGGTTTCATCACCGTGTCCAACCACCACTTCGGCGCCGTGGACGGGCTCATCCTGAGCGCATACATCGGCAAGAGAAGGCCGGACTACAAGATACTCACTACCTTCTTCCTGTCCCTCGTGCGCAACCTCAGGGGCAGTTTCATCCCGGTGAACAATTTCTCTTCCGGAAAGGCCAAGAGCGTAAGCGGCATCAGGGTTGCGCTGGACCACATCAAATCCGGCGGCGGCCTGGGCCTTTTCCCCGCAGGAGAAGTCGCCACATGGCAGAAAAAGGGCGATAGAACGGCTCTGAGCGATAAAAGGGTTGTAGAGGACAAGCCCTGGGCGCTCAATATGATTAAGCTCATAAGGCGTTCCGGACTTCCCGTGGTTCCGGTCTATTTCGACGGCGGCAATTCCCGCCTCTTCCACATCCTGGGCTGCATCCACCCCATTTTCAGGACGCTGCGTCTTCCCGGCGAGATGTTCAGGATGAGCGGAAAGACCGTGAAGGTGAGAATCGGCAAACCCATTTCCCCTTCCATCATTGCCTCCCTTGACGACAAAGCCCTGGGCGATTTCCTCAGAAACGCAACCTACGGCCTGGAATGGCAGTGCCGCACTACCGAAGCCGCCACCGCCCAAGTTGCACACCAGCAGCCCATCGCCCCCGCAGTAGACCCCGCCCTTGTCCGGGCCGATGTCGCCTCCATCGAAAACAGGAAGGCCTTCAGCGCCGGAGACTACAACGCATACATCATCAAGGCTGCCGATGCCCCGAACCTCATGAAGGAGCTTTACCGCCTCAGGGAAGTGACCTTCAGGGAAATCGGCGAAGGAACCGGCAAGCCCGAAGACACCGACTCCTACGACTCCTACTACAACCACCTCATCCTCTGGAACACCGCAGGCAGCGAGATTGCAGGCTCCTACAGGATTGGTTACGGGGCCGATATCATCCAAAACCACGGTGGCCTCAAAGGCCTCTACACGGCAACGCTCATCGACTACGGCCCCGACGCCGAGACCATCATGTGCCGAGCCATGGAACTTGGCCGCTCATTCATCGTCGCCAAGTACCAGAGGGACGTACTTCCCCTGAAGATGATGTTCACCGGCCTCTGCGTCGCAACCGTGTCGGGCCCTCCCGTAGACCGCTTCGCCGGCCTTGTGAGCATCAGCGCCTGCATCCCGGACTTCCTCAAGAGCATAGTCGTGCGCTTCCTGGACAGGGGCTACAGGTTTGAAAACCCCGACCGTTTTGCCCGCTGCACCAATCCCTTCAAGCCGGACTACATGAGGGTGGATCCAGACGGTCTTCTCTACATGGATCCGCATGACATTGATGCCCTGGACCGCCTCCTGCTGGCACTTTCAGACAATCAGTTCCGCCTTCCGGTGCTGGTGAGGAAGTATTTCAGCTGCGGCGCAAATGCGGCCTGCTTCAACGTAGACCCCGACTTCTCAAACTGCCTTGACACCATGATTTCACTGGATTTCAAGGACTTCCCGGAGGCAAGCACCCGCTCATTCGTGCGCATCCTTGAACCGGAAATGCAGAAAACGATACTCATGAAGTTCTACGGGAAGGAGTAGGGAGCATGGACAGTCCGTTCTGGGTATATCTCATCGGCCTTGCCGGCATGGGCGTATATGGCCTCCGGATTCTCATCCAGTGGTACATGTCGGAGAAATCCCACAGGGTGGAGTCTCCCGGCATATACTGGATACTGAGCAGCGCCGGAGCCATCCTGCTGTACATCTACGGCTGGCTCAGGAAGGACTTCTCCATCCTGTTCGGAGAGAGCATCGGCTACTACATCTACATGTGGAATATCTCCATCCTGGGGCTGTACAAGAAGGTTCCCAAGATCCTTATCGTGCTGCAGGCGCTGTTCCCGGTGGTGATTATCGGCCTTATCGTGAAGGATTTCCCTCAGTTCAACGCCCAGTTCCTCGAGAACAGCCAGATACCGCCGTGGCTGCTGCTCTACGGCGTCCTGGGGCAGTTCGTATATGAGATACGCTCGCTGTATCAGCTTATATATAGCGTCAAGCGGCAGGAATCAATCCTACCGCTTGGACACTGGATTCTTGCAGTTATAGGTTCTGCGATGATTATAAGTTACGGTCTCATCAGGCATGACTGGGTGCTTGCCATCGGCCAGTTCTCGATAGTCTTTTCTATCCGCAACCTGATGATAAGCATAGCCAATCAGAAAGAAGACTAGTCCATTGCGGCACGCACGCGGAGGTTCACTTCGCGCAGTTTCGCCTCGTCCATCTTGATAACCTTGCGGTCATAGGTCATAAGGCCGTTGACCTCTATCTCCACGTCCGTTGTCTGGGTATAGACGCCGGCAGAGACGCCGGAGCGTATTTCAGGAATGAATTCATCGGCATAGCGGGTGTAGGTTTCGAGAACCTGTGCGCCGTCCTTGCAGAGGCCCTGGTAGCCCCAGTTCTTGTCCGGCTGCCAGAGGTGGCCTTCCACGGCGAGGCCGATGCCTCCGTATTCACCCAGAACGTCAATCTGGGAACCTCCGCTTCGGAATTTCATGATGGGACGGGGGTAGTTATGGCTGTCAAGGATGTCTCCGGTGTGGCGGGAGTTGCCGCCGGATGCGGAGTTGATGAGGCGGGTATTGTCGCAGGAACGGGTGAACTCTACGGCCTTTTCCGTATCAAACTGGGCCCAGGCCTCGTTGAACGGCACCCATACCAGAATGCTGGGGTGCTTTTTGAGCTGGGCTATAATCTCTCCCCATTCCTTGTAATATGTAGCCTTTGCGGTTTCTGTGAGAGGATAATCCCAGCCTGTGTCGTAGCCCCATTCCCCCCACTGGCCGCCGGGAAGATTGGCTGCCATCGAGGGCATATCCTGCCACACGGCAATGCCCAGGCGGTCACAGTAGTAGTACCAGCGGGCCGGCTCAACCTTGATGTGCTTGCGAATCATGTTGTAGCCAAAGTCCCTGGTCTTGACTATGTCATATTTGAGGGCCTCGTCCGTGGGGGCGGTATAGAGGCCGTCAGGCCACCAGCCCTGGTCCAGCGGGCCAAACTGGAAATACGGCTTTCCGTTGAGTCCAAGGCGCTTGAAACCGTTGGCATCTACTACCTCGGAAGAAGTCCTTATGGCAGCATAGCCGCGCACCTTGTCCTGCACCTTGCCACCCTTTAGCGCCTTGATTTCAAGCGCATAGAGATAGGGAGACTCGGGGCTCCAGAGCCTTGCAGAAGGGATTTCAAGCTGCAGGGCCTCTCCGGGAGTTCCTTTTGCCGATGCAATCAGCTTTCCGGGTTTGCCGTTTTCGGCGTCCCAGCCATCGGCACCTTCAAGGACGGAGACCTCTACGGCATCGGCCTCTTCAGATGCCCAGGCGGTGACTGTGAGGCCGTTCTCTGCGGCCTCGGGATAATAGTCCGTGACATAGGCATCGGCAACGGGTTCAATCCAGACGCTCTGCCAGATGCCGGTGACGGCGGTGTACCAGATGCCACCAGGCCGGGAAACCTGCTTGCCGCGGGGCTGTTCGCCGTTGTCGGTTCCGTCAAGGACCTTCACTACAAGCTCCTGCTTACCCTTGACCAGATAAGGGGTAATGTCGTATGAGAAAGCGGTATAGCCGCCAGTGTGCTCTCCAAGGCGGTTTCCGTTGAGCCAGACCTCGCTCTTCCAGTCCACCGCATCGAAATGCAGCAGCACCTTCTTCCACGAACGCGGAACGGTGAACGTACGGTTGTACCAGAGGGCCTCATCGGCACTTACGGTCCTGCCCACCCCGGAAAGGGACGACTCTATGCAGAACGGCACCAGAATCTTCCCGTCGGCCTCCTGCGGCCTCTCCCCCTCTGCCGATGTCACCGCATACTCCCAAAGCCCGTTCAGGGACTTCCAGTCCTTCCTTATCATCTCCGGACGCGGATACTCCGGATGTGCCGATGCAGGACTCACCTCATCGGCCCACGCCGTACGGATATGCTCCCCCGCCGGCCTCCATTCAACGTTTTGCGAACACGCCGCCATGGCCGCCAGCGGCATCAGGATTGAAATGATTCTGCGCATAGTCTTAGTATTATTCTGACAACAAAAATAATCAAAAAAATTGTTTATCCATTGAGGCCTGATACCTCACAAGAGCTTCAAGGAAATAATAGTCGGCAAACGTAAAGGGGACATCGACGCCCGCATTGCCGTGGAGATTCCCCACAGAATGCTTGAGAAGGAATCCATACTCCTCATCCGGCCCGGCAAGATATTCATCAGAAGACAACGTCCGGAGAATGGTTTCGGCAGCCTTCAGGTACTTCTCCGACTCCTTGCGGCACTTTGTATATCGGCTCAAGGAAACAAAGGCCGATGCCATCACGGCGCCTGCCGATGCATCCCTTTCAATCTTGTCCCCTGGCTGCCATCTGTAGTCGGAGGGACAGCCCGGAGCGTCTGACGGCAAAGCATCCGGCGTACCCGGCGCATTAAAATCCCAATAAGGCACGCCATCTTCAGGCAGCTTCGGAATAATATAGGATGCTATACGGCGCGCATGACGAAGATATGCCTTCTTCCCGGTTTTCCCGTACATCATAGTATAACCATAAAGAGCCCATGCCTGACCGCGGGACCATGCCGATTCATCCGCAAATCCCTGCACAGTACGCCTCTTTGTGACCTCGCCGCTTTCTCCGTCATAAATCACAAGGTGATAGCACGAGCCGTCCTTCCTGAAATGATTCTTCATGGTGGTATTCGCGTGCCGAATTGCAATACTACGCAGAGAATCCGTACCGAACCTCTCATATCCGTCCATCAAGAGTTCCAGGTTCATCATATTGTCGATGATAACCCTGAATACTCTCGGATCCTTATTGCTCCAGCTGCGGATACATCCCACAGCGGGAGAATATCTGGATGCAAGTTTTGCCGCACCTGCCCTCAGGGCATCCAACGCATGACTGTTGCCGGTGAGCCTGTATGCGTTCCCGTAACTGCATTCAACCATAAATCCGACATCATGGCTCACATCCAGTTCCGGATCAAGAATAGGGTCCAGCTTAAGGGTGTTTTTCCACGCTACGTCCTTAACCTTTTCATCATGGGAATACTCATACAAATACCATAAGCTTCCGGGGAAGAATCCGCTTGTCCACACAGTAGGCTTCTCTTTCCTGAACGATCCATCAGGATTAATGCTGCCCGGAAGACTTTTGTCATCAAGACGATTGTCAAGGCGCAGCAGATTATCCGCAGCCCGGAGGAATACTCTGCCTGTCAGTGCAGCCATAGACTCCTGTTCAAGAGGAGCCATATCTTCAAATTCCGCTGTAATCAGAGAAGCCGAACCTTTGGGAACAACAGTTTCAAAACCGATAATCCATACATTCCCGTCGATCTCCTTGAATGGTTTTAGCATTCCTGCCGAAGAGAATTTCAGAGAGACCCTTTTCCCTTCTTTTTCAAGAATGAATCCATCCCCCGTAATTTCAGGAAAAGCATCCGTAACCATTACCCAGCGGACATACGCATCCAGAGTATCAAGGGCCGATATCTCATCGGCAACACGCATTGTTTTGCCATCTTCCAGCGTCACCGTTCTTAGCACAAATGCAGCATCTCCGGCAAAACTGCCGCTCATGTCAAGGGTGGCGCCAAGCTTGTCCTCTGTTTCGAACTTTTCGGTAAAGAAAGCTCTTCCATCCGCCCGGTGCTGATGACCGTTTATGGTGATTGTGTTGTGATGGAAGTTGTCGTATGCCCTCTGTTTCCAGCGGAGCGAGTTCTGCCTCATATCCCATAGGCTGCCCCCTGCTTTACGTATGGGAACTTCAAGGTCAGAATACTCCGGTCTTGGGATATCGATTGCCCAACGAATCCCCTGTGAATCATACACGAAAGAGCCGTTGTCCATATGCGAATGGCTTTCGCGGGGGCATCCGCCCTTAAACCCGATATAATGATCATCATTAGGGTTTCCCATATCACTGTGAACCATCATTACCGGAACCGGGCCACAGCCAATGAACAGTTTCCTGTCCGGGACTGTAGTCCGGTTTATTGAGAGTTTTGAGGCGAATAACGGCAGAAGAGGCAGGAAGCGGTCTTCCGAGCCCTGTGTCCCATAAATGCCATCCTCAACGAAACGAAGTTCACGCCATAGCAGGTCTGGGCGGCCTTGCTTGTAAGCAAGATACCACAGAGCCTGAAGAGGATATTCGCCCGGACGATTGTCGGAGTAATTGTACGCCATCCCGGAAGAACCGTAAGTGAAAAGACAGTATTCACCGGTTTTGTCAAATCCGGGCGCCTCTGAAAGGCCGAAATCTGTTCCCAGGCAGCTTTCCAAAGCACAGAGCATGAACATTTCATAGCGGGTGCCGTAACTCCAGTAATTTACGCCTTCCGGATAATTGCCGTCGGGGGCATATAGTGTCATCGCAAGCGGATTGGCCTCAACGGCCTTTTCTATTATGACTTTTGCCTTGTCAGGCATGGACTCATACGCAGCAAGAGCACCAATTGCAAGGCCGCCATTGCATACCTGATTCCAATTCCCCCTGGACTTGTAGAAATTAAGGTTCCACACACCCCCAAGTGCCGCATCGAAAGCGTAATGCTCAATGGCACTTAGAGCTGCCGTACGTAACGTATCCGAAAGGTCATTGTACAGCCAATCATAACCTATGCCCACTGCAGCGCACATTTCTCCGGTATCAAGGAAATGGCGCCTCGCATTCCAGTCGGGGAAAGAGCATACCGCATCAAGGTCCTTTACAGCCCGTTCAAGATACCGGTCTTCCCCAGTAAATCTCCAGGCATAGGCACATGAAAAAATCCTGGCAAGGGCATCCTGCGACACCTGAAGGATTCTCCTTCCTGAGGGGTCCAGTTTATATGACAACTCCTCACCGGTTGCAACGGCCCAGTCTGCAAGGGGCATCACCCCGTCATGGACCAGCTTCAGATAACGGTTGGTGCCGGCGGCCACCTGGGACTTTATGCCGTCAAAGGTTTCATCATCCATGAACAACCTCGGGTGATTTCCGGAAGTGAGATTGTCATATTTGGGCGCCGTGAAAGAGCACAGCACCCCAATAGACAACAGAAGAACGAACAGTTTGATCCTCATTATTCGTTTGAATCCATTATGCTTGTCTGATGGATTATCTCATAGTCTGTTGAAGTATCATCCAACACGAATACTTGGAATTGATCTCCACCATTGTAAACACGTACCACAACATGACCGGAGGCCTCAATCTGCGGGTTGGCGGCGACATGACCGGCCGCAAAAACAGTTCTGTTACCACTGTATAGTGAAGTGTCGTGCATACGTGCAAGTGCTGCTGAGCCGGGTTGAGAATCAGACCATGCCGGTATAATGAATGACTGCGGCTTTGTGGCTGCTATTATCGCACTGTCCATGGCGTCATCGTTTCCATGATGGTCACATAGGAATACATCTGTCTCTCCTATAACGGAGGCCACCTCTGACTCAATGTTCCGCCAATCTCCAAAACCTCCTAATATATCTCCTCCCGTATGATAGTCAAAGTCTCCATAGTTTATATGAATGACAGAAGACCACAGATTCTCAATTGACAATTCACTTTGAGTCGCAGATGCCGGGACAATGTCATTGGCCGCACTTCCGGAACCCGTCCAAACCTGTCCGTTGCCATATACGTTTCTTACTTCGAAACCACCATAATCCCCGGGATTATTTTTAAGGACAAACTGATTCGACACTCCGGGTACAAAGGCCGACATGGTTCCAACCCTGTTATAATCATCAAGGATGAATTCCTTGTAATTATTCATGATTATACCCATGCTGCCTCTGTCAAAGTACCCCGTATACGGGAAGTCATAATCCGGGTATCCCCTGTCAACCAGATTGTCAATATCCAGATAGTTGCCAATATAGGAAACTCCTGTCATGTAATACCGTCTGCCCCGACCAACGGGATAGGTAGCAACTGGGGTCCCCATGTGGTCATTGTCAAAATGCGTAATGAGGAAATAATCAAGTTTATGAGGGAGTGACGCTTCATCCAGGAAGTGAGTTACATACCTTACAATCCACTCAGCAGGGGTCTTGGTATCATTCGGCACACGGGGAAGTTTCCCTTCTGTTTCCGGGCCGTTATCTCCGGCGTCCACCATCATTGTAGTTCCGTCCGGAAGAATAAAGAAAGTACAGTTTCCACGGCCGGTACTGATATGATGGATATCCATCATGCCCGTTGTCCATGCAGGAATACTCGAAGAAGTATCATATGTTGCTGCGTCACCATAAGAAACAGATAGCCCGGCATTGAAATTATAGCGTCCGGCAGGCAGGAAACCCCATACATATGCATCCTCCCTGCTTGAGGAACGGGACCAATAGTTATCTGCCGTAATGTCCAAGTCATAGGAGGTGTGACCACTTATAATATGGCCGGCAACGACACATTCGGAAAACTTGAATCCCGCATAGCTTGATGACCTCAAGCCTCCGAAAAGCAAACCGACCCTGCCATAAGAGCTTATGTTTCCAAATGACTTGTCCGATGTAAAGTATGCGTGCGCATCAGTAGAACCGCCAACGGCCATAAAGCCAACGAGACCGCCGGCAAAGCAACTTCCTGTTGCCGGCGATGATCCATCGGCAGCCGTCCTTTCGACATTGCCAAAGTTCATATTATTGCTTGACTCTACCGGTCCGAAACAATAACCGATGAGTCCGCCTGCCGGGTTTTCGGTCACATTAGTCTTGCTGCTCACTGCGGCACGGTTGATATTGCCAGTGAGGGTAAAACTGGTGGTTTCATTATTCCACGGGTCTCCGGATTCTCCCACGATACCGCCAACTGCGCATAAAAGGCTCTTTGCTGCTGAACTCACAAGAGACAATGAGGCGGTTGCAGAATTCTCGTTGCCCTCTATGACTGCCGTTCCGCGGGTGTTGCCCGCAATGCCGCCGATTTTTACGTCATTGTTCGTTCCGGTAGTCGTCACCGACAGCGCTCCGGCATTCTGGCAATACTTTATCTTATTTAAAAGCGTCGAAGTATTGGCCGCATTTATCGCTCCGACAATACCGCCAAGATAAAAGCCGTCCATGCCGCTGTTTTTCGCACTCTTGGCAATCGATACCGAGATATTTGACTTATTTGTGCATTCTAAGACCTCTGCGGCAGAGGGCGTCGTGCCAGCGCCGTCGGAAAGAGCTCCAACAATTCCTCCGGCAGACATCAGGTTGTTCGTACTGATGGTGATTGTACCTTCGTTGACACATTGCATCACGCTGGTGACAGACTCCGAGTTATTGTACAGGGCTCCTACGACACCGCCTGCACCGCCATTGCTGCGCATATCATTTGCCACAACAGTACCTCTGTTTACACAGTTTTGCGTAACACCTCCTTCTTGTACACCTATTACTCCACCAAGGCCTCCCGTGCTGGATGCTGTGGATGTAACGGTGCCAGTATTAACACAGTCTTGTATAAGGCCGTCAGGATAGATTACACCTACTACGCCTCCGGCAAATCCCTGTCCCGTAGTACTTCCGATGGTCAGATTGCCCTCATTCTTACATTCTGTCATCGTTCCACGACTCACCCACCCGGCAAGACCGCCAAGATAACAGTTGCCAGCAGCCGATGTAAGTGTGATGCTTGTTCTGTTCGTTACCCTGTGCATGGTTCCATGCAAATAACCGACAAGTCCCACCGGCCGATTTGTTGATGTTGTGGTAAGATTAATATTACCTTCAACTGTTACATTTTTCAGTACAGCCCCCGATTGAATGGAAAACATACCTCCAACTGTTGTAGCATTGACATTCAATCCAGAAATTGTATAGCCTTGTCCGTCAAGAGTTCCGGTTAAGTCTACAGGAGCCCACTCACTTGTAAGTGTGATATTCTGGCCAAGCACAGCTTCTTCCCCGGCATATGAATCCTGTGACCCCACAAATGTGAGAAGATCCGCTTCTGTCATGATAGGATTCGGCAACCATGTGGTCAGTGCCGAAGCTGTTGTGTATGCCGTGATATCATTGCCACCATTCAAGGGGAATGTCACGCTGGAAGTATTCTTTTTGATGGATATCTTGTTATCGTCATTCGCAAATACAACCTTGAATCCGCTGGCCAAAGTTGAAGGGATGAGGGCGATATAGTGAACACCCTCGGTAAAAGTTGCACCTGAAGGCCTGAAAACAATCGTCGGCGAGTTCACGGCCTCTGCTGTCGAAACCACAGACGCAGGTTCGCCTTCATTATACGTTACAGTAGCAGCTCCAGCAATCTTGTCTCCGCCGATTGAAGAGTCAAATCCCTTGAGCGAAACCGAAGTTATTCCAGAAGGGATATTGAATTTAAGAACGGAAACAATATTCTTGAAGGCCACATTGCCGTCTACCACTTTTCCGGCAGAGACGAATGCGTTTTCATCAAAATTCTTTTCGGAAGAAACCACCTGATCTTTGGGAATTGTAACCCTGATATTGTTATCTGACGGAAGGACTTCCCTACCAGCAGAATATGGGAAAACAGCATATAAGTCTGTTGCCCCGGCCGATACAAGTCCACTGAGAGTAGCGACCCCATCGTTTATGGCGGTTACACTGAACTCGCGCTTGGCTACTCCATCATAAATAGCCACCTTATCCGTCATTTCCCAGCCAATCTGGGTACCGGTGAATGTGGATTTTGTATCAACATCATGAGCCCGGATTGTTATTTCAACCAACTTTTCATCTTGAGGCACTATTTCTTCTGGTGCCACTTCCTTCTCACAGGCAACAACGCCGGCCAGTGAAACGGCCAGAAGGCCAGCCAATAAGTATTTGTTACTCATATCCTTATTCCATTATAGGGTTACCGAATTCATCAAATTTTTGCGTGCTTCCCCCATAGGAGCAGATATTTGCCTCAACGGCAATTTTCATGATTTCGCACTCGGGTGCGGTGTAGTTTTTTCCCATATCGTTATTACTTTCTGAGTTCGACCACTTCAGCCTCGGCAGTTGCGAGGGAAATATATTTTACTGTAGGAGTATTGTACGTATTGCCGTTGCCCGACTTGCGATAGCTGAAATAGTAAGGCTTCGCAGTTTCATCATCGGTGGGCGTGAGACCGTCAATGACCTCACTTCCCCAATATCCGCTGAGGGTGCATCCAAGGTAAGGGTCGGTCACTGTAAGTTTCATGTTCTTGGCAGAGGAACGGGCGATGGCATAAATACCACCGACTCTTCCTGTTCCCTTGATGGAGCCCAGAGCCCTGTCGTTCTTCATCGAGAAAGTAGCCTCGGTCTCCTCTGCCAGAGCAAGACAGGCGACGATGGGGCTGCCAGAGCATTTGTCGTTTGGTGTGCTGACACCTGTCTGGGCATAAGCAATATCACCGAAGTTATAATTGGTATTGGTCTGTCCGGCTTTATCCACCCACGCGGCAATACCTGCACATGCGATGTTCGCATTCTTGGCATTGACCGTTATATTGCCCCGGTTAACGTTCTGCTTGATTCCCGTAACGCCGTTGACATAAGCGATAATACCTGCTCCCATTCTTAACTTGTTGAGGTCGGGGACGTCGAGAGTAATGTCACCAAGGTTGTCGCAGTCATTTATCCACAGTGTTCCTACAGCCTCATTATGGCACTGACCGACGATTCCGGCAACACCGGTCACATAAGTGATGCTGCAATTGATGTCTGCCTTGTTGACGCAGTTCTCAATTATCAGGTCCGCTTCTGCATTCATATTCTGAGCGCGGCCGACGATACCTGAAATCCAGCTGCTGAGGTCGGCATCGTGTGTATAGTCAGGAGCCAAAGTGCCTTCATTTGTACAATGTGAGACTTTGCCGGCTTTCACCAGAGCAGCTATACCGGCAACGGCCTTGGTCTTGCCCTGGCCACTTGTCACCATGCCGTAGTTGGTGCAATATTCCACGAGACCGGAGCCGGTATCAACCTTGCCCACGATACCGCCAAGCCATGTGTCAGCACTGCCGTCGGGGATACCGGCTGCAGTTCCGTCGCCTGAGGACAGGGTGCCGTAATTGTCACAATGTGATACGATTCCGCCATTATCAAGAAGGCCGGCTATTCCGCCCACATAAGCCTGGCACTTTCCAAAATGCCATACAGGTACGCGGTTGATCACATTCGTTATTGTTCCGTTGTTTACTGCAACGATTCCGGCACTCTGAGCTCCGCTTGTTCCCGTGAGTTTTACGAGGGCCTCTCCATCGGCAGTGAATTCAATATTCTTCAAGACAGCACCTGCATTCAACGTGCTCACAAAGCCCGCTTTCTCGGCCGCATCAACCTTGAGGCCGGACACTTTATGGTCCTTTCCATCCAGCGTACAGGAGAGGTCAAAAGGCGCCCAGGCCGATGAAAGGGCGATATCGGCACCAAGTTCAATTGTATCCGCCGTGCCGAAGAGAGCTGTATGTGCGGCGAAGTTGCGAAGCTCGGCTTCATTCATGATGGGGAAGCCTATCCAGTCCAAAGAGGCAGTAGCCGTAGTGGCGCTTTTACCGCCGTTACGCTCGAAATCGACGGCCGTGTCAGTGCTTACGAAAGCCTTCTTGTCGGCCGAGCTCACGGTCTTTTCAAAGGTCAGGCTGAATCCCGCGGTAAAGTTGGTGGGAAGAAGGCCGATGCAATAATCGCCTGCCTCGAAAGCACTGCCGGAAGGAGTAAGCACAATCTCCGGCTCAGTGCCCTCAGCCGCCTTTTCGGCCAATTTCGAAGTAGAAGCTCCGGCAATTTTCTCTCCCGCCTTTCCGCTGAGCCTTACACGCTCCACACCAGCCTCAACATGTATCTTGAGAAGAGATGCAACGTTCTTGAAAGCAAGGTTCCCGGAGCCATCTGCTTTTGCCAGGCTGACGAGGGCCGAAGCATCGGCACCGCCCACAACACCCGTCTGGGCAGAAGGGAATGTATAGGAAAGCACACCCTCTGCCGAAGGTAGAGTCTCGGAGGCTGCCGAATATGGATAAATGGCATAAAATTCCGAAGAGCCCTCTTTTACTTTGCCCTGCAGGACAGCCTTGCCTGCGGTTATGGATTTCACGGTAAAATCACGGCGGGCGGTTCCGTCATAAACCGCGACATGATCAGTTTCCTGCCATGAAACCGTATTCCCCGAAAGAGTGGCCTTGGACTCGGTCGCATCAAGGGATGCGGTGAATGTCATATCTACAAGACCGTCTGTCACAACAGGCTTTTCAGTTTTGCCAGCATCTGGCTTTTCAGTTACCTGATTGTCCGTTTCTTTATTGCAGGAAACAATTGTAAATGTCGCTATAGCAGCTAAAAGAATAAATACTCTCTGTTTCATGGCATCAAAATATAAAGTCAATTTCACCCAGATCATTAAAGTTCTCAAAAGTAGCCTCGCCAGTATTCATGTCGCTGAGGCAAACGGCTAAGGGAAGCTGCACATCACATAGCAGACATTCCGGTGTTACATAAGTGGTCTTCATATTATTGTTGTTAGTTTATTCCATTATTCGGACGCACCATCATAAGTGAATGCATCTCCGTAGCTCACTCCATCCAGGGAAAGGCCATAATTGCCGGAAATATAACCCCAGAGGTATCCGCCGTCGCCTTTACGGTTCATATCGTCCCAATTGTCATCGTTCATGACAATGTCATAGTTCCCCGGATAAGGGCTTATCAGACGGCCTCCGACAATGCAGTTGGTAAACTTGAAGTCGGCCCGGCTGCCGCTCCTGAGGCCACCGAAGAAAATGCCAGCCCGTCCAATGGACTTTATCGTCCCGACCGTAACATCTCCGTTGAAATGAACGGGAAGACGGTGCTCCGGAGACAGATTCGCCATGCCGATGAAACCGCCGGCGAAGCAGCTCTTGACATCAGGTGAAGAGCCATCTGACGCAGCCCTTTCCACGTCTCCGAGGTTTAAGTTGCCGCTGCCTCTCATGGGGCCGAACAAATAGCCCACGAGCCCACCGGCCGGGGTTTCTGTATTGTTGGTTTTGCTCAGGATATTCGCTCTGTTAGTATTGGATATTAAAGCGATTTCCGCATCTTCAGATTCCCAGGGATCTCCTACTTCACCGATGATTCCGCCCACGGAGCACAGAAGCCTTGCAGCGTTCGAAATCTCCAAAGAAATGGAGCGTGCAGCGTTCTCATTGCCGCTGACATTCACTTGTCCCCTTGTATTGCCGCATATTCCTCCAACTTTGACTGCATTATTGGCTCCGGCATCATCAGACAGAGTCGCACTGATATTCCCGGAATTGACACATCCTTTTACAGTGTTCAGTACAGCAGAATCATTGGAAGCATTTATTCTGCCGACAATTCCGCCAAGATAAAAACCGTCCAGGCCTCCGCTCAATGCCTTTTTCCCAACTTTGACGGAAATATCGGAAAGATTGCGGCATGAAGAGACTTCGCTGTCACACGGCTCATCTCCCGCACCGTCTTCCAACGCACCGACAACTCCGCCCACCGATTGGATAGAAGGAGCATTCAAGAGTATTTCGCCCTCGTTGGTACAACCTGTCAGCTTCAGTGTCTTTGCCGAATAATTCTGAAGCATTCCCACCACGCCACCTGCGGCGGCTGTTGAGAATCCGGCATCTACCATAATCTTTCCGGTATTGCCACAGTTCTTTGTCTCTCCACCTTGCTGCAGACCGATGATTCCGCCTATGCTTCCCATATTCGCAGATGAGGATTTTATAGTGCCCGCATTGTTGCACTTATCCACCATTCCGGCAGGGTAAACAACTCCGGCAATGCCTCCGGCATAACCTTTCCCGGATGTCTTTTCAAGAGCGACGGTACCCGCGTTCTCACATTCTGTCAGACTGCCGTCGCTGACAAGACCGGCAAGGCCGCCAAGGTAGCAGGCGCCCTTTTCAGATGATGCCGACACGTTAACCCTGTTCACGACCTTGTACATGGTTCCATAAAGATTTGCAACCAATCCGGCCTTGGCGGGGTGACGTGAGGCCGCGAGCGTAACATTACCTTCAACCGTTATGTTCTTGAGAGCCGCATCTTCAGAAATACTGGAGAACATACCCGCATCCACAGATGCAGAAACGTACAGTCCAGAGATGGTATGTCCCTGGCCGTCAAGCGTTCCTGTAAGTGCAACAGGTGTCCAGTTTGTAGTCAGCGAAATGTCTGCTCCTATTTTGGCCACTTCAGAGGCAAAAGCATCCTGACTGTTCAGATAGGCAAGCAATTGCTCCTCATTCATTATGGGGTTGGCCAACCACACATGTGCATCAGCAGCAGTCCGCTTTGTGACATCACTTACGCCGCCTGCCACAAAGGCTGTTTTATCCTGCCCCGGAATGAACTTTACAACGGAGATTGCACCGTCTTTGGAATAAACCAGCTTGAAACCCGTCTTGAAATTCATGGGAAGAAGGGCAATCTTGTAGTTCCCGGGCGTGAAAACCGATTCTGAGGGATCAAGAACTATGGCCGATGAATCCCCCGTGACATTCTCGTAGGCCAGCCCTTTTAGTGAAACCGAATTAACACCCTCCGGAACGTGTATCGCAAGATACGACACTGCAGGAGCGAAAGTAATGACATCCCCAACAGCGGTTCCGGAGCATATCATGGCCGATGTATCATGGTCATTACCCGCACCCACTGTCTGTACAGACGGAATCTTCAAACCCAATATCTTCCCAGAAGGCTCTGTTTCACTCCCCGGGACGGATTCGGCAACTACGGCGGCAGAGAAAGGATACACGGCCTGGAATGATGAAGACTCGGCCGAGGCATAGCCGTTCAAGGTCACACTTCCGCCCGTTTCTTTTATTGAAAAGGAACGGATTGCTGTGCCATCATATATGGCAACAGCCTCTGAGTCTTTCCATTCGAGGCCTTCTGGCATTTTTGCCGTGAAATTGTATTCCAACAGTTTTTCGGATGCCGTATCTGAGCTTTCAGGCGGCAGTTCCAATTCCGGAGTCAAGCCTTTTTCCGTACATGAAACCAGAAGCAGCACCGGTAAAAGAAATATGAATATCTTCTTTCTTTTCATAATCTTAATTTGTTTTTGCAAACTGCCTTACTGTGAGAGCTCCCGTAACCGTCCCCTCATCTTCAACTTCGCATGATACATAAATATGACCCACCCGGCTTCCTGTAACGACGCTGGGGATACGGTCAAGATAGAATTCAACGGCATCAGTATCTGCCGTAAATGGATAGAGTGTTATCCAGTCTGAATCGGTACTGACCGTCATGTTTGAACGGTCTATGATATTGTCGGTAAAAGCCACAGAATAAGACCCGGCCCAGCACTCGGCCTGAAACTCATCCACTGAGAAATGAATGGCTGAAGCCTGGCGGCGCTGAATAAGAGTCAACTCTTTGACATCATTCCTGTCGCTTGTGAAAATCTTGATGGTACAGGTACGTGCCGAAGCATTGGGGTTTTCAAGATACGATACCGTGAAGTATTTCCTTGCCGCTTTCCCGCCATGAAGGTCTGTAGACATCCATGGTGTTGAGGTATCGTACTCCAGTCGCCATTCTGTAGTGGCATCGACAAGTATATGCCTTATACCTTCATCGGCCGGAAGGTAAATAACATCGCTTTCCACCTCCAGGGTCCCCGGAACCTCTTTTTTGTCACAGGCGGCGATGGACGCAATTACAAATATGCCCAATAAAACTCTTTTCATAAGACTATTTGTTTGAGGTAATCCTGTCGGTCTTGTAAATAACTTCATAATCAGTAGTTTTGTCATTCAGGACAAATATCTGGAACTCTCCCCCTCCTTCATAAACCCTTACGACTATGTGCCCCTCGGGTTTTATTAGTCTGCCGTCATCCAGGAGGCGCGCCCTGTTGCTGGCAACAAGCCCGGCAGAGAACACCATGCCGCCGTTATGTATCATACGGCTTAATGGTGCCGACTCGGGATGATAGTAATCCCATGCCGGTATAATAAACGCCTGAGCCTTGGTAGCATTGACAAAATCTGCATTCATCGCATCCTTATATGCGTGATGGTTGCACTGAACCACATCTGTCTCTCCAATCACCTTTGCAACCCTCGATTCGATATTGCGCCAGTCGCCGAATCCACCGAGGATATCTCCTCCTGTGTGATAATCAAAGTCTCCGTAACTGATGTTTATGACCTCTGACCAGAGATTCTCGTTTGACAGGACCGACTGGTCTACGCCGGAAGGAACAAAGTATTCCGTATTCTCTCCGGTTCCGGTCCAAATCCGGCCGTTGCAGTAAATGTTACGGATATTGAAAGAGGGATAGTTATCTCTTTCATGGAGCAACACAAACTGATCTGAAGAGCCCACCTTGAACTCTGACTGTTCCTTCACAAGGTTCCCTTCATCCCGCAAAAATGCGAAATAATTATCGAGCATGGTGTTTTCAAATACACCTGTATAAGGAAAATTATAATCAGGATACCCCCTGTCTACAAGGTTTCCTATGTTCAGGAAATTTCCCACATGGGAAACGCCCGTCATAAGATATTTGCCGTTATTGCTGGTTATCGAATAGCTTGTCGGTGTTCCCATATGGTCATTATGGAAATGGGTCACAAGCATATAGTCTATCTGCTTGGACGGCAATCCGGCATCCTCCAGGAAATGAGAGACATAACGGACAATCCACTCTCCAGGGGTGCGGCTGGTATACGGCACCCTGCTCATAATTTCCTGTTTGAAATTATCTCCGGGGCCAAGATCTCCCGCATCAACCATCATTGTAGTGCCATCGGGAAGAATCAACAATGCACAGTCCCCTCTTCCGGTACTGATGTGATGAATGTCCATATAACCCTTATGCCATGCCGGAAGCTTTTCCAGCGTACTTTCCTTCTCGTCGTCGGGGAATGGCTTCTCCCTGTAACATGACACGGCAAGAAGGGTGGCGATGACCAGTAACAAAGTTTTATATATTCTCTCCATAACCGGGATTCTGTTTTAGTAAGTTGCTGTTTGATATTGCCGTTGTAGGAAGCGGGAACAGTTTAAGATATTCTTTGCGGCTAGGATTATGATCCCACCAAGTTTCTGTCGTGAACACATCCCAACGGATAAGGTCCGTACGTCTGCGCCCTTCACCAAGGAATTCCAACATCCACTCATCCAGGATGCGGTATTTGTCAATATTCGATTCTGTCACAGGGTCGGGATCGGCACCTGCAAAATCTCTTTTTCTGACCTGATTGAAAAGGTTGGCTGCACCGGTTTTGTCCCCCGAGCGGAACTTGCACTCCGCCAGCATGTAGTAGACCTCGGCAAGCCTGATCACCACCCAGTCCGGATCCCAGCGATAGGCATCATCGGCAAGATTGGGAGTCGGGTACTTCACAAGCCTGATTCCGGAGTTCTCCTCTCCAGAATACATGTCCGACGGAAGGACAGAAACATCCGGATACTCCTTGCCAAGCTGCTTGAAATGCGCTATCATATCCACCAGCTCTAAGACTTCACCTGAATAATCCCAGTTCCCGGTACATGTGCCGCCGGTAACAGGATTTATCAGTTTCCCCATCAGAAACATTCCCTCGTACTCTTTGTTACCGCGATAGACAAAGAGTTTTTTCCTCAAATCCGAATCGTTGTATTTACGGAACGGGCGTCCCATCTTCCAGGTATAAGGCTCTCCCGTCGGGGCAAGAGAGGGCTGGAGGCACACCCCGTTGTATGCCGATGCTCCTGAAGACCCGTAAAAGTTTGCAATATTATTAGGGCTTGACTGGGAGAAATACCAGGAACAAAGGAACTGGGAGTTCGCAGATGGGGCGGCCCAGATTACTTCTGCACTCTTGTCATTATCAAAGCCAAAATGCGCGTTCCATGTGCTTGAGAGCTCATATTGGCCATATTTCTGATCAATAATATCCTGACACACCTTTGCACACTCTGCGAAATGGTCTTCGCCGATATAAGATATCGCATTGAAGTATAGCTCTGCGAGCATTGCCGCAGCCGCACCCTGAGTAATGAACCCGTCATGCGACATGCCTTTCCTGTAGGGCTTAAGTCCCGGGATTACATCCAGCAGGGTTTCCTCTATGAAATCAAACGTCTCCTTTGCCGATGAACGCTCCACTTCCTGCAGAGAATAACCCCGATAAATTGGCATTCCGCCGAAATAATCCAATCCTTTCAGATAGAAGTAAGCCACGAGAGCCTTCAGCTGGCGCTGGTGATCGGCCTTGATGTCATTGTCAAGGCCGCATTTCTCATAGTCAACCTCCTTAAGATCCTCTGCTATGGCATAGGACAATGATATTCCCATGCCCACTGCACTCCAGGTCTCAATTATACATTTGTGGTCAGGTGTCCACTTGTGATGGTGCAGCTCTGCCCACATGCCTCCGTCCTCGAAATGGACATACCTTTGGGGGGAACACAGTTCATCGGTGGGATACTCCTGAAGGTACCATCTGTACTCCTGCTGAAAAGTTCTCCAATGTGTAAACGGCCTGGCCAAAGCAGAATAAATGGTCGATGGACTGTCATAATATACGTCCGGTGTAACCGATGAATAGAATTCCGGTTCTAGGCTGCACCCCGCCACCATTATTGCCGCCGCTAACGATATGATAATCTTCTTCATCATGTCAGAATGAAATTTTTGCTCCCAAAGTAAATCTTGCCGTTCTCGGATATAATCTGTTAAACCACTCATATCCAACGTCGATACCATTTATGTTAACTTCCGGATCAAGTCCGCTGTACATGCTGAAGCAGGCAAGGTCGCGAATGGTAAGATAAAGATATACATCGCTTATGATGTTTTGCCTCTTTTTCAGGTCAAAATTGTACCCGAGCGTAACCGCGTCTATCTTGAGGAATGTTCCATCCTCAATCCAGTAATCACAGAGGACTTTCTCATGTTTGATCTGGCGATTCTCTATGTATGCCGATCTCAGCACGTTGGTCCCTTCATTTGTAGCAAGTCCATAATACATATTGATAGTGTTGAACACGTCAAAGTCAATCCAGCTTCTCAGGTTCACGCCAAGGGAAAAGTCTTTGTACCTGAATGTATTGTTGAGAGAGGCTATTACCGCCGGGATTGCATCTCCCATATATCGTTTGTCTTCGTATTTGCGGTTATCGGCAAGTATGATATTGTCGTTTTTATCATATACCAGCCACTTGCCTTCCTCGGTAACGCCTGCATACTTCCATATATAAAACTGGCCGATTCGCGTCCCTGCTTCAAGACGGCCGCCATAGCCCGGATTGCCCGGGGACGGGAACTGGACACGGTCAGAGTAGGTATTGCTTCCCCAAAGTGATGTTATGTGGGAAACGTTATGAGACAGGCGTAACGTCGTGGACCACTGCAAATCATTCTTCTTGACGGGTATGCCGCCAATCTCTATCTCCCAACCAATATTCTCCAGGTCGCCATGGTTCATCACTGTCGATCCGTAAATTGCGGGAGGCTGCGGGACACTTATATTGTACAGCAATCCTGTCACGGCCCGTCTATAGACGTCAACTTTTCCGTGAAGCCTGTTCTCAAACAGAGCGTAGTCCAGTCCCAGATTGAGCTCGGATTTTTCTTCCCAGCGGAGGTCGAAATTAACATTTCTCGTCGGCCCATATGATACAATCCACTCTCCGTCATATACCCAGCCTGAGTTGGAACTGTATGTCGAAACAGTGACTCCATTCGAAAAATTGTTGTTTCCGGTAACGCCGTAACCGAGACGCAGTTTCAGGTCGTTAAGCCAGCTTACTTCCCTAAGCCACGGCTCCTGTGAAAGTCTCCAGCCACCGGAAAGGCTCCAGAATGTGCCCCAGCGATTGTTCTTTCCAAACTTGGAAGAGCCCTCGCGGCGTATAGATGCCATCAGTATATACCGGTCCATCCATGACCAGTTCGCTCGCCCGAAAAAAGCCAGAAGGCGTTCGCGCGGGTATTTACTTGAAGACATACCGGCATCGCCTTTGGAAAGATATGAACCTTTCCCGATATCCCATGCACCTATGCCGTCAATGACGAAATCGGCATTAGATACACTGAAACCTTCGCCTCCACTTTGAAAAAAGCTGTAGCCGGCCACTGCAGAGATCTTATGCTCCTTAATCATTCCCGTCCAGCTTGCCGTTGCCTCTGTCGTGATGTCGATGTCCTTGTCAAAGCTGTGAGCGCCATAGCCATGGTAACCATTGTCAATGCAGTCCTTATGATGGCTGTTGAGATAAGTCATGCCTTGACGGGTCTTGTTCTGCCATCCAACCGTAGCCTGAAGGTCAATGTCATAAGGCAGATTGACCTTGAGCGAGGCATCAGCAGACAGCCAGGATTCCGTCCTGTCCATCTGCTTGAGCATTACATCTGCAACCGGATTGAATACTTCCTTACTACCCGTGAGGACATTGTAACCGGATTCATTCTTGTCACTGTAAGGGCTCATCGTAGGATTCAATCTTATCGCCTGATTAAACTGTGCAGCAGAAGAACGCAAATCTCTTTGAACCTGAAGATACTGCGCGTGGTAGTTGATTTCAATCAGTTTATCTATTGCACTGAAGTATCCGTTTATCCTTCCTTCATAGTCGGTTCTGGCATCTCCGATTGCGATCCCGTTCTGGTCCTGAGCCATAAAATTTGCGTAAATCTTGGCAACAGAAGAGCCTCCGGTCATACTGACTGAATGCCTCTGCGAAAGAGCTCCCTCATTGAGCAATTCACCATACCAGTCCGTATTGTGGCCATAGTCGGTCCCAATATCATATTTCAGATATCTTTCTGCGCTGAGAACTCTGGGCCTTGCCGTAACCGCCTCTGTAGACAGTTCTCCTGTATAACTCACCTTGAATGAACCCTCATTTGCCTTTTTTGTCGTTACCAAGATTACGCCTCCTGCCGCCCTTGTCCCATAGATGGCTCCGGCCGATGCATCTTTCAGAATGTCGATAGACTCAATCTCATCCGGGTTCAGGGAACTGAAGTGTCCACCGGGAATACCGTCAATGACAACAAGAGGAGCATCATCGGCATTGATGGACGAAACCCCGCGCAACTGGAACCCGTATGATGCATTTGGACTTGCATTCGTGGTAACTGTCATTCCGGATATTTCACCTCGAAGTGCAGTCGCAAGGGTTGCACCACCGCTACCTTGAATAAGGTCCTTCCCGTTTATAGACGTTATTGAACTTGTAACTTCTTTCTTTTCAAGGGTACCATAACCGATGACTACGACTTCTTCAAGACGGTTTTCATCAGGATAAAGCCTTACATTCAATACTGTCTGGGACGGCTTCACCTTCTCCGTATGGCTCAAATAGCCTATAAAACTGAATTCCAAACTGGCCGGAAGGGTTACATCAATGGAATATTCGCCATCAATCCCGGTAACAACGCCTGCCGTTGTGCCGGAAACAATGACACCCGCACTCGGAAGTGGCTCTCCATTCTCGTCTGTTACCTTTCCTGACACTCTTACCGTCACAGCCTTGGTACGCTTTTCTGCCAGGATTACCACGTCATAGCCATCTATCGTATAGTCCAGATTGTTTTCCTTGAGTATCTGTTCTATCAGCGGACGCGGCGCCTCATTGTTTGCAGAAACGTTAACTCTTCGCTGCATGCCGGGGACCTCATTACTGTAAAAGAAATGATATGGGGTCATCTCCTCCATTTCAGCAAGAATCTCTGAAAGAGGAGCGTTCTGTTTGTGCATGCTGATTTTCCCAGGAACAGCTTGCGAATAAACAGTGACGGAAAATACAGACAATAACAATATCAGGAGCAGTCTTCTCATCATACAATTATTTTCTTATCAGTAATACCCTGTTATCAGAAACAGATGCATGTACGCCGCACGCCTCGGAAATATAAGAGAGGATAGTTTTCTCATCCCTGTCATCAAATGTTCCGGAGAACCGCACCCTGTCCAGACCAGGCCCCAGTTTGACCTCCTTGTCAAGAAGATGGCCCAACTGCCTTGCAACCTCATTCAAAGGTGTATCGGTAAATACGAGGCGATTCTGCATCCATTCGGCCCCGCTTCCTTCTCCTCTGTTAACCATAGATAATTCTCCGCTGTTGCAATTATAAGTCAGATGATCTCCAGACTTAAGGAGGTGAGTGTCATTCACAAACCCGTCCTTCATGATGTCTGTCCTTACACTTCCTTCTATAAGTGCAACCTGCACTACCGAATCCCTGTCGAAAGATTGGACATTGAATACCGTACCCAAGTCCGTCACAATGACATCCTTATTAGTAAGAACCACAAAATCGCCCACCTTACTTGGCGCTACGCGGAAGCATGCCTCGCCGGAAAGGCGTACTTCCCGCCTCCCCTGCTCCTTGAATGAAGAAGGGAAACTTATCTTTGTGTTGGAATTCAGGTATGCCAGTGTTCCGTCAGGCAAAGTAATCTCCGCTTTCTTACTTGCTCCTGATGCAATAGCAATGGTTTCAGTTGCCGGTGCCGGCTTAATGAGGAATCTGCCGATTGCTCCGCCAAGAACGAAAACGGCAACAGCAGCGGCGACTCTGATCAACGGTTTTACACGACGCAAAGACTGTTTTCGCATCACCTTACGCCATGCCTGGTCCGCATCATAATCTCCCTCATGGCCTTGGAACCTGAGAGCGTAATCGGTCTTTGCGGTATCCAGCAATTCCTTGACATTTTCAGGGTCGGAATCGGCCCATTTCTCTATTTCCGCTTTGTCCGAGTCATTGCCTCTGATGTAGCGAAGTAGTTTTTCTATATCCATTTTGCGATTGTATTTACAGTTATGTAATGTGTAAAAAATAAGTTGCATCAGTTGGCCGGTTTGACGAGGTAATTCCACTTACCGAGTTCCGGGGCGAAGACGACCTGCCTGGCAAGCCTCTTCTGGTACGATTCATCAATCGGTCGCTTGATGTCATAAGTTTT
>JAFTFV010000005.1 GCA_017458265.1 Bacteroidales bacterium | reverse complement strand
TCTGTGATCTCTGTAGAAGGCGTGCCGGGATAAGCGTAAACGCCGGAAAGGCCGGCATGGATGGCACCCAGAGCAAGTGCCTCGTCTCCAAGCAATAGGTTTTTATCAGCCATAGTTTTCGTGTCTGGGCTTGTGGTTATTGTTTTAATTGCCCAATTGCTTACAAAGTTAAAAATATTAAGCAAAAATCAAAAATTAATTAACGTTTTTATAATAAAAACCGGCATGAATAAATCACGCCGGTTTTGAAACTCTATTTGATAAAAAACTAACCCAGGAATCCCAGGAGGATACCTGCCGCAACAGCCGAGCCGATTACACCGGCCACGTTGGGGGCCATTGCGTGGGTAAGGAGATGGTTGGAAGGATCGGCTTCGAGGCCCACAGTTTCAGAAACGCGGGCAGCGTCAGGAACAGCAGATACACCGGCATTGCCGATGAGCGGATTGACCTTCTTGCCTTCGGGCAGGAACAGGTTCATGAACTTCACGAAACTCACGCCGAAGGTGGTTGCAATCACGAACGATGCAAGGCCGAGGCCGAAGATCATGACTGATTTTCCCGTGAGGAACACATCGGCCTGGGTTGATGCACCCACGGTGAGGCCGATAAGGGTGGTCACGATGTCAATGAGCGGACCGCCCGCAGTGGCTGCCAGACGCTTTGTGACGCCGCTTTCCTTGAGGAGGTTCCCGAAGAAGAGCATACCAAGCAGGGGAAGGCCGCTGGGAACGATGAAAGCAGTGCAGATGAAACCGACGATAGGGAAGACAATCTTCTCCCTCTGGCTCACCGTGCGGGGCTTGTTCATCCTTATGAGGCGTTCCTTCTTGGTGGTGAGAAGCAGCATGATGGGCTTCTGGATAACGGGGACGAGTGCCATGTAGGAATATGCCGAAACGGCAATCGCACCCATCAGTTCCGGAGCCAGTTTTGAACTCAGGAAAATGGCAGTAGGGCCGTCTGCGCCGCCGATAATGCCGATGGCGCCGGCCTCGTTGGGTGCAAATCCCAGCAGCAGTGCAAGCAGATATGCACCGAAAATGCCGAGCTGGGCGGCCGCACCTATCAGAATAAGCCTGGGCTGCGAAATCAATGCGGAAAAATCCGTCATGGCGCCGATCCCGAGGAATATCAGCGGTGGATACCATCCGTTCCTGACGCCGTGGTAAAGGATGTTCAGGACGGACCCCTCTTCATACAGGCCGATCTTCAGTCCGACTCCGGTTGCGGGGTCAAAGAACAGGGGAATATTGCCGATGATCATGCCGAAGCCGATCGGCACCAGGAGGAGCGGTTCCCACTTCTTGACTATACCGAGAGTGATGAAGATGATGCCGATGGCAATCATGGCGAGATGCTGCCATGTGCAGTTCGCAAATCCGGTGAACTGCCAGAACTGCCTCAGACTGTCAAGTATTGTATCCATCAGCCAATGGTAACGATGTCTGCACCTTCAAGGACCGAATCGCCCTTGTTCACATGAATGGCGGTGACTGTGCCGTCAACTTCGGCGAGGATGTCATTCTCCATCTTCATGGCTTCGATTACGGCTACCTTCTGGCCGCGCTTGACAGCCTGGCCTTCCTTGACGTCAACGCTGATGATGATGCCGGGAAGGGGGCTCTTGATGGTCTTTCCGCCGGCGGGTGCCGCTGCAGCGGGCTTTGCCGCTTCCTTTGCAGGGGCGGCAGCTGCAGTCTTTACCGGAGCCGGAGCTGCTGCAGGCGCGTTTTCGAGCTGAACCTCGTAATCTGCACCGTTGACCTTTACAGGCAGAATCTTTCCTTCTGCGTCACCAACGCACACGTTGTATTCTTTTCCGTTGATGGTGAATTTGTACTCTTTCATATCTGTCTTGGTAATTTTCTGAAATTAAGTGATTTGGTCTCCCAAGGAGTTTCCTTGTGGCGGATTGTCAGTACCAGAGGTTCGTGGTCGTGAACCGCGTCACTCAGGTACATGTGCACCGCTGCAGCAATCGCCGCGTAGGTTTCGCCTCCGTTTTCCATGTCAAGGGCGGCTGCGATTGCGGCTGCAATCTCCTCATCAGGAGCAGCGGCTTTTTTCCTTGCGGGACGTTTGACCTTGAAGGCGCCGGAGAAGAGTTTCCCGGAGAAACTGTATACGAAATACAGGATGATAAGCGCCACGAAAACCACGCTCACGCTGATGAGGGTGAGCGTCCATCCGTGCGGGTCTGTCTGGGCCATGCGGTCTCCGCCGGCCGTTAGAAGTGCGCTAAAGAGGAAGGTTGTCATGTTTCTTGGCGGGTATTTCCTGACGTTTTCCTGCAAGGCTCTCGAGTGCGCGGATTACGCGGAAACGGGTGTTGCGGGGTTCGATGACGTCATCAATATATCCCTTCTGGGCGGCCTGGTAGGGGTTGGAGAAGAGATCTTCGTATTCCTTTTTCTTTTCTTCGAAGATAGAAGAGGCGTGTTCAGGGTCGGCCTTGAGTTCCTTTGCGTACAGGACGTTGACGGCACCGTCAGCCCCCATGACTGCAATCTGGGCCGAGGGCCATGCATAATTGATGTCTCCCCGAAGCTGCTTGCAGCTCATGACGATGTGGGCGCCGCCATATCCCTTGCGAAGGGTTACGGTAACCTTGGGGACCGTGGCCTCACCGTAGGCATAGAGCAGTTTAGCACCGTTTGTGATGATGGCGCCGTATTCCTGCTGGGTGCCGGGAAGGAAGCCGGGAACATCGACAAGGGTTACCAGAGGGATGTTGAAGGCGTCGCAGAAGCGGACGAAGCGGGATGCCTTGCGGGAGGCATTGATATCGAGGACACCGGCAAGCACAGCAGGCTGGTTTGCGACAATGCCCACGCTGCGGCCGTTCATGTGGGCGAATCCCACGATGATGTTCTTTGCGTAGTTCTTGTGTATCTCGAAGAATTCACCGTCATCCACGATGCTTCCTATGACCTTGTACATGTCATAGGACTTGTTGGGATTGTCAGGGATGATGGAATTGAGCTCGTCGTCAAGACGGAAAGGGGAGTCCTCCGTGGGCTTTTCGGGGGCGGTCTCCATATTGTTCTGCGGGAGGAAGCTGAGGAGCTTCTTGATGGTATTGATGCCGTCTTCCTCGCTTTCTGCGGCAAAATGTGCTACACCGCTCTTGGAGGCGTGAACTGATGCGCCGCCAAGCTCTTCCTGGTCTACAACCTCACCGGTAACGCTCTTTACAACTGCGGGACCGGTAAGAAACATGTAGGAGGAGTTCTTAACCATGAGGGTGAAGTCCGTGAGGGCGGGGGAATAGACTGCACCGCCTGCGCAGGGACCGAAAATCCCGCTTATCTGGGGGATCACACCCGAAGAAAGAATGTTGCGCTCGAATATCTCTCCGTAACCGGCAAGGGCGTCAATGCCTTCCTGGATACGGGCGCCGCCGGAATCGTTAAGGGCGATGCAGGGTGCACCTGCGCGGAGTGCCATATCCTGTATTTTGCAGATCTTCTCGCTCATGGTCTTTGAGAGGGAGCCGCCGCTTACGGTGAAATCTTGTGCGTACACATACACAAGACGTCCGTCGATGGTGCCGAAACCGGTTACGACGCCGTCTCCGTCGGGGTGGGATGCATCCATGCCAAAGTTGGTGCAGCGGTGCTGGAGGAACATGTCGGTTTCCTCGAAAGAACCCGGATCAAGGAGCAGTTCAAGACGCTCCCTTGCCGTTTTCTTGCCTTTGGCATGCTGGGCTTCAATTCTCTTGGGGCCGCCGCCAAGGCGGGCCTTCTCCCTTCTTTCTACCAGTTTTTGAATATTCTCCGATTGAATGCTCATATCTTATCTGAAAAATTTATCTATTTCTTTTACTGAATCAGGGAGGGCGAAGACTGCGACCCTGTCGTATGGTTCTATGTGGGTGTGTCCTACAGCTATGAAGCTCTCTCCTCCACGGATGACTCCGCCAATGATGGTATTGTCCGGGAGCACAATTTCCTTCAAGGTGCCTTTGGTTATCTTTGAACCCGGCGCTGCGGTATACTCAAGGATCTCGGCCTGAGTGCCGCCCATATACCGTACGCTTCTTACCTTGTCAGACAAGGTGAACTTAAAGATCCGGCTGGCTGTGATGAGTTTCTTGTTCACAACGGAGTCTACGCCCATTTCCTCTGCAAGATGGATGTATTCGAGGTTTTCCACCTGCGCTATTACGCGCGGCACGCCAAGCTTCTTGGCGGCAACGCAGGCCAGAATGTTGAGCTCGTCATTTCCCGTGACGGCAAGGACTGCCTGGTATCCCAGGAGGTCTTCTTCCATGAGGAAATCAGTGTTCCTGACATCTCCGGTAGCGACGTTTATGGATTCCGGGAGCTGTTCGGACAATTCACGGCTGTGGACAGGGTCTGACTCGATGATTTTTACCTCATCCAGTCCGGCTGAGGAGAGGCGTTCTGCCACCATTTGCGCAATCTCGGAACCTCCCATTATCATGATGCGTCTTATATTTACCTGGTCCTTCCCAAGATACTTCAGAAGGTTCGGCATGCCGTCGCGAAGGGCTATGATGTAAAGATAGTCTCCGTATTTGAAGGACGTGTCGGATTTGGGAATAATGGTCTTCCTTTCACGTGAAAGGGCTACTATCCTGAATGCCGACGTCTGATTGGTACTGGTTACCGTATGATGGAACTCGGCTACGTTCATTCCAAGGAGAGGGGAGTCATCATCAAGCTTGAAAACGGCCATCTGAAGTTTCCCGCGGGCGAAATCCATGGATTCTGTAGAAGCATTGTGACGCAGTGTGTCCACTATCTCGTCGCTGGCTATCTTTTCGGGGAAGAAGAGCATGTCAAGGCCCATGTCCTTGAAGAGAATCTTGTTTTCCGGGGAGAGGAAATGCTCGTCGTCTACCCTGGCTACAACCCTCTTGGTGCCAAGCTTTTTTGCCAGAAGGGCGCTTACGATGTTGGTGCTCTGGGAACCGCCGGGATTTACGCCGATGAAAAGGTCGGCGCCGGCGCAGCCTGCTTCCTTGAGGCTTGCAATGGAGGAGGGACCGCCTACGATAGTGGAAACATCGGCGGAAGAGCTCAGGGAGCGGATTCTTCCGGGGTCATGGTCGATGACGGTGACCTCGCTGCCTTCGGCCGAGAGCATCTTTGCGAGGTGGGATCCCACCTGACCGGCGCCTTCAATAATAATTCTCATTTCTTCCTGTCTGATGTATTTTGCAAATGTAATAATTTTTCAGCAAAAAAATGACCCGGCATTCGCCAAGTCATTTATTCTCCATGTTTAGACCCTGTCCAAAATCGCCCATGTGCAATTATTTAACTGGTTTTTTATCAAGTACTAGCTTCAAACGCGGAAAATTATGTATCTTTACAGCATGAGAAATACTGTATTACTTTTATCTGTCGCTGTTATGGTTGCGTTTTCATGCGGTCAGGAAAGCGGCAAGTTGCCGCGCGGGAAGGCTTCTGCGGCTCTTGATGAAGCCTTTGCATCATATCTTCAGGCTGTTGCAGACAGCGCAGAGGACCTTCACAGTGTGATGGTTTTGCAGCATGGGAAAGTGCTGGAGGAGAAGCAGATTGCTCCGGACACGGCTCATATAATGAACTCGGTGTCTAAGACATTCACTTCCACGGCTGTTGGCTTTGCAATCCATGAAGGCCTTCTGTCTTTGGAAGACAAGATTGTTGATATTTTCCCTGAAAGCGTGCCAGAAAACCCTCAGGAGAGGCTTGCAGACATCACAATTCGCAACCTTCTCACTATGAACTGCGGTCACGGCAAGGATCCAACTCATACCATAAGAGTAAATGACGCAGACTGGGTACAAGCCTTCATGGAATGGCCCATTGAGTTTGACCCTGGCACGTGCTATTGCTACAACAGCTTGGGTACATATATTCTCTCCGCTGCCGTGCAGAAGGTGACAGGTGAGAAGGTTGTAGACTATCTTGACACCCGCCTCTGGCAGCCTCTGGGCATAGAAAAGCCTTTCTGGCAGGAGAGTCCTCAAGGCATCAACACCGGCGGCTGGGGCCTGTATCTACATACGGAAGACCTTGCCAGAATGGGTCTCTGCCTGCTTAACGGCGGCAAGTTCAGCGGCAAACAGGTAATACCTGCCGATTGGGTCTCCGAAATGTCCGCCAACCAGGTCCCTTCAGTTGGCGCCGGCCTCAATGAAATGCAGGTCAAGGCCATTCAGGACGATGTTAACAACCCCATGCGTGCATACTTTGACCCTGAAAAGAGCGACTGGCTCCAAGGCTATGGCTACCAGATGTGGCGCTGCCGCCACAATGCCTTCCGCGCTGACGGCGCCAAAGGCCAGTATATCATAGTGATCCCGGACAAAGATGCCGTTATAGTTACGACCGCCCACATCCATAATATGGGTCAGGAACTGAATCTCATCTGGGATTACCTACTCCCGGCCCTTTAAGTCCGTGGAGGAATCAATTGATCTCTAGGCTTATAATCATTTATCCCCAGGTCAAATAGCCCGGGGATAAATGTGCCATTCGGCAGAGACCAGCTCCTGTTTTACGGTTCCAGCGGAGTGCCCATGGCAGAAGCTACTGCATCCTTGGAATCAAGTTTAAAGATCATGAAAGATGGATACTCTGCTGTGAAGGGGGGCCAGGAGGGGTTGCCTGTGGCGGCGAAGGTGGTCCAGGCGGTGATCATATCCTCTGAGAGGGCGTAGTCGCCAGGGGTGAAGGGACGCCAGCTTAAGCGGAGGCTCTTGAACATGTACCAGAGTTCCGATGAGTGGAAGGCGCCTGTGAGGATGCCGGGACGACCGTCGTCAGGAAGGCGGCGGGCAAACTGGTAGGCGTAGGCGGGCGTTCCGGCCTGTTCACGCACGGCGCAGAAGCGTTCAATGCCACTGTCAAGGCCTCCCATGTCATCAAGAGTGAAGCCGATCATGTACGGCACATTGGCGATGCGGCCTTCCAGGGAAGCGCGGTCGAAGGTCTCGGGAAGGACGATTCCGTCCACCACAGGGGCAGGGAAACCAGGGTATTTGCCGGTGGCCTCGGAGTAAAGTCTGGATATGTTCAGGAGGTCCTGGGGCTTAATGCTGCGCATTTCCTCAAGAGTAGTGTATCCAGCCCAGACCATGACGTCTTTCCAGAGGGCCTCAGCATCTTTAAGGGAGAAGTCCCCAAGAATGGACCTTTCCATGATTCCGCCGCCGCTCTGGATGATGGCACCAGCCATAAGGTCCTTGGACAGGGGAGAGGTGACAAGGTCTTTAACGCCCATGGCGCCGGCGCTTTGGCCCATAATGGTAATCTTGGAAGAATCTCCTCCAAAGGCCGATATATTATTCTTCACCCATTTCAGTGCGGCAATCATATCCAGGAGGCCGTAGTTGCCTGAAGTACCCTCCGGATTCTCTTCACTCAGGAGCGGATGTGCAAGGAAGCCAAGTAATCCAAGCCGATAATTGAAGCTGACCAGGATTCCGCCGTGCTTTGCCCATTCCTCGCCGTCCATTTCAGGCTCGAAGCCCCAGCCGTATGAGAATGCGCCGCCGTGAATCCACAACGTTACTGGAAGGTTCTCTCCCTTCTCAGGTGCCCATACATTCAGGTAGAGGCAGTCCTCACTGAACTCAGGATCTCCGTCAAAGAAGAACTCGTGCATGTAACCGTCAGTAGGAACGTGGTTGGGCTGCCATGAAGGAGCGCCGAAGTGGTCGCATACGCGTACGCCAGCCCACGGTACAACGGGCTGCGGTGCCTTCCAGCGGAATTCTCCAACCGGTGGAGCGGCAAAGGGAATGCCCTTGAAAGCAACAACCACGTCCTTGACGGTTCCCTGAATCTTACCGCCTTCTACGGTAACTACAGGATTATGGCTGCAGGCAGCTGCAAGCATGAGAATTGGAATCAGTCGTTTCATTTTTTATTGTATTTAGGGCCTTATCCCATACAGATATGCTACGAGTGCCAGCTTGCCTCTCATTGTTTCACGGGGGGTAAACTCACCGTTCACCCAGAAGTAGCGCTGGTTGAAGAAGGACTCCTGGCGGGGCCAGCCGCCGTTCCACCAATCCGGATAGCAATAACGAAGTATTATCCTGGCATCGCCACCGTCGCCCTGGGACCATGTTTCAGTGCCGTTGAAAGGCGTCTGGCCAGGATGGGTGCCCGGAAGGCCGTCGTTCCTGCCGGTAGAATAGCAGTCCGTGATGTGCCTTTGGCCAAGGCCTGTCATCTCCACGATATTACCGGGGTTTCGGCCAAGGCACCAGCCGGCCTCCGTGTACATTGCAGCCTCGAGTTGCCGCTTTAGGGCCTTATCCTTGGTGCAGTAATGCAGCATGACAGCCCTCTGGAGGTTTTCGGATGTTATCCAGCGGGCATCGTCAGCGGCGCGCCTTGAGGGCCTCTCAAGTGAAGGTGAAAGATGGTCTTCTTTCACTTCCCTTGTCAAGGCTTTTACCATATTGTCATAGAGTACCGGGTAATGACGTTCCCAGGGGCAGGCAAGATATGCGGCGACCCCCCAGATCTGGCAGTGGCCGTTACGGCCCCGGAGAAGGATCCTGTCGTCATCCTTACCCTTTATAGCGCTCTCTTCCTTCGCAATGTCTTCCCACTTGGTCTCTCCGGTTATGTTATACAGAAAAGCTGCGGCCATCTGTTTGAAATCCCTTCCACGCATGGACTCAAGGCCTATGCCCTGCATGTCGTCAAGCTGAAGGTTCTCCTGTCTTGACGCGAAGTCAAAGGCCTTGGCGGCTTCGTCCCTGTAATAGTTCTCCAGCTGTTTGTTGCCTGCAAGCCTGAACGCATAAGCAAGGATTGCGCAGTTTGCGGAATTGGCCCATGCCGCCATGGTTGTACAGCCTGCCTGGAACATGACGCTCCAGTTCCTGTCCGGATTCGTGACGCCCTGGGAATAGGCTTCTCCGTCGCGGATGCTGAGAAAGAAATCAACCTCGTTCCTGGCTTCGTCAATAAGGTCCGGGATGCCGTTCCCACTTTCCCTGATTCCAAGGTCGTCCTCGCCGAGGCGACCTTCGGAGAGGATGTAGGGGAGGAGCATGTCGTAAATATTGCTCACGTGGGCAAGGTGACGGTCCCAGTCCATGGCGTCCGAGTGACCGCCCTTTACTTCGGTGTTCACCGGATTTCCGGGCAGGCGGTGATCCCAGAAGGCACTCTGATGGAGATCCTTGAAATGGGGTTCGTCCCATACGTCGCCGCGTAGCTTTCTCCAGTCAGGATGCCAGGGGTGAAGGTCTGTCTTATATACCGTGAATCCGTTGGGATTCTCTTCCGGAATGAACATGGGCTGACGTGGTGTGAGACCGCTGCTGACGGGCTCGCCAAGGCGCATGTAATAATACCCGAGCACACTGTACTTGTAAGGTTCCAGATACATGTCCTTTCTGATCTCGAAGTCCATGCTGCACCCTACCCCTTCAACTACCAGGCGGTATGCGCCTTCGACCCCCGCATTGAAATCCAGATTCCAGACATCACTGCCGGTTAGGTTTTTCCCGCCGGCCTCTTTTGAGCACTCTGATGCCTTCTTCCAGAACTTTACCTTTCCAACCTGCTGCTTGCTGCCGGTTCCGACGTTGTAGAGCCAGACTTTCTTGCCTTCAAAGGCCCTGTAGTCCCTTTGGCCGCCGTCTCCAAGCCAGTAATAAAGGTCTGCCGCCTTTGTTTTTTCGCTGGCGGCATAGCCCAGGATATTGACGTGTATTGCCTCGGACTGGGAGCTCCATATATCGAAGGTTACATCGGCCGATAATTTGTCCGATCCGCTTCGGGTGGGAATTCCGACCGTATATGTACAGCCCTGTTTCATGGGGCTTTCAAGCCTGAGGAAGATCCAGTGGTCAAGTTCACTTGTGAGGCTGTGGTCAGTATTCATGGGCTTGGACTTGCGGTAGATTGCGGTGACCTTGTTTTGCCGTTTGTCATCCCGGGACCATATCAGCCATTCCCCGGCGCTTGTCTCCGTGTTGAAGCGGGGCAGGAAGGTCTTGAGAGTGTCGTCACCTTCTACGAATGTGTGACCAAGATAGGCGCTGCGCCCTTTGCCGGTATCCCTGTAACGGACTTCTCCGTCTCGAAACTGGAGGACTATATAATCCTTGTCAAGTACTTTTGCATCAACGAGTTTGGCGGCTTGCACGGGAAGAGTCAAAAAGAAGGCCGCTATAAGGACCGGAATTCTGGTACCCATAAAGTTCATTTTAAATTTTGTCACAATATACGAAATTATTTGTATATTTGGGAAACAATAAATATGATGAAACGATTTCTCACTCTTGTTGCAGTCTCCTTGCTGCTTGCTTCCTGCGGAAGCCTCAACACAACCCGCCTGATGCAGGGCGCAGCATACGCCACCCAGGCTCTGACTTTGCCGGAATCGGACGTGATTTCATATGTACAGCAGTATATCACGCAGCTTGATGCACAAAGCAAGGTGCTTCCGGAAACAAATGCATATACCAAGCGCCTTAGAAACCTTACATCCAAGCTTACCCAGGTTGGCGACATCCAGCTCAACTACAAGGTCTACCAGGACAGTGAAGTGAATGCCTTTGCGTGTGCTGACGGCTCAGTGCGCGTTTACACCGGTATCATGGATGTCATGAACGACGAGCAGCTCCTCTCCGTAATAGCCCACGAAATCGGCCATGTGGCTCTCAAGCACACATACAACCAGATGCGTAACAGCATGCTCACCAGCGCCGCTTTCGAAGGTCTTGCCGCCACTTCTGACAAGGTCGCTGTCCTTACCGATTCACAGCTTGGCGCCATCGGCCAGACCATGATCAACAATCATTTCTCCAAGAAGCAGGAATCCCAGGCCGATGAGTTCAGCTATGAGTTCCTTGTGGCCTCAAAGCGCAATCCCTGGGTTATGGTAGAGGCTTTCGAGAAGCTCCAGCAGGTATCCGGCGGCTCCTCTGTGATGGGCCCTGTGAGCAGCCTGTTCTCCACCCATCCCGACACGGCAACCCGCATCAAGACCATTTCCAAGCTCTGCGAACGTGATGGCTTCACCCGTCCTTAAGGAATCAGAACAGCCCTTTAGGTACTATCCATCCATTATATAGCCCTTCCGGAACGGAGGGGCTGTCCTGTATACGTCCCTCTATACGGAGTTTCCTATACTCCTCGTGCGCGTCGATGACGGCCTTAAAGAAACTCCATTTGCCTTTAAGCAGATATACTGCAGCGCTGCAGCCGTCCAGAAGCATACGCACGAAAATGCGTCGTTTAGTCCTGCTCCGTGGATACTTGGATCCCACTGCGGCAAAAGTTGCGGGTAGATTGTTTTCGAGCAGAAGGAGGTTGTTCCTGAAATTGAGCCTCAGCTTGAACGGGGATTCGTTGGGTAGGGTTCCGCCGCCGATATGGTAAACTTCCGACGACGGGACGTTGGTCACTTTCCAGCCCCTTAACTGCATCCTCCAGCAGAGGTCTATCTCTTCCATATGCGCAAAGAAACGCTCGTCAAGCCCGCCAAGTTCGTTCCATACGGAACTCCTTACAAGAAGGCAGGCGCCGCTGCACCACAGGACATTTTCCGGGGTGTCATACTGCCCGTTGTCCTTCTCCAGTTTCTGCATGATGCGCCCCCTGCAGAAGGGATAGCCATAGCGGTCGATGTAACCTCCAGCAGCCCCGGCATATTCGAATGATGAACGGTCGTTCCAGGATATGAGTTTGGGCCCGCAGGCGCCGCATTGAGGGTGTGAATCCATCCATTCAACAAGAGGCGTCAGCCAGTTTGCGGGAACTTCGATGTCGGAATTGATAAGGACGTAATAATCGGCCTCAAGGCCTTTTAGGGCGCGGTTGTAGCCACCTGTGAAGCCGTAGTTGGTATCCAGTTCAATGAGTCTCACCGAGGGGAATTCCGCTTTCATCATCTCTGCCGATCCGTCCTTGGAGGCGTTGTCGGCCACGATGATTTCCGCATCCTTGTCCCTTATCGAATCCAAAAGGGGAGGGAGGAACTTCCTGAGGTAGTCCCTGGTATTGTAATTCAGTATGACGACGGCGGTTTTCATGCACTTATGTCAACGTTCCCAAACGCTAAGGTAGGAATTAATTTGGACATGCAGGGACGGGCATCATCGGCAGTGGCGACAAGATTGTTCCAGAGGGTTATGAAATCTCCCGTCATGAGCATTTCCCTGAGCGGGCATACAATCTTCCCGCCCTTTACCAGAAAACCCTCAATGCCGTATGAGAAATTGCCCGTGGATGTGTTTGAATTGCCTCCGTTGAAGCCTGTAATGTATATGCAGTCCTTCATTCCTGAAAGAAGATCCATGGCATCCTTGAAGCCTCCGACGGGGGTTACGACGACACGCGTAGCGTCCTCCACGGTGGGTTCCAACGACATTTTTGCGGCAACGTATGTATTGAGAAAATACTGCCTGACGACACCTTTTTCGATTATGGGAGCCTTTTTTGTCATTACACCCTCACTGTCGAAAAAGCGGGACCCGGTCTGTCCTTTTTCGCGCGGGCAGTCCCAGATGTCGAGCACTTCCGGAAAAACCTTTTTGCCGATAGTACCGTCCATGAAGGAGTTCTTCTGCTGGAGGGCATATCCTCCAAGTGCGTTAAGTACCGGAGTCAGGAGCTTTGATGCGCATTCCGCATCTACGACGACGGTATACTTCCCGCTGCGTGTGCTTTCAGGGCCGATCTGTGCTGCAGCCCTCCGGGCGGCCTTTTCGGCGCAGTCGGCAGCTTTCAGATCCTTAAGAAGCGGGCTCGCATCCCACCAGTATGATGAATAGCGGTTGCCATCCCTGTCTTCAACCGTGACTTCGTATCCTATCTCGAAAGAGGTTTCCATATGGCGGGCATATAGCCCCTGGGAATCAATTGTAAGGGAGTCAAAGACGCTGTCGGAATACTCTCCTTCCTCTGCAATTACAGTGAATCCGTTCTCAATGCTTTCCTTCCTGTTCCAGATGGAGGTTCCAAGCGAGAAATCCCTTCTCCACGATGATTCTATTTCATCATAGTGCGGGTCAAACAGCTCAAGTTCGTTACCTGTTACGGCATCTTTGGCGAGACGCTCAGGGGAAGGAAGGGTGCGAAACGGGTCTGCCTCAAGCATTTTGACGGTTGATATGGCCTTCAGGATGAAATCCTTGAGCCCGTCTTCGTCAAGCCGGTTGGAGGAGAAAGTGCCGAAGCGGCCGTCGGCAAACAGGGCAATCTGTATGCTCCTGTCAAGTGCCCGTGCGGTCTTGTCTATTTCTCCGTTAAGGATGCCCGTAAGGTCCATAAGGCTCTTTGACAGGGTTATCCTGACTTTGTCTGCGCCGTTTTGCAGTGCATAATCCCGGCAAAACTCTGCAATAGCAATTTCGTTGTCGGTCAGTCTCATTTCACACCTCCTACTGTAAGTTCACGAACGAGGACGGTTGGTATACCGCAGGACACGGGAACGCTCTGCTCTTTTCCGCAAGTCCAGGCGCCTGGGTCGATGGCAAGGTCATCGGCCACGCCCTCAATGTCGGCAAGGGCGCGCGGTCCGTTGCCGATTATGTTGATATCCTTCACCGGAGAAGTCAGGCGGCCGTTTTCGATGAGGAATCCGGATTTTACGAAGAAGGTGAAATCGCCCTCGCCGATTTTTACCTGGCCGTTTGAGAACTCATCGACATAGATGCCTTTCTTTACGGAGGAGATGAGGTCTTCTGCACGGGCGGTGCCGCTTTCCATGTAGGTTGTGCGCATGCGGGGGAGAGGGGCATAGCGGAAACTTTCCCGGCGGCCGTTGCCGGTAGATTTTACGCCGTAATGGGCTGCGCTGATCCGGTCATGCAGATATGAGGTGAGGATGCCGTCCTCTACCATATATGTCTTTTGGCCGGGGATGCCTTCGTCATCGTAATTGAGGGAACCGCGGGCGCCGGGGATGGTGGCATCGTCGATGATGTTGATTCCGGAGGGACAGACGCGCTGTCCCATCTTGTCGGAGAAGATGGATGTGCCCTTGCGGTTGAAATCGGCCTCGAATGCGTGGCCCATGGCTTCGTGGAGGAGGATGCCGGATGCGCCTGCACCCATCACTACAGGCATTCTTCCGCCATTGGGACGGATGGCCTCAAAGCGGCTGTCGATGCCTTTGACGACCTCTGCCGCTATCTCATCGGCAAGGGAATCGGAAAGCATTTCTGCGCCGGTGCGGAAACTCCTGGAAGTGGACTTGTTCTCTACCTTTCCGTTCTGGGAGAAGACCACGGTTGCCGATACGCTGCCCATGGGGCGGGTGTCCCATTTGAGTTCGCGGGAAGAGTTGTACATGAGTATGTCGCTCACCTGGAAGGCCAGTGAAACCGTAATCTTGATGATTCGGCTGTCCTTTTCACGGATCTTTGCTTCCAGACTTCTCAGAAAGGGCAGGTAACTGTCCATGCGGAGGTCTCCCCACGGGGTTCTCATGGGGTAGCGGTCGGCATCGGGGTTGGGTTCTCCGCGTGAGGGGCTGCCCGTTCCGTAGGGACTCACGTCGGAAGGGGAGTCGGCAATCCTTGCTGCGGCTTTGGCGCAGGCGAGCATATCGGCATAGGATGTGCTTTCAGAATAGGCGTAGCCCGTTTTTTCTCCGGACAGGACGCGGATTCCGACGCCGTAATCTATATGGTTGCCCCCGGAAGTGACGGCGCCGTCCCTTAGAAGCAGACTGCCGTAGGATGTGTTTTCGAAAAAGATGTCGCAGTAGCTGCCGCCGCTTGAAATGCCTTCCTGTACAAGGCGGTCAAGGGTGGCGGTGTCAACTTTGAAGACATCAAGATAGTACTGTTTACTGTATATCATTCCCTGAAAACGGAACTCCGTCATGGGCAAGGGGAGCCTTGCTGAGTTCCTTCACTATTTCTTCGGTAACGTTCTGTACGGTGCGCTGCGGTTCTTCAGTCTCTCCGATAAGGGAACGTATGGTGTTGTAGCGCTCCATGTCGAGTATCATCAGGCCCTTCTTCGTCCCCTCTGCGATGATTTCAAAGGGAGGGTTGGAATTGTCGGCAAGAATCCACTTGTCGCATTCCTTCATGTAGTCGTGGAACAGGTAGTTGAGTCCTACGATGTACCTTCGCCTTACGGTTTCTTCCGGTATGTCGTGCCCTCCGGCAAGAACCCTGTTTGCAACCCTTTCAATCGCAAGTTCCGGGCTGTTGAGCCAGAAGTAGAGAACCGTGACATGATATCCCTGCTGCTGGGCGGTGCGCACCATTTTAAGGAGTGAACGGGTTGCAAGGGTTGTCTCGATGCAGAAATCTTCCCTCCTTTCGAAGAGGTACTTGACTTTCTTGAGCATGAGGCGGCTTGCGGTGATGGCGGCTCCTTCGGGAGCGAAGGGCGAAAGATGCTTTGCAAACTCGTCCGAGTTCACAAACTCGCTGCAATCAAGCAGCTCCGGGAGAAGAGCATATGATGCTGTAGTTTTCCCGGAGCCGTTGCAGCCTGATATAATGTATAGTCTTGGCACTTATTCGGTCGCCGCTTCAAGTTTCTTCATCATGGAGAACATGAAGATTGCAGAGATGACGCAGACGCCAAGGAATACTGCCCATACGACCCAGAGGGGAAGACCGCCCCAGAGGTGTCCGCCAACCTGGACCAGGAAGTTTCCGAGGGCGGTGGCAACGAACCACATACCCATCATCATACCCTTGTACTTGGGAGGAGCAACCTTGGAAACGAAGGAAATGCCCATAGGGCTCAGGAGAAGCTCGCCGAAAGTGAGGATGAGGTAGACGCTGATGAGCCAGTAGGGAGAAACGAGGGTTTCGGGAAGTCCGGCTTCGCGGGCGGCTGCCTGTGCATCGGGGGTATTGAGGCCGATGGATGCAAATGCCATAAGGCCGAAGGCGATGGCGGCAACGAGCATGCCGTATGCGATTTTACGGGGTGCAGAAGGCTCTTTGCCCTTGTTTGCAAGAGCGCCGAAGATGGCCATTGAAACAGGGGTGAGGGCTACCACGTAGAACGGGTTGAAGTGCTGGAAGATAGGAGCGCTGATTTCGATGGAGCCGCTGAGGCGGGAGTACTGCCATACGAGGAAGGCAACGGCGAGAATAACTACGCCAACGCCGATCCATTTACCCTTCTTGGAGGCTTCCTTGTCGAAGATGGAGAACAGGGCGTATACAATAGCGATAACGGCGACAAGGTTCCATACATTGAACGGCATGGAAGCGATGCCTTCTGCGCTGCGCTCTGTGAATTCATCGGCAAAATAGGTGAGGGTGAGACCGTTCTGGTGGAAAGACATCCAGAAGAAGATGACAACTGCAAATACCAGGAACAGCGCCACCATGCGCTTTTTGGTCTGTTCGGGGGTGAGAGTGTCCACCACAGCGGCTTTCTCGCCCTTCTTGGTGCCGCCTTCAACGTGCTTGAACCAGCCTCTGAAAGCGTAGTAGATGGCGATGGAAACGATGAGGGAAGCGCAAGCTACGGCGAAGGAGAAATGATATGCCGAGTTGCCGTCGAATCCAAGGGTCATTGCCCATTCACGGATCTTGATGGCGGCGGTAGGGGCGAACAGGGCGCCGATATTGATAGCCATATAGAACAGGGAGAAACCGGAATCGCGCTTTGCTGCGTACTGGGGTTCATTGTAGAGGTCGCCTACCATAACCTGGAGGTTGCCTTTGAAAAGACCGGTTCCGAATCCAATAAGGACCAGTGCCGCCAACATGCCTACGAGGGCTACCGTACCGCTGCCAAGAGGAATTGAAAGAAGCAGATAGCCAAGGAACATTACGATGATTCCCGTGGTAACCATTTTCCCGAAGCCGAACTTGTCGGCAAGGATGCCTCCGATGAGGGGGAAGAAGTATACCAGCATGAGGAATGAGCTGTAAATGGTTCCGGCTGTTCCTGCAGAGAGGCCGAAGTTGGCTCTGAGGAACAGGGCGAAAACTGCAATCATGGTGTAGTAGCCGAAGCGTTCGCCTGTATTGGCGAGTGCAAGAGCAAACAGTCCTTTAGGTTGTCCTTTAAACATATAATTAAGATTTTAGTAAATTCAAGTCTTACAAAGATAATAATTTTGTTTATATTTGTAATTGAAATGAAAAAGAAAAAAACCGCCGGAATCGGCATCCTGGAAGGCCTCATACGCCTGCATGGTCTGCTTCCGCTTAAATATCACCGCTTTCTGGCCCGCATTCTGGCCTGGATATTCAGGGGAGTGCTGCATTACCGCGTAGACGTGGTGTACACGAATCTTGCCCGCAGTTTTCCGGAAAAATCTTACGGTGAGATAAAGCGCATTGAAAAGCGGTTTTATCTTCATTTCGCCACGGTCTTTTCTGAAATGATATGGTTCGGCTCATGCCGCGGTGACAGAGGCCGCAGGCGTCTTGAAAAGAGCCACATTGTGGAGTTCACCAATCCGGAAGAGTTCAACCGGCTCATCAAGGCCAATCCGCAGATGATGGTGATGCAGAACCACGCAGGCAACTGGGAACTCATCGCCGGAGTCAAGCAGTATTCGTACGGCGAGCCTCTGGATCTGGATCCTTCTGAAGTGAGCGTAGCTTATGTGCCGCTTGCAAGTGCATTCTGGGATGCGTTTACGGCAAATAACCGTTTAGCCCCTATCATGGATACCGTTTTCAACGGCTATATAGACTTCAACCATATACTCCGTCACGTTCTTTCAAACAGGACCGCAAAGATGGTTTATGTTTTCATTACGGACCAGTATCCCTATAAGCATGGAGCCGGAGACATGAAAATCAACTTCATGCACCAGGACACTTATTCGATGAGTGCGGCCGCAGGTCTTGCAGTGAAGATGGGCATGTCGGCAGTGTACCTGAGGTACCGTACCCGTCCTGAAGGCGGCTACTCCATGACGGTGGTCCCTATCGCAGAGAATGCTTCGGAGTCTACGGTTTCCGATATCATGACACAGTACTACAAACTCCTTGAGGAAGACCTGCGCGAACAGCCCTGGAACTACCTCTGGACTCACAAAAGATGGAAATAGAACTATGAGAAGAATTACCGTTGCCATATCCATTCTCACGCTTTGTGCATCTCTGAGCGCGCAGGAAGTGACTTATTCGCTTCCTTTCTCTTCATTTACGGTGGAAGTTACCGCCGTGCAGAACATACATTTTGCCGGCCCGTATTCCCAGTACGCCAGGGAGATGCTCAACATGAACGTCCCTGCCATGGACGTCAAGGATACGTATATCAAGGAAATCAGGATTGTCCCCAAAGTAGAGGCCGATCCTTATACCCCGCGTTACAGCTGCCCTTCAGCAAGCAGCGTGATGATGGAAATGTCGGCCCAGGGACTCGTTTCCTTCTCTGACAAGGCCGGCAGCACGCAGTGGCGTTTCGTCCCTGAAGTGTCGGCAGATTTTTCCACCGCAGGCATTACCGGGCCCACCAAGCAGGAAAAGCACATCACATACCGCACGGTGAAGACAGACACTGCCGATGTCCGCTATCCCGTGGAAAGTGTAGTGACGGTGGCGAAGACACTTGAAGACAAGGCGGCTGCGGCTGCAGAAATGATTCTGAGGGCAAGGGAGGAAAGATTCAACATAGCAACCGGCAACACTGACGCCTCCTACAGCGGAGAGTCCATGGCTGCCGCCCTTGGTGAACTCACAAAGGTGGAAGAGGAGTATCTCAGGATGTTCACCGGCTATTCAGTCGCAAGAGAGTTCACCGCAAGTTTCGAGGTCCTGCCATCGGCCACGGCGCGGACAAACCGCTATACCGCATTCTATCTTGCCGAGGACGGTTCTCTCACCCGTGAAGCCCGCGGCAAGTCCAAGCCCTATGAACTGGAATTCACTCCCGTTTCCGTTCCGGATGTGAGAACTGAAGCATCACAGGGACAGGAAGCCAAAAAGAGAAGTGACAGGACATATACCATACATTATCGCATACCTGCAATATGCCGTCTGAGAATACTTGAAGACGGAAATCCCATCATGGAAACACGTGTTCCCGTTTATCAGCTGGGCAGGGAAAGCGAAATGCCCGTAAACCAATAAACCAAAAAATAACACTATGAGTATCAAAGACCTTCAGCCCCAGGTGGTGTGGAACAATTTCTACGCACTCACCCAGATTCCAAGGCCCTCCAAGCATGAGGGTAAAGTGATTGAGTACCTTTACAACTGGGGCGTCTCACACGGTTTTGAAACAATCAAGGACGACACCGGAAATATCATCATCCGTGTTCCCGCCACTCCCGGTTTTGAGAACCGCAAGGGAGTCATCCTCCAGGGCCATATGGACATGGTCCCCCAGAAGACTTCCGATTCAGACCATAACTTCCTCACGGACCCCATCAAGGCCTATGTTGACGGCGAATGGGTGACAGCAGACCGTACCACCCTTGGCGCAGACAACGGTATCGGCGTTGCCATGGGTCTTTCTGTCCTGGAAGACAAGAGCGTAAAGCATGGCCCCGTAGAGGTTCTTGTGACCTATGACGAGGAAACCGGCATGACCGGAGCCAACTGCCTGAAGCCCGGAGTACTCAAGGGTGACATTCTCATGAACCTTGACTCCGAGGAGGAAGGTGAACTTTGCGTCGGATGCGCCGGGGGTCTGGATGCATCGGCATCGTTCAAATATCTGAAATATAAGACGCCTGCCGGCCACAAGAGCCTCAGGATAAGCGTGAAGGGTCTGCAGGGAGGACACTCCGGAATGGATATTTCCCTTTACAGGGCGAATGCCAACAAGGTCATGGCCCGCATTCTCCTTCCAGCAATGGAGATCTTCGGCGTAAAAGTGGTGAATTTCACCGGCGGCAGCCTCCGCAATGCCATTCCTTTCGAAGCTGTTGCCGATATCCTCGTCCCTGCAGACAATATCGCTGCCGTGCGCACCATGATTGACAACATCTTTGCCGAGGTCAAGGCTGAATACAAGGAGTCAGATCCTTCTGCAGCCCTTTACGTTGACGAAATCGAAGCTGCTCCCAAATATATCCAGTCTTCTGTGATGCTGAGGGCCATAAAGGCCATGATTGCCTGTCCTTCAGGTGTAATCCGCATGTCCAGGACTATGGAAGGCCTTACCGAAACTTCCATCAACATGGCTATCGTCCGCACTGAGCACGGCAATATCACCGTTCACAGCCTCATGAGAAGCGCCGTGGATACGGCAAAGGCAGACCTTGCCGAACGCATCCGCTGCATCTTCGAACTTGCCGGTGCGAACAAGATAGAGTTCAAGGGCGGCTATTCAGGCTGGACTCCCAAGCTTGACACACCCATGAACAAGGTCATGATGGAACAGTATCAGAAAGTCTATGGAGAGCCCATGAAGGTGATGGCAACCCACGGCGGTCTTGAATGCGCCATCATGGGAGCCAAGTATCCCGCATGGGAGATGGTTTCTATCGGCCCCACCATCAAGTATCCCCACAGCCCGGACGAGAAGGTAAATATCGCCTCCGTTGCCCGCACCTGGGAGTATCTCAAGGCTGTTCTCGAGAATGTTCCCGTGAAGTAATTCCGGGCATTTTCCTTTATCACACAGGCTGGTTCCGTTTCCGGAGCCAGCCTGCTTTGTGCAATGACACGGCGGCGGCAATCGACCTTTACCTGGACCAGAGATTGCAGTTCAAAGTTAGCGGAAGGGGAGTGTGTAAAACAGCTTTCAGGGCTTCCATAATTTGACAGTCATGCGGCTGAAAAACAGGATATTGCCGGCAAATGTCAAAAAACGCCGGATTACCGAAAAAGGGATTTGTTTTTGTGGAAAATAATGTCTATCTTTGCAACCCTTTTTGGGAGGAGAACCTCCTTTAAAGTGTGTAAAACATTATTTATTAACAAAAAACAACAAACAATGGTTAACCAGTACGAAACCGTTTTCATTGCAACTCCCGTTTTGTCTGATGCCCAGATGAAGGAAGCGGTTGCCAAGTACGTCAAGCTCATCACCGACAACGGTGGCGAGATTGTGTACCAGGAAGATTGGGGCCTGCGTCAGCTTGCTTACCCCATTCAGCACAAGACCACAGGTTTTTATTACCTGATCGAGTTCAGGGCAGACTCACAGTTCGTTGCCACTCTCGAAACCCAGTATCACCGTGACGAACGTATCATCCGCTTCCTCACCGTCGCTCTTGACAAGGATGCAGTTGCATACGCAGAAAAGCGTCGCGCTAACAAGAACGCCGCAGCCGCCGCTCCCGCAGCAGCACCTGCAGCAGAAGAAGCTCCCGCAGCTGAATAATTGGAGGACAAAACAATGGCAAACGAAAACAAAGAAATCCGCTATCTGAATCCCCCGACCGTGGAGGTTCGCAAGAAGAAATACTGCCGCTTCAAGAAAGCCGGTATCAAGTATGTAGATTACAAGGATCCTGAGTTCCTCAAGAAGTTCCTCAACGAGCAGGGCAAGATTCTTCCCCGCCGCATCACCGGTACTTCCCTCAAGTTCCAGCGCAAGGTTGCCCAGGCTATCAAGCGTGCCCGCTCCCTCGCTCTTCTTCCCTATGTTACTGACCTTCTTAAATAATCTGCCTTATGGAAATTTTGCTCAAGAAAGATGTAGCCAACCTCGGTTACGCTGGTGAGATCGTAAAGGTCAAGGCCGGTTATGCAATGAACTATCTGGTGCCTCAGGGCTTCGCCACTGTAGCAACAGAGTCCGTCAAGAAGCAGCACGCAGAGACTCTTCGTCAGCGCGCTCACAAGGAAGCCAAGCTTGTTGCCGATGCAGAAGCTCTCGCAGCAACTGTAGCAGCACAGGAAATCGAGGTTAAGGCCAAGGTTTCCGAGAACGGCAAGCTTTATGGTTCAGTTACCACTATGGATCTCGAGGCAGCTCTCGCAGCCAAGGGTCTCAACATCGACAAGAAGGACATCACCATCCTTTCTCACGAAGTAAAGGAACTCGGTGCATACGAAGCTTCTGTAAAGATTTACAAGGCTATCAAGGCTACCTTCAAGTTCAACGTTGTTGCAGAGTAATCTCACTGCCGGATTTTAAAAAATGGTCGACAAGCAATTGCCGACCATTTTTTTACTTCTCAGGTTTTTCCGGTTCGTCACCGTGCGCATCCTTGTACTTGAAGCGCCTGATTTTGGTGGTGGCCGTTTTTTCGAAGGGCTCTTTCATGGCGTCGACTTCGCCGATGCGGGAATTCTTGCCGACAGTCTTGTTCACCCAGTCCAGAACGGCTTTCTTGCGTTTTTCCAGCTCTTCGAAGAACTTATCTTCGCTGGCCTGATTCCAGTCAAGGACGTTGTCTTCAAATTTCACCAGGGCTACGAGTTTGCCTCCGCGTTCTATGACCAGGGATTCCTCCACGCCGTCGATGTTGTTAATGACCTGCTCAATCTCCTCCGGATAGATATTCTCTCCCGAAGGGCCAAGGATGGTGCTGTTCAGGCGGCCTTTGATATAGTAATTGCCGTCCTTGTCTACGGTTGCAATGTCCGATGTGTGGAACCAGCCTTCATCGTCCAGCACGGTGCGGGTGCGCTCCGGATCCTTGTAATAACCGAGCATCACATTGTCTCCGCGGCATACGATTTCGCCCTCCCCGTTGGCGGGATTGACATTGTCCAGCTTGATTTCCACCTTGTAAGATGCAACCCCGATGGAGCCCACTCTCTTGGGCTTTTTCACCATTACGTTGCATACGAGGGGAGCGGTTTCGGTAAGACCGTATCCTACGGCATAAGGGAAGTGGCAGTCTTTGAGGAACTGTTCAACCTTGGGGTCCAATTTCGCGCCTCCGATTCCGAAGAATGTCAGTTTGCCTCCAAAAGTCTTGACCAGCTTGTTGCCGATAAGATAATGAAGCAGCCATGGCATGTGTTTATCCATCCAACTGAGTATCCGGCTCTTCTGGATGGTTGGCCATACGCTGTTCTTGATGACCTTTTCAATGATGAGCGGAACCGAGCAGATAATGGTTGGCCTTACCTTCTTCATTGCAGGAAGGAGAACGGCCGGGGCCGCCGGCTTCTGAAGCGTATAACATGTGGCGCCCACATAGAAAGAATATATAGTGGAAACGCCCATTTCATAAGCGTGTGCCGCCGGCAATATACTCAGGAAGCGGTCTTTCTTGAAAGCAGGCTCGGCCTTGAAGGATGCAGCAAGATTGTGGGTGAGGTTGCGGTGACTGAGCATTACGCCCTTTGCGTTGCCGGTTGTTCCGGATGTGTAGATGATACATGCCAGATCGTCGGGAGTGGGATCCTTTACCCAGCCGTTACAACGGAAGTCCTCGTCCTCTTTCTTAAGGAATTCAAAAGTCTCGATATCGACAATGAGCGTGAGTTTTTTCTTGCACTCCTCGCTGAGCTTTGGCAGCAGCCTCTGGGAGATGAAGATAACCTTTGACTCCGAATGGTTAAGGATATTGGTGAGTTCTGCCTCTGAACTGTCCGGAAGGATTGGAACTGCTACGCGTCCGAAAGCGGTTGCCGCGAAGTAGGCCACTACCCAGTTCGGCATATTCTGGGAGAAGATAGCCACCCTGTCACCATGGCGGATGCCGAAGCGGCTCATCCTTTGGGACAGTCGTTCGGTTGCCATTTTGAATTCGGCATAGGTGTATTTCTGCCCGCCGTCAACATACTGGTAGGCAACTTTATTCGCATAGTGCGCAGTGGAATACTCAAACACCCGGTGAAGCGTGGTGCAGTATTCTTCCCTTGCCCTATACTTTCTCCAAGCCTTGTACGGGCTCTTGATTCTTTTCTTTTTTTCTGCCATAAAGACTGTTATGGAATAATAAACTTATCTTTGTGGTATCCCTGGATACCCATAGGGCGGTAGTGGTCGTATATACGCTGCATGTCTGCCTTGGGGTCATCTGTGAGTTCGAAAGGTTCGCCTACGCTGATTCGTTTGCGTCCCCAGTCGTAATAACCCAGATAGACAGTTGCTCCTGTACCTTTTGCTATATAATGGTATCCTGATTTCCAATTCTTAGTGGGCCTTCTGGTACCCTCTGGCGCAATGGCAAGATGAAACTCGGGTACATTTTCCATCGCAGTTATAAGGCTGCGCACGGTTCCTGCCGCCGTTTTCCTCTGTACAGGAACAGCACCCAGAGACTTGAGAAGCGCTCCGAGGGGCCACCAGAAAAACTCCTGCTTGACCATGATGTGCGCAACTTTCCCGAACTGGGAATAGAACAGGTAGCACACCAGAAAATCCCTGACCGATGTATGCGGTACGCCGAGTACAATTGCCTTTGGCTCTTTCATGGGACCGCCGACAGTTGTCCATCCCATTTTCCTGAGAAGCCATCCGCAGAATTTAGCCCAGCCGGGGCTTACTGTAGTCTTTATTTTTGCCATATTCTATATATCAACGTCCTCGAGTTCCTTTTCGCTGCGCAGATTGTCCATGATGAAATGCTGGCGTTCGTAAGTATTGATCCCCATGTAGAACTCCATGATTTCAGAAATGGATTCTTCGTCTGCCAGTTTTACTGTGTCAAGGCGCATGTCATCACCGATAAAGGCTCCGAACTCATTGGAAGAAATTTCGCCGAGGCCTTTGAACCGGGTGATCTCTACACCGGTTTTTAGCTTCTTTGCCGCTGCATCCCTTTCTTCAGGAGAATAGCAGTAAATCCTTTCTTTCTTGTTGTTTACCCTGAAGAGGGGAGTCTGGAGGATAAATACGTGTCCGCGTCTGATAAGTTCGGGATAGTACTTCATGATGAAGGTGAGGACGAGCATGCGGATATGCATGCCGTCATCATCGGCATCGGTTGCGACGATGATATTGTTGTATCTTAGGTTGTCGAGGTCTTCCTCTACGCCAAGTGCGGCGATGAGAAGATTGAGCTCTTCATTTTCTGCAACTTTCTTGCGGCTTTCCTTGAAGCAGTTGATGGGCTTTCCACGGAGGGAGAAAACGGCCTGGTTGTTGGCGTTTCTCACCTTGGTGATTGTTCCGCTTGCAGAGTCACCTTCCGTGATGAAGATGGAGGTCTTTTCCCTCTGGTCTTCCTGACCCTTTGGAAAGCGTGTGTCTGAGAAATGGAAGCGGCAGTCCCTGAGCTTGCGGTTGTAAACGGCAGTCTTCTTTGCACGTTCGCGGGATTTCTTCTGTACGCCGGCGATTTCTTCCCTTTCCTGCTGGGATGCCTTAATCTTGTCCTCGATGACGGGGACTATCTCCATGTGCATGTGGAGATAGTTGTCCAGGTTCTTCGTAACGAAGTCGTTTACGAAGGTGCGGATAGTGGGGCCGCGGTCTGTGGAGACGGTGCCGTCCGGCTGCTTGACCTGTTTTTCCCACATGTATGTGGAGCCAAGCTTGGTCTTTGTCTGGCCTTCGAAGATAGGCTCCTGAATCTGGATGGAGATGGCTCCAACGATGCCCTGGCGGATATCTTCAGGCTTGTAGTCCTTCTTGTAGAAGTCTTTGAAGGTCTTTGCTATGGCCTCCCTGTATGCGGCAAGGTGCGTTCCTCCGTCACGGGTGTTCTGGCCGTTTACGAAGGTGGCTATGTTTTCACCGTAGCTGTTGCCATGGGTGAGGACTATCTCGATGTCTTCCCCTTCGAGATGGATGAGAGGGTAGAGCGGTGTTTCGCTCATATTCTCTGTCACGAGGTCAAGAAGGCCGTTTTCACTCTTGTAGGAAGTGCCGTTGAGCACAAGGGTGAGCCCCTTCTTGAGATATGAATAGTTCTTGACCAGGCTTTCAACGAACTCCATGTGGAAGGAGAAGTCGTTGAACATCTCCTCGTCAGGAGTGAAGCGGATTAGGGTGCCGTCCTTTTCGTCGGAAGGGACGATTGCATCCTCGAGAAGATCTCCCCTGCGGAAATGTGCATATGAGCACTGGCCGTCCCTGTAAGATGCCACATAGAAATCGACGGACATGGCATTGACGGCCTTTGTGCCGACACCGTTCATCCCCACGGACTTCTTGAAGTTCGTATCGTCGAACTTGCCGCCGGTGTTCAGCTTAGAAGTTGCGTCAACCACTTTGTTAAGGGGAATTCCGCGCCCGTAGTCCCTTACGGTTACGGTGCGGTCTTCGATAGTGATGTCGATGCGCTTGCCAAAACCCATGGAGAATTCATCGACGGAGTTGTCGATGATTTCCTTCAGGAGGACGTAAATGCCGTCTCCCTGGCGGTCTCCGTTTCCGAGCCTGCCGATGTACATGCCGGCGCGGCGGCGGATATGTTCATTCCATTCCAAGGTCTGGATGGAGTCGTCATTATATGTGTGGTTTAGCTTTTCTGCCATGTGAGTACACTTCTTTAACTCGCAAATATAATGAAAAAAGCAGTATTTTCAAATACTGCCTTATTCCAGAATTCCAGCTGCAAATATGTTTACGACGGGCCTCATTGCGGAATTCGTGATGAGGGAAATCATTATGACGTTTTCTCCTGAGGGCAGGGCCGATGTGTCAAGCCTGTATGTCAGCCGGGCCGATTTCCCGGGCGGCACGTCCGAGGGTAGGGACACGGTAAGGGCAGGGGTTTCAGAATCGGCCTTGAAGAAGTACAGGGGGGACTTTCCCCTGTTTTCAACTGTGAATTCTCCGGTGATGGTCTGCCCCTTCCTGACGGTGCCGAAATTGGACGTGCTCATTGTGAACATTGGAAGGGGGGAACCGGCCTTCTGATCAGGGCTGAGGAGGGCGAAATTCTCCTGGGTGACGGCAGTGAAAGTGAGGGATTCCCCGCTCGTCTTGCCGTTGATTACGGGCGTGGCGCTGTATGTATTCCTGCCCCAGAGTTCCCTGTCGGCCGATATTGTATAGGTGATTGTTGCCTTCGTACCCTTTGGAACGGGGTTGGGGGAGACGTTTACGGAAAGGTTCGGGCTTACATCGGCAAAGGAGATTTTAATGGGTGCCCTGCCAAGGTTCGCGACGTCTGCGGTTGCCGATACCTGAAGACCCTGCCTGAGGACAGGAGCCTCGAAACTTCTCGTTTTCAAACCGAAATCCTCGATCCGGTGCTCGCCGTAGAGCTCGTTCAGGGATTTCTTCTTTTCATGGACAACGCCTCTCAGGCGCAGTACAACCGGTCTTTTGATGCCGGATATATAGACCGTAAGAGTTTTGTCGAAAGCCATGGGACCGTCCTCATTCTTATAGGTAGCGGTGATGGTTCCTTTTTCGCCTTTCCTTAAAGGTGCCTTGGTCCATGTAACGCCCGTGCAGCCGCAGGACGATACAACTTCATATATGGCAACGGGCTCGTCAGAATTGTTCGTAAGCGTGAAGGTGCACGTAAGCGGGCCGTCATTTACGCTCACGTCTCCAAAGTCATAGACCATGGTATCCCATTCCACTACGGCATCCTCTGCAGCAATTTCAACTGAAGGCGCTTCAGCTGCGGCATTGTTGTTGCTTACCCTGGATCCACAGGTTAGCAGTGCAAAAAGCGATATGATTGAACAAAACGTCATTTTCATGCAGACAAAGTTATTAACTGTTATTTTGAAAATCAAATTTAATGCCTACATTTGCACTCGGAAAACACATAACAACAAAAATAAACAACAATGCCTAGAATTATCAATCCTGACCTTTGTGTCTCCTGCGGCTCCTGCGCAGATGTCTGCCCCGTTGGTGCTATCAGCGCCGGCGATTCTTCATACGTAATCAACGCTGACGAGTGCATCGACTGCGGTGCATGCGAAGGAACCTGCCCTAACGAAGCAATCTCTGAAGCTTAAGCTCCAGAGATTATTTCGTAAATAAAAAGCTGCGCTATTGGCGCAGCTTTTTTTGTTATTCGGCCTCGGCGGTGGCGGCGGGCTTCATGACAAAGTCGATGAAGTTGCCTCCGGAGAGGACCTCGTTGATGGTTTCCTTGATGATGTCCTTGTCGAGGGAGTTGATTGCGGCCTCGTAGAGGGCGTTGCGGTCATCACCATAAGTGAGGTAGAGCTCGATACCGTTCAGCCACCAGTTGTTGCGCTGACGGCTTTCGGGCAGGTTCTTGAGGAGGTTGAGCTTTGCCATGTTCACTTCTTCGTCGGTGGGTCCCTTCTGGGCAAGCTCCTGGATGCCCTTGACGGCGAGTTCGCGGAGCCTGTCGCACAGGGCGGGTTTGCAGTCAAAGTATACCTGGATGAGGCCCTGAGCCTTGGGACGGCGGGAGAGGCTGGTGATGGCGCTTGCACCATAGGTGCCGCCTTCTTCCTCGCGGAGGGATTCAGTGTACCTCATGTCAAGGATATAGGAGATGGCGTCCATGGCTGCATCCTTCTCATAGGAATAAGGCATATCGGCACTGTAGACCTGGAGAACGGTGCTCTTGGGGGTCTGCATGTCAACGGTGAAGATGTCCTCGATGATGCCGGTGGCTACATATTCTTTGCGGTCGATCCACTTGAGGGCCTTGCCCTTCTTGGGAAGTGAGCCGATGTACTTCTCTACAAGCGGCTGGAGGGTTGCCGGGTTCACGTCACCCACTATGACCATCTTGGCACCCTTGGCGCTCTTGAAGAGCTTCCTGTAGTATTTTTCAACTACCTGGAGGCTGGCCTGGTCGAGCCTTTCGGGTGAAAGCTGCTGGCGGCGGGGGTTGTGTCCGAATACAACATCCTGCATCCTTGAGGAGAACTTGTAGTTGGGCTGGTTCACCATGTTGGGCAGATATGCGCGGAGCTGGTCGATGCCGTTGTCCCATTCATCCTGGTCGAAGCGGGGATCTGTGAACATCAGGTAGAGAATCTGGAATGCAGTTTCGAGATCCTTGACCGTGGAGTTGCCGTTGATACCGTGCTCGAGCTGGTCGATGTAAGGGTTGACATTGAGGTTCTTGCCTGTGAGCATCTTGGTGACCATTGTTCCGGGGAATACGGATACACCGCTGTTGCTCTGGAACAGGCTGATGACGCTGCGGTCGAAGGAAGGAAGATCCTCGGTCTCAACAAGGCTCAGACCACCGTCCATGGTGATGTTGAACAGAATCTGGTCTTTGGCAAGGTCGGTAGGATAGACGTATACTTCGACACCGTTCTTGAGAGTCCACTTGGTGGAGTCGTAGATGCTGCTGGCAACCTTTTTGACCTTGGCGCCTTTGAGAAGGTCGGGATTCAGGAACTGGTCGGGAATCTCTTCACCTTCGAGAGCAGTGATCTCAGATGCGTTTACATCGGCAATAACCTGGAGGAGCTGTGCTGCGGTAGGAGTTGCAATGCCTTCCTTTTCAGGGCCGTTGTAGACCACGACGAGATTGTCGTCTCCGAAGAGCTGTGCGGCCATCTGGCTCACTGCGGAGGCATTGAGCTGGGCGAATACAGCCTTGCACATCTCGAGTTCGTCCTTGGGCTCCAGGATGGGCTCCTTGTCGAAGAAGTTCTGGAGGATGGGACGTACGAATTCGGGGTTGCGGCGGGTATCGGCCTTGTTGACGCGGGTCTCCAGGTAGGAGAGGGTTTCGGTCTTTACGCGTTCAAATTCAGCATCGGTGATGCCGAACCTCTTGAGGCGGATGAGCTCTGTGTAGAAGTCCTTGAAACCGCCCAGGATGTTGTCTTCGCGGAGGCTTACGTTACCGGCTACGGCTTCGATATCTTCGTAGATAAGGTCTGTGATGCCGAATCCGCCTCCAAGATATGAGGAACCAGGTTTTGACGTAATGTCGTTGAAGCGTTCGCTCATCACAGAGGAGAGGATGCTTTCTACGAGGTCTGTAACCTGGCCGAACATAGTGGCATTGATGGACTCGGGAGAAGCTTCACCGTGCCAGAAAAGCTCCACGGAAGGAGAAGTCTGTTCGGGATCGGTGATGATGCCGACACGGGGTTCCTTATGCTCTGCGATGTGCTGGATGGGCTTTGGAAGAGGGTTCTCCTTGGCGGGAATGACGCCGAAGAGTTCCTTGATCTTGGCCTCTGTGCGGTCTACGTCAATGTCGCCGACGACAACCACTGCCTGGTTTCCGGGGTGATACCATGTATGGTAGAAATTGACGAGGCTTTCGGGCTTGAAGGTCTCAAGATGCTCCTGCAGGCCGATGAGGGTGCAGTCGGCATACTTTGTTCCTTCTCCGAAGTAGTAGGGAAGTGAGCGCTCCATGGACCTCCAGGAAGCGTTGCGCCTCTGGCGGCGCTCTTCGATGATGACTCCGCGTTCTGCGTCAATCTCGGAGGGCTCGTTGAGCACGAAGTGTGAATAGTCCCTCAGGATCATGAGGCAGCTGTCCACGATGCTTTCCCTCTGGACGGGAATGTTGTTGAGCATGTACTGGGTTTCCTCGAAACCGGTGGAAGCATTGATGTTCCTTCCGAATTCTGCGCCGATGGAACGGAGATAGTTCAGGATGGTTTTTCCGGGGAAATTCTCTGTTCCGTTGAAGCACATGTGCTCAAGGAAGTGTGCCAGACCGTCCTGTTCAGGATATTCTTCCTGAATGGCGCCTACGTTGGTTGCCAGGTAGAATTCTGCACGCTGCTCGGGAAGGGCATTGTGACGGATATAGTAGGTGAGGCCGTTGTCAAGATGACCGATGCGGACCTGGTCCGAATTGGGGATCTGGGGCATCTGGGCAATCATTGCCTCCATCTGCTCACGGGACGGACCCTGGGCAAAAGCATTGACCGCCAGTGCGGCGGTCAGTGCAATGATACTTAGGATTTTTTTCATTTTCCTGCTAAGCGTTTGTATGTGTTAAGTCTGATCTTTGCAAACTCTTCTGTCTTCTGAAGGAGTTCTGCGGCGCTTTCCGGGAACATCTTGTAGAGGGATGCAAATCGAACTTCCCCCTTGAGGAAGTCCTGGAACTTGGTCCAGTCAGGTTCCTTGCTGTCCAGGGAGAACGGATTCTTGTCTGTTCCCTCGAGAGCAGGGTTGTAACGGAACAGGTGCCAGTAACCGCAGTCGACTGCGAGTTTCTCTTCCTTCTGGCTCAGACCCATGCCGGCCTTGAGGCCATGGTTGATACAAGGGCTGTAGGCGATGATGAGTGAAGGTCCGTCGTAGGCTTCAGCTTCCTTGATGGCGTTGAAGAACTGAACGGGGCTTGCACCCATTGCAACCTGGGCCACATATACATAACCATAGCTGATGGCCATCATGCCAAGGTCTTTCTTGCGGATTCTCTTGCCGGAAGCGGCGAATTTGGCAATTGCGCCAACCGGAGTGGACTTGGAGCTCTGTCCGCCGGTGTTTGAGTAAACTTCTGTATCAAGTACGAGAACGTTTACATTCTCACCGCTGGCGAGGACGTGGTCCAGACCGCCGTATCCGATATCGTATGCCCAACCGTCACCGCCGAATATCCACTGGGAACGGGCGGGGATGAAGTGGCGATACTCTACAAGCTGCTTGCAGGCTTCGCATTCGCTGTCTTCAATGACAGGGATGAGGGCATCTGCAACTTCGCGGGTGACTGCTGCATCCTTGGGAGCCTCGAGCCATTTAGCGATGAGCGGCTTTGCTTCCTGAGGGCACTTCTCGCAGTCAAGAGCCTCCTTCATGAGACGGCAGACGGTTTCGCGGGTGCGGTCGGAGCCGATCTTCATACCAAGGCCGAATTCAGCGGCATCCTCGAAGAGGGAGTTCTGCCATGCGGGGCCGTGGCCGGCTGCATTGGTGCAGTAAGGGCTGGCAGGGAAGGAAGCACCGTAGATAGAGGAGCATCCTGTTGCGTTTGCAATCATCATGTGGTCTCCGAAGAGCTGGGTGATGGCCTTGATGTTGGGAGTTTCACCGCAACCTGCGCAGGCGCCGGAGAACTCGAACAGAGGCTGTGCAAACTGGCTGTTCTTCATGTTGGCCTTCTTGTCGACGTACTCCTTGTAGCCTACATACTTGTTAAGGTAGTCGTAGTTGGCCTGTTCGGCAGTGTCGTTGATGTAAGGGACCATGGAGAGGGCCTTTTCAGGCTTGGCGAGACATACGTCGACGCAGTTGCCGCAGCCGGTGCAGTCGTCAACGGAGACGGCGATGGCGTACTTGTAGTCCTTGAGGTTGGCCTTGCCCTGTGCGAGCTTGAGACCTGCGGGAACCTTTGCGGCTTCTTCCTCTGTGAGGAGGAAAGGACGGATTGCAGCGTGAGGGCAGACGAATGCGCAGTTGTTACACTGGATACACTTCTCTGCATCCCAGGTGGGAACGTTCACTGCAACGCCGCGCTTTTCGAATGCGGATGTGCCTGCGGGCATGGTGCCGTCGGCATAGGGAAGGAATGTGCTCACGGGGAGGGTGTCGCCGGCCTGTGCGTTGACGATGTCGGCAACTTCCTTGACGAATGCGGGAGCGAGGCGGTCCTTGCCAGGATTCTCGAACTTGGCGGTGAGGTTGGCCCATTCTTCGGGGACGTGGATTTCGGTGTATTCGCCGCCGCGGTCAACGGCTGCATAGTTCATGTTCACCACGTTTTCGCCCTTCTTCCCGTAGGACTTGACGATGGCGTCCTTCATGTACTTGACTGCATCCTCGTAGGGGATGATGCCGGTGATCTTGAAGAAAGCGCTCTGGAGAATGGTGTTGGTGCGGTTTCCGAGGCCGATTTCGGCAGCAATCTTGGTGGCGTTGATGATATATACCTTGATGTGCTTGCGGCCGATGATTGCCTTGACGTTGTCAGGAATCTGCTTGATAGTCTCTTCTTCGTCCCAGAGGGAGTTAAGGAGGAGGGTGCCGCCGTCCTTGATGCCCTTGAGCACGTCATACTTCTTAAGGTATGAAGGAACGTGGCAGGCGACGAAGTCGGGAGTGTTGACAAGGTAAGGGGCCTTGATGGGGCTCACGCCGAAACGGAGGTGAGAGCAGGTGTAACCGCCTGACTTCTTGGAGTCATAGTCGAAGTAAGCCTGGCTGTAAAGGTCTGTATGGGTGCCGATGATCTTGATGGTGTTCTTGTTAGCACCTACGGTACCGTCGGAACCAAGGCCGTAGAACTTGCACTCTGTGGTGCCGGGCTTCACGATGGAGACTTCGCTCTTGATAGGGAGGCTCTTGAATGTGACGTCATCGACAATGCCGATGGTGAAGTCTGCCTTGGGCTCCTTGGCCTCGAGGTTGTCATATACAGCAACGATCTGTGCAGGGGTGGTGTCCTTTGAGGAGAGACCGTAACGGCCGCCTACGATAAAGACGTTGTCCTTGCCCTGGAAGAGAGCGTTGACATCGGTGAAGAGGGGTTCTCCCACTGCGCCGGTTTCCTTGGTGCGGTCGAGGACGGCGATGCGGCGTACGCTCTTGGGAAGGACTGCGAAGAAGTACTTCTCAGAGAACGGACGGTACAGGTGGACGGTAACGAGACCGTACTTGCGGCCGCGGCCTGCGAGATAGTCGATGGTTTCCTTGATGGTTTCGGTCACAGAACCCATTGCAACGATGATGTTCTCTGCAGTGGGGTCTCCGTAGTACTCGAAGGGACGGTAGCTGCGGCCGGTGAGTTCAGAAATCTCACCCATGTAGCGGGCTACGATGTCCGGAACGGCCTCATAGCATTTGTTGCGTACTTCCACTGCCTGGAAGTAGACGTCGCCGTTCTGTGCTGTACCGCGGGTGACGGGTGCGTCGGGGCTGAGTGCGCGCTCGCGAAACTTTGCAAGGGATTTTTCGGAAATCATGTCCTTGAGCTTCTCCTCAGGGAGGGCTTCGATCTTCTGAATCTCATGAGAGGTACGGAAGCCGTCGAAGAAGTGAAGGAAAGGAATGCTGGACTTGATGGTGGAAAGATGTGCAACGGCTGCGATATCCTGAGCTTCCTGTACGGAGCCGGAGGCAATCATTGCGAAGCCGGTCTGGCGGCATGCCATCACGTCCTGATGGTCACCGAAGATGGAAAGTGCGTGGCTTGCAAGAGCACGTGCACTCACGTGGAATACTGCGGGCAGCATTTCACCGGCAATCTTGTACATGTTAGGGATCATGAGAAGGAGTCCCTGGGAAGCGGTGAAAGTGGAGGTGAGGGCACCTGCCTGCAGTGAGCCGTGGACTGCGCCGGCGGCACCTGCCTCGCTCTGCATTTCAGTTACGCGTACGGTTTCTCCCCAAAGGTTCTTTTTGCCATGGGCTGCCCATTCGTCCACGTTCTCTGCCATAGTAGAGGACGGGGTGATAGGGTAGATGCACGCATTTTCGCTGAACAGATAGGCAATGTTCGAAGCGGCGTAGTTACCATCACAGGTGATGAATTTCTTTTCGTTTGCCATAATTAATTAAATTGGTTATTGTTATTGTTTACCTTCAATCTGAATTGGAGCATCCCCGGCAATGCGCTTTACAAGGCCCTGCAGGACCGTTCCGGGACCAAGTTCCAGGAAGCAGTCTGCGCCGTCGGCGAGCATGTTGCGGACGGAAGCCGTCCAGCGGACGGGCGAAGTGAGCTGCCTCAGGAGGTTGTCCTTGATGACGACAGGGTCTGTAGTGGGTGCCGCCGTGACATTCTGGTAGACAGGGCACAGCAGAGTGCTGAACGGAGTCCTGTCTATTGCCGCGGCAAGGGCTTCACGTGCGGGCTCCATGAGGGGGGAGTGGAAAGCTCCGCTCACGGGGAGTTTGAGGGCGCGCTTTGCACCTGCGGCCTTCAGCCGGACGCATGCTTCATCCACTGCGCTTTCCTCACCGGATATAACCACCTGGCCGGGCGAATTGTAGTTCGCCGGAAGCACACCGGGAATACCGGCGCAGATGCTTTCGATGGTTTCGTCCGGAAGGCCGATTACCGCAGCCATTGTGCCGGGGACTTTCTCGCAGCACTTCTGCATCTCGCTTGCACGGATTGCAACAAGGCGGAGGGCATCCTCGAAACTGAGAGCACCGGCCGCGGCAAGTGCAGAAAACTCTCCGAGCGAGTGGCCGGCGGTCATGTCGGGCTTTTCGCCGATGGACATTGCCAGCACCGAACTGTGGATGAAAATAGCCGGCTGCGTGACCTTTGTCGCCTTGAGGTCTTCTGAGGTGCCTTCGAACATGATGTCCGTGATGCGGAACCCGAGTATATCATTTGCCTTTTCCATCAAGGCCTTGTTTGCGGGGTAAAGCTCTGCCGCCATTCCCGGGAACTGGGAACCCTGACCTGGAAATATGAATGCTTTTTTCATGCTAAAACAATATATCGTACAAATATAGTAATAATTTCTGAGAAAACGTTTGTATTAATACACTCTTTGTCAAAACCATTTTTATTGCTAAATTTGCAGTCCTTAATGCTCCCGTAGTTTAAAGGATAGAATAACGGATTCCGGTTCCGTTGGTCCCGGTTCGATTCCGAGCGGGAGTACCAAAAAACAGACTCGCAGGAGTCTGTTTTCGTTTTATAGCAGTGATTCAAGAGAGGATATCTGCTCCTTTGTGGTGGCCCAGCTGGTGGCAAAGCGCGTCACCGTGCGCCCGTCAGGGAGCTTTTCCCAGATTTCGAATACCACCTTGTCCTCAAGGGCTTTGACCTGCCTTTCTGTGAGGATTGGAAACTGCTGGTTGGTAGGGGAGTCTATATACATGGGTATGCCCTTGTCTTCGAATGCCTTGCGCAATTCCATCGCAAGAGATACGGCACTTGACGCAATCTCGAAATAGAGGTTGTCAGTAAAGAGGGTTTCGAACTGGATGCCAAGGACCCGTCCCTTGGCAAGGAGAGCACCATGCTGCTTTACCGTGGTGAAAAAGTGAGCCGGAGCGTTCCCGGAAGGGAAGACGACGGCTTCTCCGCACAGGGCGCCAACCTTGGTCCCGCCGATGTAGAACACTTCGCAAAGCCCCGCAAGGTCCTTTAGCGATATATCGCATGCCGGGCTGGTGAGACCGTAACCGAGGCGGGCTCCGTCTATGAAAAGCGGAATGGAGTATTCACGGCAGACGGCATGTATGTCCTCCAGTTCCTTTCGGGAGTAGATAGTGCCGTATTCGGTAGGGAAGGAAATGTACACCATGCCGGGAAAGACCATGTGGTCCTTTGAAAAATCGCCGTGAAATGTCTCCAGAAGGGTTTTCAGATCATCGGCATGAATCTTTCCGCCGTGGCCGGGAAGGGTGAGGACCTTGTGCCCGCCAAATTCGATGGCGCCGCTTTCATGCACGGCGATGTGGCCTGTCTGAGCAGCCACCACGCCTTCGTATCCGCGGAGAAGAGAGTCGATTACCGTGGCATTGGTCTGGGTTCCGCCTACCAGGAAGAACACATCGGCACCGGGGCGGCCGCAGGCTTCCCTGATGAGGCTTTTGGCTTTTTCACAGTGGGAGTCGAAACCGTAGCCGGGCTCCTGGGTGAGGTTCGTTTCGGATAATTTCTTAAGTATGAGGGGATGCGCCCCTTCAAGGTAATCGCAGGCGAATGAAAGCATATCCATGGTTTTAAGTAATGTGTAAAAAATAAGTTGCATCAGTTGGCCGGTTTGACGAGGTAATTCCACTTACCGAGTTCCGGGGCGAAGACGACCTGCCTGGCAAGCCTCTTCTGGTACGATTCATCAATCGGTCGCTTGATGTCATAAGTTT
>JAFTFV010000044.1 GCA_017458265.1 Bacteroidales bacterium | reverse complement strand
TCACCTCCAGGTAATAGTCTTCCCCGAACACGCCTTTGTGCCAAAGGATGGCCTTCTCCACGGCTTTTTCGTCGTGCGCAAGGATCGCGCGGGGCACTTCGCCCGCCATGCAGGCCGACGAGCAGATAAGCCCTTCGTGATACTTCTCGATGACCTCATGGCTCACCCGGGGCTTGTAATACATGCCGTTCACGTGCCCTTCCGACACGATTTTCACCAGATTCAGGTAGCCGGTGTAGTTTTTGGCCAGCAGAATCAAGTGATAGTACCCCTTCTCCTTCAGCCGGTGGTCCCCCTTGGACACATACACCTCGCAGCCGATGATGGGTTTCACGTTGGGGTGTTTCTTGGCGTGTTTGAAGAACTCCTTCACCCCGTACATGTTGCCGTGGTCGGTGATGGCCAGGGCCGGCATGCCCAGCTCGTCGGCCCGGTCGAAAAGTTGTCCTATGGAAGAAAGTCCGTCCAGGATAGAGTACTGGGTATGGACATGAAGGTGCACAAAACTCATAGGAACAAAGGTAACGTTTTTCCCTTGTCCGCCCAAATCAAGTTATCAACATTTCCCTCATTGCAGGGTGACGATGGCGGTCATGCCGGGCATCAGGTGCGGATGGGGCTCAAGCACCGCCTCCAGATGCACCATCCCGCTTTTTTCCACCACGGGACTGATGGCCGACACCACGGCCTCGTGGACCTCGGTGGGATAAGCGACGGAGACAACCTGAATCCGGGCACCCTTCTGGAATTTCCGGAGTTCGTTCTCCAGGACGTCGAAGCATACTTTCAGATGCTGGGTATCAACGATATAAAAGAGCGGGACACCGGGCGTGGCCGCGTCGAACAGCGTGGCTTCGATGCGGCTTACGGCGCCCGTGACAGGAGCGGTGATGGTGCAGTAGGTGAGTTCGTGCTCCAGTTGCTGCAGGGCGGCCTTGGCCGTATTGTATCCGCTGTTTACGCGGGCCTGGTGCCGGATTTCTTCGGGGGCTTTCTCCAGTTCTCCGCGCTTGTAACCCTGCCCCATCAGGATGGACTGGTACTGGAATTCGGCCTTTTCCAGTTCGGCCCGCCCCCGGGCAATCTTGTCCTGAAGGACCGCCTGATTGAGCCGGACCACCACCTGTCCCTTGCGGATGCGCTGGCCCAGCACCAGGTTGAATTCCACGATTTGCTCGCCGATACGGCTATAGACAGGCACTTCGGTGACGGCCTGGATGGTTCCCTTGCTGGAAAAGCCGTCGGCCTCTATCGAACGCTGGAGATTCCGGTTCTGCCCCCCGGCGGTCTTTTGTTCCGGAACGGCAGCGGGTTCTGCCTGCACCGGCGGAGGGGAAGCCGGCTGGCGGGAAAAACAGGCGGTGAAAACGCCGAGCAGGCCGATGAGTACGAGATACCTATTCATACTGCGTAAGGGTTAATAAATGGTAATACGTGGTCCAGTAGCCGGCCAATGCCGCCAGATGCTGGTTGTAGGCGTTGTCCCGCCGGTTTTGGGCCAGGGAGTAGGTGTTGATGTCGCAGAGGCCGTTGGCGTAGTTTTCGGCCGTCAGGAAAAAAACTTCATCGGCCAGGGCCACGGCTTCGGCGGTATGGGTAAGCAGTCGCTCATGGGAACGGAGCTTGTCCAGCGTGGTTTTGACGTCTTCGGCCAGGGCGCGTTCCTCCTCCCGGAGGGCCTGTTCCTCGCGGGCTCTCCAGGCCGATGCGGCGGCCGCCCCCTTCCTCGCGGCACCGTGGTCCATCAGCGGGACGCTCAGGGTGACGCCGCCCAACATAAAGAACTGCGGATCGCGGTAGGCACCCAGGAAGTTGTTGCCGATCTGCTGGATGCCCACGCTGAGGTCCACGCCCACTTTCACGCCCTTTCCGGCCACACTTGTGCCGTCATGCCCTCGCGCAAATCCCGCTGGCCGGCATTGTCCACGAAAGCGATGAGCATTGCGCGTGTGGACTGGAGGTCGCTTCCACCGACCACGCTGATGATGGGTTCGAAGGCCTCAAAGGGTTCGTTGTCCACCTTGGTACTGATTACCGTGCCTTCCACCGTGCTGGTGAGGATGCTGTAACTGTCCTCCATGGAGATAAGGGCGACGGACTGCCCCGGCGTGACAGGGTCTCCGCTGCGGACGAACATCGTGCGCACCATGCCCCGGTTGGGCAGAGAAACGTCCGTTGTCCCCTCCAGGGGGAACACGACGCCGTTATAATAAACCTTGTCGGAAACGCTGCCCAGAAAACCCCATACGAAAAAGGCGGCCAGCAATAACAACGCCGTAGCCGCCAGAAGATAGGTGGGCAGGGCCGTTATCCTGAGCGTGCTGCCGATCTGCTCGGGCGAGGAAAGTTGCTGATTCCGGTTTTGGGCCGAAAAAGGGTTTTGGTTACTCATGCACAAAAATAGCAAAAAAAAGGGGCCGACCAAAAAGATTCTTCACTTCGTTCAGAATGACCGTTCTATGTCATTCTGAGGCAGATTTACCTGCCGAAGAATCTACTTTTTGGTCGGCCCCCCAATTTTACAACCCCGCCACGGACCGGTATGGGGTGACGGGATTGCTTTATGCGCGTGCGGATGTTCCATACGCGCAAAAGTTTGTCCCATTTCCGCAAAAACACTGTTTAAACCCCTTGGCAGTCATTCCCGGCAGGACCGGCCAAAACACTCATTCAGCTATCTTCCATGAATTGAAGCATCGGGTTTCCGTGGAGAATCGGACGCCGATCTTGAAGATTCGGCGTTTGTCATCGGCGAACTTGCGGGCATAGCCATTACCCTCGATCTGCTGAAGGGCTGCCTCGGGGGTATCATTGATTTTGATTTCGATGATGTAGATGAACCCTGGGGCCTCCACCAGGATATCCATACGACCTTCCGAAGTTGCATCTTCGGTATGGACGATGAGATTCTCCCCAAGCAACTGGAGGATGATGCTCATCGCATATTGGAAATCCTTCTCGGCATCTCCCTGAATCTGGTAGTTCTGCCTGGCAAAAAAGGCCTCCATCCGCTTCATGAAGTCTTCCGGTTTTCCGATCAACAGGTCGTTATTCATTTTGCGGATCAAGAGATTACCGGAACCCTTGGCCGTTGTATATGCGTCCAGAAGGAAGGACAGGAACCCGTGTTTTACTTCCAAATTGGGGAATCCCAGCGTATAGATACCGGTAGTCTTGTCGTAACCCTTGATGGTGAGATATCCGCTTTGGTAGAGCAGCGGTATCGGATTAAAGAAAACGGCATCAATACTGGTGAGAAGCGTCGAGTCGGCCTCTTCAGAAGAGAGCCTGGTGACATCATAGTCGGTCTGCTTCATTACTTTGACGAGGAAGGATGGCGTGCCGGTCTCAACCCAATACTCTTTGAACTTCAGGAAATCGAATGTGTTAAGGACACTGAAAGGATTGTACATTCCGTCGGAATCTTCACAGAAATGGTATCCGTCGTACATTCCGGCCAGTTGCTCATAACACTTTTCGACCGAGATGCCGTTTGCCTTTGCCAGTTCCTTGACACTCTCATCAAAATACTTCTTCAGGCCTTGTTCGGAAATACCGCAGATGTCCGTATAGCGGGCATCCATTGAGATGTCCTTGAGATTGTTGAGGCCACTGAAAATGCTGAGTTTGCCAATCTTGGTAACACCGGTAAGGAAGCCGAACTTGATATAGGCATCTTTGGCCTTCATCACGCTGTAAAAACCCTGAAGCTGCTTGCGGAAGGTGTCGGCCAGCGCATCATCCCCAAGGTTGTCCACGATAGGCTTATCGTATTCGTCAATCAGGACGACAACGGGCTTCCCGGTTTTGGCATAAGCAGCCTGGATCAGCGCATCAAAACGCACACTCGCTACAGGTTCACTACTTACGGAAGCGTAAATCTCTTCATAGAATGTCAGAAAAGAATTCAGTTTTGACTCAAGAACTTGCTCTGAATTATAGTTAGCCCCACTAAAGTCCAGACGTAAAACGGGATACTGATTCCACTCTTTCTCCAGTTCGGCTATGGCCAACCCGTCAAACAACTCTTTACGGCCGCTGAAGTATGCTTCCAATGTGGAAACCAGCAGGCTCTTGCCGAAACGGCGAGGACGGCTAAGGAAGTAGTAACCACCTTGCCGGACCATCTTGTAAACAAGGTCTGTCTTGTCCACATAGACGTAGCCATCTTTGCGGATCTTTACAAAGTCCTGTATGCCTATCGGATAGAGCATTTAACGCGTGCGCTTTACCTTACTTGCAAAGGTAAGGTTTTTTTCTGAAATACCCTTGTCCAAGCGCGGAGCAAATTTTTCCGAAGGGCCCTGCCCCCGGACGGGTTTTCCGCCACAGTCATGACCGGCTATCTCCAGGCATCTCTTTATTCTGTGACGGGACGCACGGAATGGCCGTAGTAGCGTTTGCCGTAGTCCCTGTAGACGCTGGTGTCGTAGAAGCGCACGCGCCTCGCGTCGTCCGAGCTGTACTCGCCGAGGGAGGAAGACCAGTAGTACCCGCCGAAGCCCGCTTCGTAAAGGTTGGCATAGCCCCGAAACCCCGCGGCGGGAAGGAAGATGACGTTCCCGTTGACGTTGCTGGTCACTATTCTGCCGGCCTTATTGGAGCCGTCACCGAGGTAATCACCCGTCCACGTCCAGGTGCAGTTATTGCGCAGCCAGGTCCACTCCGCGTCCGTCGGCGTGCGCCATTTACCGCCCCAGTTGGCACGTGCGGCGTCGTCGGCGTAACCGTAGGACGCAAAGTCCCTGTGCTCCACGCCGTCACCGTTGTCGCCCTTGAAAGTGGTGCCGTCATACCACCTCGTTCCGTCCGTCTGCCCGTCGGCAAAGGTGTACTTCGTGATGCGCTTCCAACTGGACTGCCCGTCCTCCATGAAGGGGTAGCTCTTCCAATTGTATCCGTCCTTGCCGTCAATCCAGTCAT
>JAFTFV010000043.1 GCA_017458265.1 Bacteroidales bacterium | reverse complement strand
CTCACATTCGCTGGCGATGCTCCCGTGCGCTATGTATCGGCCTCCGTTGACGGGACGCTCCTCTATTCCCTTAATGGCGAGCTCTTTGTCCTCAGGGAAGGTTCCCAGCCCCGCAAGCTGGAAATCACCGTTGCGAAGGACGAGACCGAAAGGGACATCGTGAAAACCACCTACACGGGCGGCGCAACGGCCATGGCGCTTTCTCCCGGAGGGAAGGAGCTGGCCGTTGTAATCCGCGGCGACGTCTTTGTCACATCGGCCGATTACGGAACCACCCGGAGAATCACCAACACCGCCTCCCAGGAGCGTGGCGTGAGCTTCGGCGACGAAGGCCGGGCCCTCTACTATGCCGCCGAAAGGGACGGCCACTGGGGCATCTGGCGCACAGTCCTCACCGATAAGAAGGAGAAGCTCTTCACTTATGCGACGCAGATGAAGGAGGAACTCTTCTCCGACCCCGGCGAAACCTGCTTCCAGCCCGAGGTCTCCCCGGACGGCAAGTGGGTTGCCTACCTCAGGGACCGCACTGAGATAGTGGTGAAGCCTGCCAAGGGAGGCAAGGCAAAGTCCCTCCTGAAAGGCGCCAACTACTCCTACAGCGACGGGGACCAGAGCTTTGCCTGGAGCCCCGACAGCGAATACCTCCTCACTTCTTACCAGGCCGATGGCGGCTGGAACAACACAGACATCGCCCTCATCGAGGTGAGCAGCGGCTCTGTCACCGACCTCACCCGCAGCGGTTATTCCGACAATTCCTTCCGATGGGCCCTTGGCGGCAAGGCCATGATATGGGAGTCCGACAAGAACGGCTACCGCAGCCACGGCAGCTGGGGCGCCCAGGAAGACATATATATTATGTTCTTCGACGGCGAGGCAATGACCACGTTCAGGCAGGACAAGGAGGACGAGGAAATAGAGAAGATGCTCTCAGGAAAGACCGACAAGCAGCTTGAGAAGAAGGAGAAGAAAGACAGCATCGCCGCCGAAAAGCCTAAGAAGCTTCAGCTGAACCTCGAGGGCCTTGAGGACCGCACGCAGCGCCTCACCAGGACCTCCGGCAATTATGGGGACTTCCTCCTCTCGAAGGACGGACGCCAGCTGTACTATGTGGCTCCCGGCGACAAGGGCCCGTCCCTCATGGTGAGGGATCTCAGGGAAGGTACCGTCAAGGTGCTTGCCGCGGGCGTGGGTGGCCGTATAGTCCCATCCAAGGACATGGCCGATATCTTCGTCCTCTCCGGAAACGGCATCGCCAAGGTGTCCCTTGGCAGCGGGAAGACCACCCAGATAAAGATAGCGGGAGACTACGAGTTCAAGCCAAAGGAGGAGCGCACCTATATCTTCGAGCACGTCTGGAAACAGGTGCAGGAGAAGTTCTACGACCCTTCCCTTCACGGGGTGGACTGGAACTGGTGCCATGACAATTACGCCCGTTTCCTGCCGTATATAGACAACGACTTTGACTTTGCCGAGCTCCTCTCCGAGATGCTTGGAGAGCTCAACGGTTCGCATACCGGGGCCCGCTACCGTCCGGCTCCCGGGGAGTCTCTGGGCCGTCTTGGAGTGCTGTATGACTGGAATTACACCGGCGACGGCATCCGCATCGCGGAGGTGCTTCCCGGCGGAGTGCTGAACCTTGCTGACAGCAAGATATCGGCAGGGGATGTGATTACGGCCATCGACGGGCATGAGGTGAAGGCAGGGGAGAACTGGATTCCGCTTCTTGCCGGGAAGGCGGGGAAGAAGATTGCCGTGAACGTGAAGGTGGGCGGCAAGGAGAAGGTGCTGTACGTCAAACCGGCAGCTTCTGAAAGCAGGCTGCTGTACCGCAGGTGGGTGCGTCAGAGGGAGGAAATGGTGGAGAAGCTCTCCGGCGGCAAGGTTGGATACGTACATGTAGAGGGGATGGATTCGCCAAGCTTCAGGGAGGTGTATTCCAAGGCGCTCGGCAAGTACCGTAACTGCGGCGCCCTAATCGTGGACACCAGGAACAACGGCGGCGGCTGGCTGCATGACGACCTGGTCACCCTCCTTGGCGGCAAGGCGTATGCCGAGTTCCGCCCGCGCGGGCAGTACATCGGCACTGAACCTTTCAGCAAATGGACCAAGCCTTCATGCGTTCTGATGTCGGAGAACAACTATTCCGACGCCTCCGGTTTCCCGTATGCATACAAGGCGCTGGGACTTGGAAAGCTCATCGGCGCACCTGTTCCCGGCACAATGACCGCTGTGTGGTGGGAAACACAGATCAACAGACAGATAGTCTTCGGCATACCCCAGGTGGGCATGTTCGGTCTCAAGGCCGGCAGTTTCCTGGAGAACATGCAGATAGAGCCGGACATCCTCGTCTATAACGATCCCACCTCCCTCCTCGAAGGCCGCGACCCCCAGCTCGAAGCAGCCGTCAAGGAAATGCTCAAGGAGTGCCGATAGGTATGTCACACCCTAAGTTCATACTGGTCTCAGACCCCAAGACTCCTCTTGTGGGCACGTTCGTATATGGCATGGTAGACCAGCACAGGGACCTGGTACAAGGTTACGTAAAGGTCCACGGCGGTGGCTGGTACCTAAAGGATGACGGGAAGAAGACCATGACGCTCTACGGCAGTTCAGGAGACTACGGTGAGCCCCGCCTCGCCTTCCTGAACCGCATTCCGTGCGAGCTGAAAGGCTATACCTTCCTGTACTCCGTGGGACTGCACTTCCCTCCCAACCCGCTTGACCTCTCCTCTGTCGAGTGGTTTTGAGTGCCGCAGGCCCTCCTGTCTACACTCCGCTCTTTCAGCGCCGATGGACCGCTTGCTTCTTGGAGACCGAAGGCTCTTAAGAACGACAGCGGGATGATCGTTCCGGCTGATAAGAAGTTTGTTCTTTCTTTGGAAAAATGCTATATTTGCCCTTGACTATGAGCCAAAAGGATGTCATAAAAGGTATGAGAGAGATTGCCAAAGCCGTGCTGCCTGCAGGTGCGGAGGCTCTCCTTTTTGGTTCCCGTGCCAGGGGCGATGCGCGTTCAGATTCTGACTGGGACGTTCTCATTTTGATTAATGGAGATAGGGCGACCGGGGCAGATTTTGACAAATATGCGTATCCTTTTGTGAATTATGGCTGGTCTATTGGTGAGCAGATAAACCCTCTCATCTACTCGTTCTCTGATTGGAACAATCGCAGCATCAGCCCGTTTTATAAAAACGTTCAAGCCGAAGGAGTAAGCCTATGTCATTGACAGATGAAGAGAGAAAGGCAATCGTGCTATAATATGAAACGTATTTTTTTATTGCTCATATCGGGTATTCTTATCACTGGAACAGCGCTTGTTTCCTGTCAGAAGGAGAATCCCGACAATAACCCTTCGGACAATGAGATGACTCTCAGTTGCATAAAGCCGGACTACCTGAAAGCCGGTGACAAGATTGCACTGATCTCGCCGTCCTACCATACCCCGATGGAGAACGTGGAGAAAACCGCCGATGTCCTTCGAGGCTGGGGTTTTGATCCGGTCATCGGCCCCAATGTCGGCAAGATCGTGGACGGCCGCTATGCCGGGACAGTGGAAGAGCGCGTGAGCGACATCCGCTGGGCCCTCTCCCAGAAGGATGTCAAGGCCATCATCTGCAACAGGGGTGGCTACGGCACAATCCAGCTGATAGACAAGCTCTCCCTGTCGGAGCTGCGCAGCTCCCCGAAATGGCTCATCGGGTTCAGCGACATCACCACCCTTCACGGCCTTGAGACCCGTGCCGGTGTGATGAGCATCCACGGCACCATGAGCTCGTTCCTCGCAGCCGGCGGGACGGATGCCACGAGTACGCTCCTGAGGGATCTTCTCCTTGGGAAGGTGCCCCGCTATGAAGTCCCGGCACATTCGCAGAATATCACCGGGAAGGCTTCGGGAACACTTGTCGGAGGAAATATCTGCACCTTCGCCCCGAACCTCGGCACGCAGGCCGATGCCACGGCGGGGAAAGACCTTATCCTCTTCATCGAGGAAGTGGAAGAGTCCATGCACAACATAGACCGTCAGTTCAATATCCTTGCAATGAATGGAGTGCTCGACCGCTGCAAGGGAGTGATCCTGGGTGAATTCACGGACTGCGGCACAGAGTTTACGTATGAAAGCGTGGAGGCCATGCTGCGGAACTATCTCAAGGAGTACGGCATCCCCGTTCTATGCGGATTCCCTGCCGGTCACGGCGATGTGAACCTTCCACTTGTCATGGGTGCCCAGGTTACCCTCGACGTGAGAAACGACGGTGCGACACTCAGCTTCAACATCGACGGGCAGCAGACTCCGGTGCAGACCGGTACAGTCAAGGCCCCTGCCATGTCCCTTTCCAAGAGGCTCTTCCTGTCTGGAAAAAGGGATTAGAAAATAGCTAGCTTTGCATAACCTGAAAGCATCTCTGAAGAGGTGCATTTTAATCTTTTACATACGGTACATAAAACTTCCGCAGGCGTCGCTACTGACGCGGGCGTTGACAAAAATGGCCGAAAATGTGTCCGCCGCCGTCATAAACGACGCCCACGGTGACAAAAACACCCCAAAACGTGGCCGTCGCCGTAATTGATGACGTGCAGATTGTCAAAAATGACCGAAAATGACAACCTCGCCTTCCTGAACCGCATCCCGTGCGAGCTGAAAGGCTATACCTTCTTCTTCACCCCCGGCCTGCACTTCCCTCCCAACCCGCTTGACCTCTCCGGGGTTGAATGGGTGTAGGAACCGGTTTTCATGATCTGGACTGCGTTTGTCTAGATTTGTCTATTTGACTGTCACAGGCCCTTCCTTAATTTTGCAATTATGGAAGGGCTTGTAAAAAGGGGCTGTAGTTCCCCTTATTTTAATAATTCTCAGCCCGCTCCCTCTTGGCTGCAATGCGGGAGGGAGCTTTTGTTTAAATCGATTAGTTTTCTGATATTTGCAGTATGGTGAGAATAGGTAAAGCTTTCTTGTTTTTAGGGCTCATTCTGGGGATGTCTGCGTGTAAGTCCGTACAGCCGCAGGAAACCGGCGACATGGCTTGGACTCTGCTCCGTAGCGGAGACGACGCCCAGGCCATGGAGGCGCTCCTAAAGCAGGCCGATGATTATCATGCCAAGGGGGACTTCGACAACGAGTCCGTCTCCCTTTTCTGTACGGCGCAGGTGTATCTGCAGCAGCTGGACACCTTGGGCATGCAGGGCGTGCTGGTGAAGATGGAGGCTCTTGCGAAAGCCCACCCTGACCTTCCCAACGTAGTGTACAGCTACCTCACCGTAAAACAAACCCTGCATGCCGTCCTGTTCCAGGAAACCGGTCGGGAGGAAGAACGGGATCTCATGCTGTCGGAAGGGGCCCGGGCCATCGGCCTTATGGAGAAAATGAGCGCAGAGCAGTTGGCCGGATACCGCGTGAACCCTGTCTGGAACTACTACAACATGGCTGTGGCCTACGACATGTACTTTGACGCTCCGGTGAGGGACTCTATCGCCTATTACCTTGGAAAGGCCCGGGAGGCCAACCTGAAGAGCGACCACCTGGAAGCCGGGATACATCTGGAGGCCGATATTTCCATCGGTGATGAGCAGTCCTGGCTGTACTACTATGACGGAGAATACCAGAAAGCGGAGGAAGAGATGTTCAAGGTGCTGGCGCTGATAGATTCCGTGGAGGTAAAGACTCCCAACGTGGTGGAGACGGAAAGGATAGAGGCTTACGATTTTCTGGTAGAGCTGTATTCCAACACCGGCCGGGCAGAAAAGGCGCTTGAATACCATAAGCTTAAAACCGATGCCGAACTCCGGCGCATGAGCGTGGAGCGGAACGAATCCGTCCATAAGGTTGAGGCGCAGTATAATGTGGCCAAGGAGCAGGCCAAGGTGGAGCGCCTTCGCTGGATACTGGTGTCCTTGACGGGCATCATTCTGCTACTGACAGGCGCCGTGCTCTATTTGCATCTATGGCGGCGCAACCGCATGCAGGAACAATACTCCGCCGCCGTGGAGGCCCTGGTGGGCACCGACAACGAAGTGAGCGCCCTCACAGGAAACGTTTCCACAGAGCAGGCCGGTAAAATCTTCGCGTCCGCCCTCAAGCCCCTTTCCGCCGTTGAGCGCAAGTACATCCTGCTTTTCATGTCCGGCAAGTCCACGGAAGAAATTGCCGATGCCATGCATGTAGCTCCCGCCAGCGTCTACACCATGAAATACCGCATCAAGAAAAAGTACCCCGCCGGCTTTCCGCTTCCGTTCTAAGCCTTCCAGGCGTCGCTACTGACGCGGGCGTTGACAAAAATGGCCGATAATGTGTCCGCCGCCGTCATCAACGACGCCCACGGTGACAAAAACACCCCAAAACGTAGCCGTCGCCGTAATTGATGACGTGCACATCGACAAAAATGACCGAAAATGACAACCTCGCCGTAATGAACACGCATACAGGTGCTCCGTAGATAGGTATAGGCGCCCCGGTCTCTCCGGCACAAAAAACCCGCCTTCTGGGCGGGTTTTATGGGCGGAGAGACCGAGATTCGAACTCGGGATACCCTTTTGGAGTATACACGCTTTCCAGGCGTGCCTCTTAAGCCACTCGAGCATCTCTCCAATGGTCCGTTCTGAAAAACGGGACTGCAAAGATAAGAACTTTTTACAATTTTGCAAAGAATGATTGTGAAATTCATTATCTTTGCTGGTGATGAGAACCTTCACGAAGCTCATAATGCTCCTGATAATGACCGCGTTGCCTGTCATGGCGGCGGGGCAGGAACTTGTGCACAGCGTGAGGGGGAAAGTGACCGATTCGGCAACAGGCCGGCCGGTGGAGTCCGTTGCCGTTTCCATCCCCGGCAGGCACTATGCTACTGTTACTAATGCCGACGGTGAGTATGTGATCAAGAGCGACAGTCCCATAAAGGAGCTGCAGTTCTCATTCCTTGGATACAAAATGGAGCGGCGCAGGGTGCAGCCGGGGGAGGAGACTCTGAACGTGCGCATCAGCAGCCAGGCGCTGCCGCTTCACGAATCCATAGCTGTTACCGGAAACCCCTGGCACATACTCAAGGAGGCGTTATACAACGTAAAGGACAACTATCCGCAGGAGCCTGAGCTCCTTGAGTGCTTCTACCGGGAAACGGTACGGAAGAGAAGCCGTTACACTTATGTCAGCGAAGCGGTAGCACGCCTTTACAAGACCGGTTACAACCGTTCAGTATATGCAGACCGCGCCGCCCTTGAGAAGAGCCGTGTGCTGCTGAGCCAGCGCCGCTCGGACACCCTGAGCATCAAGATGATGGGTGGCCCCACAGAGCCCCTTTTCCTGGATGTCGTCAAGAATCCGGAAGTGCTTCTGGACGAGAATATAGACAGATACTATGTGGCAAGCCTTGGCTCTACGGCATATATCGACGACCGTCCCCAGTTCGTCGTTGAACTGCGCCCGGCAGAGAAAACGGATTTCGCCCTTTATTATGGCACTCTTTACATAGACATGCAGACCATGGCCTTCACCAGGGCCGAACTCTCCCTTGACATGTCGGACAAGGCTGCGGCAACCCGCATTATCCTTGTAAAGAAGCCGCTGGGGCTGCGTTTTACTCCAAAGAAGGTGGCCCTTACCATCAATTACAGCAGCAGCGGAGGCTGGTACCGCATGTCGTATTTCCGTTCGGAGATACAGTTCAACTGCGACTGGAAAAAACGCCTCATCGCAACCTCCTATTCCGTTGTGAATGAGCTTGTAATCACAGACCTTCGGGCCGATGTCCAGCCCATCTCCCGTGCCGACATGTTCAAGTCTTCAGACATCCTCTCCGAGAAGTCGGCAGAGTTCTCGGACCCGGACTTCTGGAAAGACTACAACATAATCGAGCCCTCGGAGAGCCTCGAACACGCAATAGGGAAACTCAAGAAAACACTGAAATAATATGCCACAGACAGATGTAATCATCGGCAAATTTGCCATCAAGGGAGAAGTGCTTCAGGTGAAGCCGCTTGGAAACGGTCTTATCAACGATACCTACAAGGTGACGACGGCGGGGGATGCTCCCGACTACGTTCTTCAGCGTATCAACAATGCCATTTTCCAGGACGTAGACCTCCTGCAGCACAACATCGAGGCCGTCACCCGCCATATCCGCAAAAAATTGGTTGAGGCAGGAGAGAGCGACATCGACAGGAAAGTCCTCACCTTCGTCCCCCTCAAGGACGCCCCGCAGACCTATTATTTTGACGGCGAGTCGTACTGGAGGGTATCGGTTTTCATCCCCGACGCCTTCACCTACGACACCGTAGACCCCAAGTACTCCCGCTTCGCCGGCGAGGCTTTCGGCCGTTTCGAAGCCCAGCTTGCCGATATCCCCGACACCCTCGGCGAGACCATCCCGGACTTCCACAACATGGAGCTCCGCGCCCGCCAGCTGGACGAAGCCGTTGCCGCCGACAAGGCCGGCCGCCTCAAGGACCCCGAAGTAAAGGCCATCCTGGAGGAAATCAATAAGTACAAGTACGACATGTGCCTTGGCGAACGCCTCTACCGTGAAGGAAAGCTTCCCAAGCGCATCTGCCACTGCGACACCAAGGTGAACAACATGATGTTCGATGCCGACGGCCGCGTCCTCTGCGTCATCGACCTTGACACCGTGATGCCAAGCTTCGTGTTCTCGGACTTCGGAGACTTCCTCCGCACCGCCGCCAACACCGTGGCCGAGGATGACCCCGCCACCGAAAAAGTGGCCTTCCGCAGGGATATATTCGAGGCTTTTGCTCAGGGGTACATCAAAGGAGCCACCTTCCTCACTCCCGTCGAGAAGGAGAATCTGCCCTACGGAACCCTCCTCTTCCCGTTCATGCAGGCCGTCCGCTTCTTTGCCGATTACCTTAACGGCGACACCTACTACAAGATCAAGTATCCGGAGCACAATCTGGTGCGCACGCGCAACCAGATGGCGCTCTTCCGCAGCGTCCTCGCCAACATGGACTACATGAAGGAGTTCATTGCAGGGCTGTAATTATTCGAAAGCAACAGGAATAACGAATGTGATTCTCGTCGGGGCCCCGTCGGCCCGGGCGGGTTTCCATTTCGGGGCCTTTTGGAGCGTCTTGACGGCGGCGTCGCTTAGGGCTGGGGAGGGGCTCTTCAGCACCTGGATTTCCTGGACGGCGCCTTTTCGGCCCACTACGAAGCGTACTGTGACGGTGCCTTTGGAGCCGTCGGCAGGCTGGATGAGGTGGGCCTGGACCCACTGGCGGAAGGCTTCTTCGGCCTCGTAGCCTTCTTTTCCCTTGAAGACGGGCTTCTTTTCAAGGCGGTCCATGAAGGAGAGGTTGTGGTCGGGACCGTCGGCCTTGGAGAGGAGGATACCGTTTTTCATTTCACGGGTGGTGCCGTCGTAGATGGTGAAGCGGCCGCGGACGGTGAGGGTGTCCCCTTTGACGATGTCCATTTCCTTGAAGGATTTGTCAAGGCCGGGACTCTGGAGACCGTAAACCAGGAGGGTGCCGGTTTCGTCCTGGAGGTAGAAACTGCCGCTTGTAGAGCTGCGGACCTTGGAGACGACGCCGCTTACAACGTATGCCGATGTGTCGCTTGGCGACAGCCTCAGGAACTCCTTTACGGTGAGCCTTTGTGCATCCAGCCCTGTGCATGTGAAGGCCAGCGTGGCCAGAAAAACGATAATCCTTTTCATGTTTGCAAATATAATGATTTTTGCATTTTACAGCGATAATTCCTAACTTGCATGTCCTTTTTGAGAGGATTTGTTATGAAGAGATATATTCTTATAGCCTTTGCACTTGTCATTGCATCATTCAGCGTAAAGGCGCAGGGAGAAGCCCTGGTTTTCACCCGTACAGATCTTTCCCCGGTCCTGCAGGGAACAGCCGGAGCCGCCGTCGCTGCCGATAACGGCCCCTGGAACGCTTTCGGCGCGGCTGCGTCGGGCGCATATATGGACAAGAAGATATCGGCAGGAGCAGGATTCAGGTCCCTTTCCGGGAATCTGCTTTTCAACGCTGCGGCGGGAATCGCCCTGTCGGACAAAATGGCCGTCTATGTTGGCGGGCTCTATAATGCCGGCGCCGTGGTTGCCGATTACCGCACCAATTTTATGATTGCATCGGCAGGCTTCGGAATGGGTATTACGGACAGGCTTTCCGTGGGCGCGAACGTGCGTTATGCAGGGCAGAGCCTCACCCCTGAAAACAGGTATGGCGGCATCAGCCTGGATCTTTCCGCCGGGTACAGGATCCTTGACAACATAGGTGTCATCGCCGGCGTCTCCACCCTTGGCGGCAAGGTGGCATCGGCCACCGGAGAGACTTATCCACAGCCCGCGCGCGTTTATTCCGGTGCCGATTATTCCGCAGAGCTGGAAAGCATCGGCACGCTGAACCTTGATGCCATGGCCGAGTATTACTTCAGCGGTAATTTTGCCGCCGCGGCCGGCCTCAGGCTCTGTGTCATGGAGTATTTCAACCTCAGGGCTGGTTACAGATATGCAACTGCAAACTGCGTCCTGCCGACGTATTTCGCCGTAGGCGGCGGTGCTTCGGTGGCAGGTTTCAATATTGATGTTACTTATATGAAATATCCGGGAGACAGCGCTGTCGGCCTGGGTGTATCTTATGCATTTTAGTTACCATGGAGATCAATCTTGACAGGAAAGAAATTCCGGTACTCCTTCTTACAGGATACCTGGGAAGCGGCAAGACCACCCTTTTGAACCGCATCCTTGCAAATGAAAAGGGTATAAAGTTCGCCGTTATCGTGAACGACATCGGCGAGGTGAACATCGACGCCAGCCTCATCGAGCAGGGCGGCATCGTGGGCCAGACGGACGACTCCCTGGTTGCCCTGCAGAACGGCTGTATCTGCTGCACGCTCAAGATGGACCTTGTCCAGCAGATAGCAGACCTTACCGCCGCGCGCAAGTTCGACTACATCGTGGTTGAGGCCAGCGGCATCTGCGAGCCGGCCCCCATCGCGCAGACAATAAGCACCATTCCGGCATTCGGCGCTCAGTACGTGCACGGCCAGCTGCCGTATGTAGACTGCATCTGCACGGTGGTTGACGCCCTCCGCATGAAGGACGAATTCGGCGCAGGAGAGGCCCTGCAGAAGGAAGACATCGGCGAGGATGACCTTGAACGCCTGGTCATCGAGCAGATTGAATTTTGTAACCTGGTACTGCTGAACAAGGCATCCGAGGTTACTCCGGAGGAGCTTGGGAAGCTTAAAGGTATCGTTTCCGCAATCAATCCCGGAGCCCGCATCCTGGAATGCGACTACGGCAACGTTCCGCTGGAGGAACTCATCTATACGGGCATGTTCAACTTTGACAAGGTGGCTACATCGGCAGCTTGGATTGCCGCCATCGAGGGCGAAGACGAGGAAGAAGAGGCAGAGGGCGAGGCCTTGGAATACGGCATTGATACCTTCGTCTGGACGCGCCGTCCGGCCATGGACCTTAACAAGTTCGACAATATGGTTGCAAAGGCCTGGCCTTCAAACGTGATACGTGCAAAGGGCCTCTGCTACTTTGACAACAACAAGGACCAGTGCTACCTCTTCGAGCAGGCCGGCCGCCAGAAGTCCATACGCGAAGCCGGGCTGTGGTTCGCCACCATGCCGGAGGACGAGCTCCAGGACATGATGCGCCGCGACAAGAACCTCCGCCGCGACTGGGACCCCGTCTACGGAGACCGCATGCAGAAGATAGTCTTCATCGGCCAGAACCTCGACAAAAAGGCCCTCGAGGCCCTCATGGACAGCTGTCTGGTGTAGGGCGCTGTAGTATTCCCATTGGCGACGTTGAGCGTTTTTAGTAAACGAACCAAACAAACATGGTGGTCAAAAAATAAACCTATAGGTTGATTTTTAAAGATTAATTACATATATTTGCAAAAAATATGTGATATGAGATTTGAGAGAATACTTGAAGATGGACGCCTTTGGGCCGTTATATATGAGGGTGAAAATGTTAATATTCTAGAAAAGCTGTTTACACAATGGAACGATTATGAGTGGCTGAAAGGTTTCTTCACCAAGCATATAGAAGACTTGACTTCATTCTTTCATATCACCGATATCGACAGAGCCGTGTTTGATACTGTGGATGATGCCAATGACCTTGAGTGCTTGATTATGGATATAGCACCTGATGCTAATTTGGATGAGTTGTTCAGGCCTTTGGAGAATTTGCGTCTTTCTGAAGCTTTGCTTGGCAGGGAAAAGGCAAAAGGCCGATATCACACACATGTATCATGGCTACGTCTTTATGCCATCAGGCTGGAGTCAGGTCGTTATATTATTACAGGTGGCGCAATTAAGCTTACTGCAACTATGCAGGAGCGTGAACATACCCTTGAGGAATTGAACAGGCTTAACAGAGTTCGAGATTATTTGATTTCTCTTGGCATATGCGAATATCAAGGATTAGAAGATTATTATAATGATGAAAACAACCGATAAAGAACTCTTGTTGCTCGAAGAGCACGAGGTTAAAACCGACTGGCGGGAAAAAGCTATGTGGCGGAAGGAAAACCGCCATTGGCTGCGCTATTCCGGCCGCATAGCCATGAAGGTACTCAACCGCCTTGATGAACTGGGCATGACCCAGAAAGAATTGTCTGACAGGATGGGCTGCTCATCACAATATGTTTCCAAAATACTGAAAGGCTATGAAAACCTTACCCTTGAAACCATATCAAAGCTGGAAAATGCTCTGGAACTGGATATAGTTCATAGTGCACTGTCGTTGGTTGACGGATATGAATGCAAAGATATTCCTCTCCGGTATGTTGCAGAACCGGAGCCGCCAGAATATGGTAAAAACTTATAGCAACGTGTCTGAGCAGACAAGTATCAAGACAACGTACAAGTAATCCTTCAGGTGCTCTCTCAGGTACTTGAGGGTTTTTGTTACATGATATTCAACCGTTTTCTCAGTTACCCCGAGGAGGTCTCCGATCTGCTTGTTCGTCATGTCGGTGAAACGGCTGAGTTCAAAGATCTTACGGTCCTGTTCCGTCAATGACTTGAGAGCATCGGCAAGGTGTTCTGATATATCCCTGAAATATGCTTCGTCAGGATATTCGATGACATTCTTAAGTTTGTCGTAAATATAGTCCTGATATGCCTTCCGGCTGCTGTCTTCCCTTATTCTGGAAAGGCAGCGGTTTCTTATTGATATGTATAGGAATGACTTGAGAGAAGTATGGATGCTCAGTATGTTGCGGCTCTCCCAAAGGAAAGTAAAAAAGTCTTGAACCAGATCTTCAACTTCTCCCTTCTTGATGAAAAAAGTCGCATAGCGGCAAAGCGGGGCATAGTACTCTAAAAAGAATTCGTGAAAGGATTCTTTGTCTTGGGGTATCTGATTCGAAATGTTCTTTGTACTTTCTGCCATATTGTTTTCCATATTACAAATATAGAATTTTTTTAGGGTTTTGCCCATCTTCATTCGTCATATAGTAATTGTTAAAAAATAACCTGCTTCATTTTGGAGGTTCACTTATGCGGCCATTTGCGACCAAGACATACTGCTGAGAACGGTTGAAAAACCGCCTCTTTCGGAGCCTCCGAGAAAGCGATAAAAATTTGATTTAATTT
>JAFTFV010000042.1 GCA_017458265.1 Bacteroidales bacterium | reverse complement strand
AGTATTGAACGTAAGATCGTCAAGGGTAACACTCCAGTTTGTCTGATCGCTGTTATTGGCCGCAGATGCCTGGCTACCTAACGCAGACTGCCATTCCGTACTGGAGAAGTCCCATAGCAGTTCTTTGTCAACTACAGCACCTCCTGAAACATAAGTGAATTCTATCTTGTAGATACGGATACCGGATGTGCCGTATATCTTCACATCTCCGGCAGCAATGTCGAATTCACATTCAACCTGAGTAGTGGATGTGAGGGCCACACCCTTCTGCTCGTCGCCATCGCCGACCTTCACTGCAACCATACGGCTGCTGGGATCCTCACTCTTGGTGTTGGAGGCCCAAACCTTGAGTGTTCCTGCCGCTGGTGCGGTGAAACTGAAGACGCGGTCATTATCCGCCACCTTGGACCCTCCACCGGTCTGGATATAACCGGCTGCATTCCATTTACTCTTCTGAACAGTATTGAACGTAAGATCGTCAAGGGTAACACTCCAGTTTGTCTGATCGCTGTTATTGGCCGCAGACGCCTGGCTACTTAACGCAGATTGCCATTCGGCACTGGAGAAGTCCCATGTGAGAGTTACTTCCCCGCCGGAAGGAGGAACAACCTTGTTAATCTTAAAGGTAGCTTCAGCCACGGCGGATTCCACATACTTTGTTGAAGTGGCAACCGGACGAGCCTTTACGGTTATGGTGTACTCTCCTGCCGTGAGGACGGCGACATCTGCAGCAGGGATTGTGAAACCGGGCTCAGCAAGGATAGTCTCAGCTCCCTGGTATGTAAGGACATAATCCTCCGCATTCTCAACGGAAGGCCAGGAAACAACAATGTCTTCTGAGGTACCCTCGTCAAGTTTTGTAGGAGTAATGGTTATCTTGGGCGTAGCAAGAGTTTCAACGGTCTCATCGGGGACAAGGCTCTTGGTCCAGGTGATTTTCTTGAGGGTAAGGGCCTGGTTTGCAAGGACGTAGATGCTGTTCTCGCCGACGAGGTCTCCGAGGTTGATGGTGTGCTCTTCACCGTCGGCAAGGACAACATAACGGTCTCCACAGGCAAGGACCTGAAGGGTGCCGATTCCGCTCTCGCTGGTGCCCAGCACCTTCACAGAGCCGTAACCGGAGGTAAGGACCTCAACTGCGGAATAGGTAGGGACACCGTCCGGGCTCACTGAAGCGCCGGCATTGAAGTCGATACCCTTTGACATGACCACATTTGCAGGGACGGAAGCCGTTGCATAGATGCGGGCGTTGCCGATGATAGTGTTTGCAGTAAGTTCCTCTGTGTCATAGATGGTCTTTTCAGTGAAATCCCAAGTGTACTCGTCGGGGGCGACGGTGAGCTCGGTTTCACGAATGACCTCAGGCATTACGGCATCCCACCAGCGGGGATCGCCGGCCTTGAGGGTCTTGATCTTTTCTCCGTTGGTACCTGCAAGATACATCTTGCCGGCAATGGAGTTCACGCAAGGGTCCGTATCCAGGATTTCGCCCCCAGTAAGGGAAAGTGTCTCGAAGGCGACATCTCCCTGGGTGTCGGTTTCAGCAGCCACTGCATTTGAAACGAAGAAAGCAGCACCAAGATTATAATAGAGGTTACCTTCAGAAACCACACGGTAAGAGTCAGTGGAGTTGCGGTTCAGGCGTACAAAACACTTGGATGCATCCGACTGGTCTTCGCCGTCGCTGATTTCATTCAGGAACACATTCTTGACGGCTTTGACACTCTTTGCTCCGGTCACGACACGCACGGCAAAGATACCGGCATTGTTGCTGGAACTTCTGGTTGCGGTAACAAGGTTGAAAGTACAGTTCTCTGCAAGGACGCTTTCGGCCTTTGCGCTGTCTGAAATACGGAAGAATGTACGTGCACAAGCGTAGAAAGTGGAATTTCTGACCACAAAATCCCCATTGACACCGTTACGGACATCAATGAAGTCACCGCCCTGGGTTCCATCGGCATTTATGTCATGGACATAGCAGCCATCAACGAGGAAAGATTCCACATTGGCCGCTGATGCGCCGCCTGCAACTGAATATATAGCTTTGGTGTAACCGGTGATTTCGCTGTTCACGAATTCCACCTTGGTCATACCTGCTGAGAGGTTCTCCACGACTGCTCCAACGCCGTTTCCGTCAAGCACCAGGTCTTCCACATGGAATACTGTAGCGCCGGCGGCCAGATTGAAGTCCACGGTCTTCAGAACCGGCTTTTTGCCATCTTCAGTGGGAACGCCATAAAGGTAAACGTCGCCAACAACGGTGACAAGTTTTTGTGCGGGGTCCGGATATGCATCTGCAAAATCCAGTTCGGTGTCCGAATACTCAACCTTTACCTTGATTTCTCCGGCCTGGTTGTGGATGGCGGCATAAAGCTCTGCCGCTGAGGCAACTGTGTTCACTCCTTCCAGATTGGGACGGGTGAATGCCGTCACGCTGCCGCGCTCCCCGGCCTTTCCATAGAGGAGAGTGAAGCGGTATTCGCGGGCCGTTTCAAGACCGGTGATGGTCTTGGAGCAGGCCGCGATATCATCGGCAGTGATGTCAACCCTGGTGGCTTCAGCGCCTCCAACGACAAGTTCCACACGCACGGAGGTGAGGTCTGCCTTGTTGGCAGCGTTGTCCCAGGCAATTGTGACGCTGTTGGTGGTTCTTGCTGTAACCGTAGGATTAAGGGAGTTACGCACTGCCTTTGTGGAGAAGGTCTTCTCGAGATATGTCCAGTTGGACGGCTCAAGCGTGGTACTGGTACCACGGACACGGGCATAGAAACTCTTGTCCACTGTAAGGGCATATACTGTATAAGGGACCTCATCGGCTCCAAGAATATAGGTGTCACCTACTTGGATTCCGGTGTTGGCTGTAGAAACTTCGTCAGAGTCGTCAGGCAGTTGGTAAACCTCGAGTTCATAACCATCGGCATTTTTGATTTTCTGCCATGAGAAGGTGACATCGGTACCAGTGGATGCCACCACTTCGGCGTCGAATTTCAAAGGAGTGAGAACCCTGGCATACTCGATGTCCTCGATGAGCTCCTCAGGCCTGGCACAGGATGCCAGAAGAGCGCCTGCGCCCAGGATGAATAATAAGGATTTGTATAATTTTTTCATAGTCCTTTTCTGTTATATAGGAAACTATCAATATCCATAGTCGTTCTTGAGGGCACCCTGCATAGCGCTCATGGTGAGGTTATACATGGGCCATACGGAACGCGGCCAGGGATCATCGAAGCTGTTGCGGTACAGCCAGTCGTATGAATACTTGCCGGTAGTAGAATTACGGAAAGCCTCTGAAGAGATGTAACGTTCCTGTACATTCCAGCCGTTGGGCTCAATTGCGGTGTAATCGGAAGGAGTCTTGCCAATTTCATTATCGTCAAGGCCGAAGAAAACTATGCGCTGGTTGGCCTTGTCTTCTTTCCAATAAAGCGGATATGTCTTGAAATCACGCCCGTCGGTGTTGCGGTCTGTGGCATATGCAGCGTATGCAGCATAATCTCCTGTCATATTGGCAAGAGCCTTCAGGTCTGCGCATTCCTCGTCAAGGGCATCCTTGAGGAGTCCCCAGCGGATAAGGTCCTGCTTGCGGAGGAATTCACCAGCGAATTCAAGGGCACGCTCATTGAATATGGCGCCAAGGATGGTTGTCTTGTCCTTGTGGTCTGCAATCATGCCGGAACCATCCTTGGCTGCACTGCCAAGGGTAAGTGCGTCGGCTGCAGTATACTTGGTGGCAGTTTTGCCGGCCATTGCACGGTCACGAACTTCACCGAGCCATGCCTGGGCGGTTGTGAGATCCTGCTCGTAGGCGGCGAGTTCGGCACCCATGAGAAGAATATCGGAGTAACGCATGACGATGGGCTTGATGCCGTCGTCATTACCGCCATTGTAAGGATTGTTTATCATCCATTCATAGCGATATTTACCCCAGAACCAGTAATTCACGGCTCCACGGAGTTCCCATCCCTGGGTTTCACCGTTCCAGCGCATGTTCACAACTGTAAGGTCACGACGGGTATCATTCTTGTCATACTTGAACCAGAGGTTGGCTGTAGGAAGAGTGCTGCCGCCACGGGAGCTGTTGTTCGTAATCCAGGGGCCGCCGTTGGTATGAGGATAGGCGTGGGTGTAGTTCCAACGGCCGCGTCCATCGCTGAAGGGTATGACCCAGAGGACCTCAGGGACACCGGAAAGATGCTCGGAATTGTTGAACTTCTTCCACAGATCGGTATAATCAGTGGCAAGAGATGCTGTACCCGACTCATGCACATCCTTAAGATGCTGGAGAGCCTTTGGATACAGTACAGAAGCACTGAGTTCAGGGTCTGTCGTAAGGCGGAGTGAGCCAAGGTCACCGGTACCAACCTCATCGGGGCGCCATGCCCAACCTGCTGCCGAAAGGGCTATGCGGGCATAAAGACCTTTGGCAAACGCCTTGTTCATGCGGTCTGCCCGCTGGGTCTGACGGGCCTCGCCCGGCCAGTACAGGTAGTTGGCGGCTTCATCAAGATCGGCAAGGATGACCTTGTAGATTTCATCGCGCTCGGTCTTGTTGAGATATATGGTTTCAGAGGATACAGGTTCTGTGCGGAGCGGGACTTCTCCCCACATCTTTATGAGTTCGAAATAGAAGAAAGCCCTGTAGGTGAGAGCTTCACCCAGCAGATAAGCCATGTCCTTGTCATTCTCCACGTTTCCGTACGTGCGGAGACCGCGGATACAGAGGTTGGCCCTCTCAATACCGGCTACAATTTCATTGTATGCGTTGGTGGCAGTATTGTTCTGGGTATCGTTTATCGTAGCATTGTATTCTGCCATCCTGATGCGGTCATCAGCTGCATCCAGACCGCTGTCTTCAATACCTGAAGAATTGGAGCTGTAGGTCTCTATATCGGTATTGGTCCCATAAAATGCATGAATACGGCCACGGTATGAATTGGTGTGCCCGCAGATTTCCCCTATGCCGAAGATATTGTATTCTGCCAGTGTATAATTGGAGAAGACGACATCATCTGCATACGAAGACTGGGAAGGAGAATCAATAGCGGAATCGAGCATGGAGCAGGACATGGCTGCGAGAATTCCGACGAGGATGGAAATATATTTTTTCATAGTCTTTTCCTCCTGAATTAGAATGATACATTTACGCCAAAGACCCAGCTGCGGCTCTTGGGATAAGCAGAGTAGTCCACATTGGGGGTAAGAGGTGTAGCTGTACGGGTGTCAACCTCCGGGTCATAGCCGGTATAGTTGGTAAGAACGAACAGGTTGCCGCCTGTAACATAGAGACGCACTTTCTGAAGATGCAGCTTGCGCGTTGTATTCTCGGGAATAGTGTATCCCAGTGTGAGAGTGGCAAGGCGCAGATAAGATGCATCTTCCAGGGCATACGACTGGCAGATTCGCCTTGTGTTGTAAGGAGCCCACATGGTCTTGCCTGCATTGAGTGCGGCCAAGGCTGAAGGATCGGTGATGAATTCGCCGGTATTCCAGTCAACATTGGTCCAACGGTTGTCAGGAGAAGATGTGTTTACCACATTCTGGCCATATACGCCGCGGATTGTTGAAAAGTCAACCTTGTTGGCGTTGTAGACCTTGTTGCCCACGCTGTAGGTAAAGTTTGCCGACAGGTCAAAGCTTCCAAGGTATGCCGATGCGGAGAAACCGCCGATAAACAGTGGCTGCACGTTGCCAAGGAGGGAAATATCGTCATTGGTAATCTGGCCGTCTGGAGATCCGTCTTCAGAGCCGGCCACATCCTTAAGCTTCATGGAACCGGGCCTTGCAGCATAACCGGTTACGCCTGATGCGTCAGGAATACCGGGGAGAAGCGTCCAGGTTCCGGTTGCGGCATCGTAGGTAAAGTCTTCCACAGTATACATACCATCATTCATGAAGCCGTAGACATCACCAAGGGGCCTGCCCTCAGTAACCTTGAAGTCATATCCGATTTCCGATGAGAACATTCCTGCATTTGCAGTAATCTCGTCAAGACCGCCGAGGCTCTCAACCCTGTTCTTGTTGAAAGAAATGTTGGCATCCAGATTCAAACCGTAATTGCGATGCTGGACAGGAGCACCTCCAAGGGTGAGTTCAAAACCGCGGTTGCTGATTTCACCCAGGTTGCGGTACTGGTACTCATAACCCGAACCATTTACGGGGAAACGGATGAGGAGGTCCTTGGTGTTGGAACGATAAAGTTCCGCGCTGCCGTAGATACGGCTGCGGTACATGCTCCAGTCAAGACCCAGGTTATGGGAATACGTTGTCTCCCACTTGAGGTCCTTGTTGGGCATGTCGGTACTGCCGCCCCACCATACACTGCCCTGGCTTATCCAGGAAGTGGAGTGTGCGCCATATTCCATGAGAATCTTGCCTGCAGGGATATTGTTGTTACCCGCAGTACCGAAGCTGTAACGGAGCTTGAGGTTGTCCAGCCAGTTCTTGGCATTCTCCATATATTCTTCATCGGAAATGCGCCATGATGCCGCAAATGAAGGGAAATAGCCCCAGCGGTTGCCGGCTGCGAACTTGGAGGAACCATCGGCACGCATTGTGGCGGAGAGCTGGTAACGGCCCATGTAAGTATAGCCTACGCGGGCGAAGAAAGACAGGATTTTGTCATCGTTGGCGTATCCGTTCCCGATGCTGTGCGGAGCCTCACCGGATGCCATGAAGCGCCAGGCCATGTCAGAGTTAAAGAAGTCTGGCAGACCGTCCAGCACTGCATCAAAGGTATTGGACTTGGTGAGAATGTACTCGATACCGACAAGGGCGTCAAGTGCATGCTCCTTGGGCAGAATGTCCTTGAAATTGTAGCTGAGAGTGTTGGTGCTGCGGAGTTTGCGGCGTGTCTGGTCCTTGTACTCTGTTGCAGGGTTCACATTGTAACCGGCAAGCGTGTTGTTGCGCACATAGTAGGAGGTGAGGCCGTAGAAGCGGTCGTCAATGCGGCGATACTCGTCAAGACCACCTTCAAGACGCAACTTAAGGTTGTCCACGATGGTCCACTGGAAAGCACCGTTGGCCGTCCACTGGGTACGGTTCTGACGGGAATCATTATCGGCAATTGCCGTCAAAGGATTCACTGAAGAGTTGTAATCTTCCTCAACGTCAGTGTCACTCATGACAGACTCTGCGGGGATGGGAGAGTAGACGATTGAATTCTTCAAACGCGACTGGGAGGTTGAACCCCTGTCGTTGATTGCATTGGCGCCTGCTCCGGAAACCTTGGTATTTGCATAACGGACATTCACATCGAAGAGGATACTCTTGCTGGGGGTGAACTGTCCCTTGAAGTTGAGGTTGTTACGGGAGAAATCGGAACCGACCATAATTGCGGTCTCATCGAAATGGGCATAACCAAGGGTCCATTTGAACTTGTCGGAACCTCCTGAAACGGAGAGGTTTGCGGAATTGGTTGTGCCAGTCCTGCCGAATACCTGAGCCACCCAGTCATTGCCCTTGACATTTTTGTAAAGGTCGATATCGGAGAAAGCTCCGTAACGGGACTCATAATTGGAAAGCTGGTCGCGGAACAGAGCATACTCATACTGGGTACGCACGAAGTCGTAAGGACTCTGTGAGATAAATGCATCCTTGTTTGCCATGTTCTTCACGCCCGTATAAGCGTTGAAGTTCACGGAAATCTTGCCTTCCTTACCGCTCTTTGTGGTGACAATCACAACGCCGTTTGCACCGCGGGAACCGTAGATAGCGGTGGAGAAAGCGTCCTTGAGGACGTCGATTGACTGGATGTCAGAAGCGGGAATGTCGGAGATGGATTCCATGGGGAAACCGTCCACAATGTAAAGAGGCGAACTGTCCTGGGTGATGGAACCGGAACCACGGACGCGGATTTTGATGTCGGCATCAGGGTCACCTTCGGTTGTGGTGACCTGAACACCGGCCATCTTACCGGCCATTGCCTCAGTTACAGACGCAACCGGAACCTGATTCAGGGCTTCCGAATTGACGGATGCCACGGAACCAACGACGTCACGGCGGCTCACGGTTGCATAACCGACTACAACCACCTCGTCAAGGAAGGTTTGGTCTGCTTTCAGAACAACATCAATCCTTGTACGTCCTTCGATAGGAATCACCTGATCAGCAAGGCCGATGAAGGAGAATACAAGGCTTTTTGCATCTTTCGGGACAGTGATAACATAATCTCCGTCAATCCCAGTGATGGTACCAAGAGTTGTCCCCTCAACCACCACGCCGGCACCGATAAGAGGTTCACCCTCTTCGTCTGTAACAACACCTGAAACGGTTGTCTGTGCCGATAGAGACCATGCCATGCCCATGGAAAGCAGCAAAAGCATTAGTTTCTTTGCTAAATTGTGCATAAAAGTTAGTTTTGGTTATAAAATTAGAGTTTTGTATATGTTCCGTTTCCGTTTTGAGCCTTGACGATATCCTTCACAATATAATGCAGATACATTTCAAGGTTTGTGTAACGGCCGTTTTTGTCAAGCCAGATTTTTGAAGCATCAGACCCCTTTGTCTTATCCAGACCAAACTGGTCTTCAAACCAATCGGGTATTCCGTCATTATCGGAATCGATAAGGCGGGTGTCTGTGCCGTCATATTCATACGATGGCCAGCCGCCAACGTCACCCTGGGTGTCGATAAGGCCGGAAATACCGCTCTTCGAGCCTTTGTATTGGGCTGTGCCGCTCTTGGCCTCAGTGGTTACGCGCACATCCACGGCATCGCGCTTGAAGCCCTCCCGGTTTGAACTTGCACCGGCATAGGCAACAACGGCATCGAAACCTTCCTGAGCTGTCTGAACGCTTATGGAATTATTTCCGGTAGTGAAAGGAGCGGGGGCTTTGATGGTGGATACGATGCCGGTAGCGCGGCGTGTACCTGTCCAATTGTCCGCAGTCATGGCGGCATTCCCATTCATATAGTTGCCGTTCATATAGAAATGGCCGGGGACTATCACAGAGCCCGCAGGGAAGGAAGTCTTGCTAGGATCAGAACAGTTGTCGCAACTTGTGGTGGGATCTATGAACCAGATGTTAGAACCGGTGGCGGGACCGGGCTTATAGTAGTTGTTGATAACGTTGTACTTGCGGTAAGTATTTGTATTGTTGATACTTTCTCCGCCGTAGCATGTGTTTCCCCTCCAGTTGTATATTACATTGTTGACAAGGCTTACAGGACCCTTCTGGGTGGAAACGTAATCGTGGTCGATACGGGGATTGCGGCTGTCGTGATGTGCAAGGAGGTTATGATGATAGCTCGCATTGTTTCCGCCCCAAATCCCGCCGTAGCCATGGGTGCCCTTCTCGTGAATAGAGACACGGAGGCTTTCTGAAACAATGTTCCACGAGAATGTGAAGTCCTTCATGCCGTAGAAGGAAGCACATTCGTCAGTTGACCAGGATACAGAGCAGTGGTCAATGATAATGTTGGAATACTTGTCATCGGTATGGTCCATTACCTGGATGGCATCGTCCTCGGTCTTCTTTTCATCGCCCATACGACAGTGGATGAAGCGCACGATGACATTGCTGGCACTGATGCGGAAAGTGTAGTTCTTGATGCATATTCCGTCACCAGGAGCGGTCTGTCCGGCAATGGTTACATCTCCGTTTTTGATCTGAAGCTGACTTTGGAGTTCAATGACGCCGGCTACGTCAAAAACGATGGTGCGGGGGCCACTCTGGTTCACGGCCCAGCGGAGTGAACCTTCACCGCTGTCATTCAGGTTGGTTACATGCAGAACTGCGCCTCCGCGGCCGCCGGTGGTGTACATCCCGCCGCCTTCAGCGCCGGGGAAGGCCCGTGCCTCCCCGTCTTCTTCCACAGAAGGAATCAGGAACTGGTCATATACGGCCTGTGATACTGGCGTATCGTCGCCATTGTCATCGCCATTGCCATCGCCATTGTCATCGCCGTTATCGTCTCCACTGTTGTTTCCTCCGGGAACCGCAGTGACGGGAGATGACCATGAAGATACACTTTCACCCGCAACGGCCCTTACCTGGAATGAATAACTCACGCCTTTGGTTAGGCCATCGACAATGGCATTGGTATTGACGGTGGTTGACGACTTCACTTGAGCCGTTCCCGTAAATAACTGCCACTCATAGTTTTTGGCGCCGTTTACAGCATCCCATTTAAAAATCAGGGAATGGTCTGTCTGACGGTTCAAGCTCACATTCTGCGGTGCCGACAGGGTAACGGACACGTCTGTGCCCCCCTTCTCCACGCCGCTTTCGCCGCAGGCGGCAACTGCAAGTGCCGCTAATATATATAGGTATCTTTTCATAGTCTTTCTGCTTCAAGTGAGGCCCAGATGAGGGGGCCGATGCCTTTGGGGTCGTTGGAGCGTACGGGCTCGCTGATATAATAGGTATAGTCCCCTGCCCTGTTCTGCTTGCCGCCAAGGCCGGCGACTTCGCAGCAGCTGTTAAGGTTCACAAGGCCGTCCTCAACGGTGACGAAGGTCTTCAGGAGGTCTTCATAGCGGAGGAGGGCGTCTTCCGATGTGACGTTCTCGAGGATTCCCAGACGGGAGCCCTTGAGCATTGCGTAGACGAACATGGCGCTGCAAGTGGCCTCAAGGTAGTTGCCTTCTGCATAGGGGCGGTCCAGGACCTGGTACCACATGAGGGTGGTCTGGTCGGCAAAGAGGAGTACGGAGTCGAAGACGCGGTTAAGGAGGATTACGAGTTCGTCCTTGTACTCGCCTGCAGGGAGGATGTCGATGACATCCACGAGGGCCATGGCGTACCAGCCCATTGCGCGGCCCCAGGCGTGGGCGCTCTGGCCTGTCTCTTCATCGGACCAGAACATCTGTGCCGATGAATCCCAGGCGTGGCGCAGAAGGCCGGTCTCCGGGTCCAGGGTCTTGTCGAAGATAAGGCTGAACTGATGGACTATGTCCTGGAAGTTCTCCTCGCGGGAGAGGCTGTCCGTGACGTAGCGCACGGTGTATTCGGCATAGAAGGGTTCAGCCATGTAGAGGCCGTCGAGCCACATCTGCTCAGGGTATATCTGCTTGTGCCAGAAGCCGCCTTCCGGGGTGCGGGGCTGGCTCTGGAGCTGACTGTAGAGGGTATCCATGGCTGCGCGGTACTTCTCCTTTCCGGTTATGTCATACAGCTGGAAGAGCGTGCGGCCGGGGCAGACATGGTCCTGCGAGTAGTTGGATTTCTTATACTTATATATGGTACCGGTGCTGTCGATGATGGCGTCGTACCAATTGTCTACATATTCAAGAAGAGATTTCTCCGCTCCGCTTCGCTCCGGTCGAAATGACAGGGGACTCTCATAGACGTCAAGCATGGCCTTGAGCTCGAGGCCGGTGGTGTAGTTCCATTTGAGTTTGCCTTCGAGGCCGTCGATGTAGGAGGCTTCGGGGTTACGGGCAATCTCTGAGCGGACTACCTGTAAAGACAGCGGAGCCTTGGCAGTGCAGGCTGTCAAGGCGATGGCAAGTATGAGGGTTATCCGTTTCATCATTTGTTGTCGTAGGGGTTCCAGATGATTCCATCCTCTTTCTGGTACATGACCTTCTCGAAGGTGTAGTTCTTGAGGTCCTTGGCCTTGAGGGTGTGGGCCCACTTCACGCGGGGACCCTCAGCGCCGGGGCCTTTGGAGCCGTATTCGGCATAGAAGGAGTTCTTCTTGGTATTGGGCTTGCCGGGCTTTTCCCAGTCGTGCCAGCCGTCGGCAACTATGTGGCTGCCGAGTTTGCAGTCGATGAAGACGGTCTTGGCGTAGGCGCCCCAGGGACGGCCAAGGTAGCACTTGTCGATGCCTTCATCGGCAGTGAGGGTGCAGCCTACGAAGACGTAGCCGTATTTCTGGCCCGGGAGGGTGGAGGCAGCCGTTACGTAGGAGTTCTTCTTGGAATGGATGTGGCAGTTCTCGAAGTAGCAGATGCTGGGGCCGAAGATGAAGTCCGTGGTGCCTTCGATGTAACAGTCCTTGTAGTAGTTACGCTTGATGCCGCCGTCTTTTCCGTATCGGCCATAAGTGTAGAGGGTGTCCTGGTTGCCGATGAAGCGGCAGCGGTTGAAAAAGAGGAAGTCTCCGTCGGTGAAGACGGCGACGGCCTGGCCGATTTCCTTGCCCTCGCCGGAGGTGTTCTCGAAGGTGAGGTCCTCGAAGGTGAGGTAGCTGGAGTGGATGTAGACGGAGGCGCTGCCGCTGGTGCCGACGGCGTTCTCCGTGCCGGGCCAGGTGGCCTTGGCGTATTTGTCGAAGGTGATGATGGTGTCATCGGCACTTTCACCCTTGATGTGGAGGCGGAATTTGTTGTGGGGGATGGTTACCATCTCCTTGTAGACGCCGCTGCGGATGAGGATGGTGGTGATGACGCCGTGGGAGTAGTCGGGGCAGGCGTTGATGGCCTCCTGGACGCTCTGGTAGTCTCCGTGGCCGTCCGCTGAGACGACGATGTCGTATCGGCAGAGGTGCTCTGCGATGGCGGGAATCTGCTCCTTGATCTTTTCGCAGACGATTTCAGTGACCTTGCGGGCGCCGGCGGCTACGGTGTGGGTGTTGTCGTTCTTGCCGGTGGAAATCATGAAGAAGGCCTTGGAGGCTTCGTCGCCGATGGATTCAAGCCAGTCAAGGGTTGGGGTGGTGATGTCGAGGAGGGTGACTCCCTTCTCATCGGCCACGGCCTTCATGGCGGCGGGATAGTCAGTGTGGCAGTTCCTGTCAAGCTTGCCGTCCTTGAACCAGCGCCTTGCGACGGGGGTGAGGAGGACGGGGATGCCGCCCTTTTCGCGGGTGCCGTCGATGAATTTTCTCAGATTGTCCTGGTAGGCACCGAAGGCGGGGGCGTAGCGGGCGGGATCATCGGCCTTGGCGTCATTGTGGCCGAACTGGATGAAGACGTAGTCGCCGGGCTTGATTGCGCCGTAAACGCTTTCCCAGAGGCCCAGGTCAATGAAACTCTTGGTGCTGCGGCCGTTCTGGGCGTAGTTGATGACATGGAATTCGCTGTCCAGGAAGTTCTGGAACATCATGCCCCAGCCCCTTTCGGCACCGGCCTTGGGGAGGTCCTTTTCGGCCATGGTGCTGTCTCCCATCAGGTGGATGGTGGTGGAAGATGTGAGGACGATAATGGCGATGGCTGCCGTCAGGATTCTTTTCATATCTTTTCGCCGTTTATTATGACGTTGTCGAAGGTGATGTCCTTCTCGAAATGCATTTCCAGGCCCTTCTGGCTGCGGAAAGTGCTGTTGGAGAAGTGAAGGCCGCTCACGGGGAGTTCGGGGAGGCCGTTGATGTAGATGGCCTGCTTCGCTCCGGAGCAGACTATGTTGTCAAAGTGCATGTCACGGAATTCGGGGGTGGTTTCGTCCACGGGCTGTATGTCTTCAGTGGCGTCTTTGGAGAGGTCTGTTGCTGCCACTCCTGCGTAGTAGAGGTTGAAGATGACGCCGTAGGTGACGATGTCGGTCATGTAGATGTCTTCACACCAGATGTCCTTCACAAGGCCGCCGCGGCCGCGGGTGCTCTTGAAGCGGAGGCCTACGTCGGTGCCCATGAAACGGCAGCCCTTGACGAGGATGTTCTCAACGCCGCCGCTCATTTCGCTGCCCACGACGAAGCCGCCGTGGCCGTGGTAGACGGTGCAGTCCTCGATGATGAGGTTGCGGCACTTCCTGGCGTGGCGGCGGCCGTCCTCGTCCTTGCCGGACTTGATGCAGATGGCGTCGTCACCCACGTCGAAGCTGGAGCCAGTGAGAATGACGTTTTCGCAAGACTCAATGTCGATGCCGTCTCCGTTGGTGGAGAAGTGGGGGTTGCGGACGGTTATGTCCGTTATTATCATGTCCTTGCACCAGAGCGGATGTACGTTCCATGCCGGGGAGTTCTGGAAGGTTACGCCCTCCAGGAGCACTCTTTCGCAGTTCTTGAGCGAGACCATGACGGGGCGGAGGAAGGTCTTGATTTCTTCTTCGTTGAGATCGTCGCTGGGCTTGTTCAGGGTGCCGGCGGTGAGGCGGGCCTTCTTGTAGCCTTCGTCAGGGTACCAGACTTTTTCATCATCGGAGAGAACTCCGTGGCCATTGGTCATGGCTTTCCAGGTGTCCTCGCCTACCTTGCGGCGCTTGAGTTCGCGCCAGGCGGCGCCGTTGCCGTCGATGATGCCCTTGCCGGTGATGGCGATGTCTGTTTTGCCGTCGGCATGGACGGGAGAGAGGCAGCGCCTTACGTCAAGGCCTTCGAAGTTGGTGTCGATTATGGGATAAAGATCCTGGTCCGTGGAGAAAATGATGATGGCATTGTCTTCCAGATGCAGCTCTGTGTGGCTCCTGAGGCCGATGGGGCCGGTGAACCAGATGCCGTCCGGGACGATGAGCCTGCCGCCGCCCATGGCTTCGAGTTTGTCAAAGGCCTTGGAGAAAGCATCAGTGTTGAGAGTGACGCCGTCTCCTACTGCACCGAAGTCAGTGAGAGTAACCGTGTTGAGGGGAATTTTGGGGGCGTTTATGCGGGACATTTCGAAGGGAAGACCTTCGTAGAGGTTGTCCAAACGTTTGTTTTTTTGGCCGCAGGAAAGGACGGTCAAAAGGCTTAAAGCCATGAGAGTGAGTGGGTTACGAAAACTCATCGCGATTAGTTGTAGTGTTATAACGTTGCAAATATAGGAAAAATTTTGCAAACGTTTGTATTTTTTGCAAAAAACTTTGTTTTTTATTAGCAGCGGTGCTCCTACCGTCCCAGAATTTGGACCGGTAGCGACGTTTTGAGGCGTTTTTGCTCCTACCGTCCCACTTATTGGACCGGTAGCAACACTTAGCGGCGGAACTGGGAATCGGCAAAGATGAGGTACTGCTGCCAGTCGGGGAGGAGGATTTCGTGGCGGCCGCGGCGGATGTGGTAGGCGGTGGGGCCTTTGGAGACGGCGGCGATGATGCCGGGGGCTGGCCAGGTGCCGGATGAACGGGCAAGGGCCGATGCCGTGACAGGCGTTCCTGCGGGGACATAATCCCGCTGCTCTGCAAGGGCACGGAGGGCGGCGCTGTCACGGAAAAAGCCGGGCTCCTCCCCCGGGCCGATGGATTCAACGCCGTACAGAGCATATACCGGGGCGGTTTCAGCAAGGCCGATGAATTCGCCGCGGGGGTCGCTCCAGCGGTCCATTGAACCGCTTGCGACGTAAACCGGACGGGGTGCTACAAGCGCCAGGACCTCATGCTGGTCAAAGGGAAGGGCCGACTCGTTGTCCCCGTATTTTGCAAAGCCCGGAGCGAACCAGTACGGATAGTGGGTTGTGATGCGGCGGACGGTTTCGCCGTAGCGGCGGCGGGACACCGCAGCACCGCCGCAGCCTGAGGCATTCGAAACCAGCATGGCAAAGCGCCTGTCACTTGCAGCAGCCCAGAGGGCAGCTTTTCCCATCCTGGAATGGCCGAAGACGGCAACCTTGGACGCATCCACGTCAGGATCTGTCTCCAGATAGTCCAGGGCGCGGGAAAGGCCCCATGCCCAGGCGGCTATGTTTCCCCATGTGAAATCCTTGTACAAAGACTTGACACGCTTGGAATTATCGGAATTTGAATCGGGTGCTACGTCCTCACAGCAAAAAGTGGAGATAGCATATCCCATCTCAAGTATCGCTTTAAGTGGCCAGCGCTGGCTCTGGGAGCCGCGTGGTTCCAGCACGAAGTTACTGCGCCAGCGGGATATGTCCGGAAGAGATATGCCGGGGTCATCGGACACTGTATGGTTGCCGAAGAAGTTGACACCAAGGAAGACGGGTGCGTCCTTGACCGCATTCGGGATATAAGAAAGGAGGGTAAGATACTCCCCTCCACCAAGATTCACCCTGACTTCCTTTCTGGTTGCAAGACCGTCAAGAGCGTTGCGCTCTTCCGAGAGCAGATCGAAGCTCTCTTCTGCAGGACGTCCGGGCGAAGTGCCGTACATTTCTGACTCAAGTATGCCAAGCAGTTCCGAGCGCCTCTTTTCCCATGCCTTAAGGTTTCCGACGTGCTTTTGATTTTGAAACTTAAGAACAATTGGAAGCGCGTAGTCCGAGGCGGCATCCTCATCATAATTAAAGCCTTCCAGCGGTGCGAATTCGGGTTTTACTTCCAAATTTGTTACATCAACGCAACCGGAATCATTCTTGGGAGCAAAGCGGTTGCACCAGAATCCGAACTTGGCTCCAATCCACAGTTCAGGCTTTGCCGTAAACGGAGAAACGATTTTATTATACTGCTTGCCGTCCGTGCTCCAATAGAACCTGCACAAGGCATCTGGGACGTTTCCTTCCACAGCCCTTGGACGCACTTCCAGCTTTACCCACAATTCGGCCTGGGGCATGTCAGGATAAGGCACCAGCGGTACGTTTTTGGACTCATATTCATGCGGAAGAGGTACCATTTCATAAGGAAGGACAGCCAGCCTCTGCGCCTTTTCCTGAGCGCCTTCTGATGCGCCTTCGCATACCACGTATTCAAGCACGGCGCCATCGGCAGTATCTGTGAGCTTAAGGGCTGCGTAGTCGTTGCCCATGACGGCAAAACCGGCATTCTCACCTTTCTCCTTGAGCTGCGGGTTTGGTTTGAAAACCATACGCGCCGTAACGGTGAAACGCTCTGCGGGGAACTTCTGCAAAAGTGTGTTCGGGGTGTCCCAGAGGCTACTCCAGGGCCATTTTTGCTCTACGCTGTAGAGTCTTATGTCGCCATCCTGCAGCGCCATGTGCCAGTACGGAGACGGCACTGCCGCATACTGCCAGTCCAGGGACAGGCCGTAAGGGCCGGGCAGAGATTTCTCGACTTCGCTCGAAATGACAGAAGGCATCTTCCAGGAGCGTACCGGCTGGCCGACGCCGTCGCCGTCGGGGTCTTCGCCGATGAGGGGCCAGCCGTCGGCATTCCACTGCATGGGCTGGAGGTGGACGATGCGGCCGTAGGCGCCCTTGTCCTGGAAGTGAAGGAACCAGTTTTCGCCGGAGGGGGTGTCTACCCAGGCGCCCTGGTGGGGGCCGTTGACGGTTCCGGGAGCCCAGGCCATCACTATCTTCTCCTCAAAGGGTCCATAAGGTGAGGTGCTCCTGAGAACTGTCTGCCAGCCGGTTGCGACCCCGCCGGCCGGGGAGAATATATAGTAGTAGCCGTCTTTCTTGTAGAACTTGGTTCCCTCTATGGTAGGCTGGGTGGAATGGCCGTCGTAGACTATGCGGGAAGGGCCCAGGAGGGTGGTTCCGTCGGCACTCATGGGGGCGACGAAGAGGACGCTCTTGAGTCCGGCGCGGGAGCCGGCTTCGCCGTGGGAGAGCCAGGCGCGGCCGTCATCGTCCCAGAGGGGGCACGGGTCTATGAAACCCTTCTCACGGACCAGCCAAACGGGTTTTTCCCATCGGCCCAGGGGGTCCTGGGTGCGCACCATGAAGATACCGCGGTCCGGGTCGCCAACGAAGATGTAGTACCAGCCGTCGTGGTAGCGGATGGCGGGGGCCCATACGGCTTTGCCGTGCTGGACGGGCATGTGGGCGCCTTCGTAGTCCTCAAGCGCGGCACCCACCAGCTGCCAGTGGACGAGGTCGCGGGAGTGGAGTATGGGAAGGCCGGGCATGCAGTTGAAGGACGATGCCGTCATCCAGTAGTCGTCCCCTACCCTGCAGACGTCGGGGTCCGAATAGTCGAGGTGGAGTACGGGGTTTGTGTATCGGAACTCGGCGGTCTGGTTTTCCGCAGTTGAACAGCCGCAGAATATGACTGCGGCGACGATTGTGATTATGTGGCTCTTGCGCATGACACAAAATTAGCAATAAAATGATAAAACAGAATGCATGATGCGTAACTTTTTTTGGAGTTTTTTACAAACGTTTGTATATTTGTGGTTGTACTATGACAACTATAACCGATATCGCACTTGCACTGGGCATTACGCCGTCAACAGTTTCCCGGGCACTCGCCGGGAACCCCCGCGTAAAAGAGAAGACTCGACTCGCCGTGGAGAAAAAGGCCGCGGAGATGGGCTACGAGCGCAACTTCGTGGCATCCAACCTCAGGAAAGGCCGCTCCAACATCGTTGGAATTGTGGTTCCAAGGGTGCGAAGGGAATTCTTCGCAAACTTCATCGGTGGTGCAGAAGATGTCCTTTCAAGTGCCGGTTACAATGTCATCATCTGCCAGAGCCAGGAGAGCCTGGATTCGGAAATCAAGGCACTCAAGGCCCTCAAGAACTACCGCGCAGCAGGAGTCATAATCTCCCACTCCATCGAGTCCAAGGACGGGAACCACATCCGCGAGATCATGGGAGACCTCCCCATAGTCCAGTTCGACCGCGTCTTCCCCGACCTTCCCGGCGCAAAGGTAGTCGGTGCCAACTGCGACGGAGCCTACCAGGCCACAATGCACCTCATCAAGAAGGGGTACAAGCGCATCGGCACAATTGCGGGATATATGAGCTGCATGGCCTTTGTGGAGCGTCTGGCGGGGTACAGGATGGCGCTGGAAGACGCCGGCCTCGGGTTCAACAAGAAATACGTCTACCCGGATTCCATCCTCTACGAAACAGGCAAGGAATCGGCCAGGAAGGCCATTGCCGACGGCTGCGACGCCCTCTACTGCTGCGGCGACTATGCCGCCCTGGGGGCAATGGATGCTGCACGGGAAGCCGGCCTACGGATTCCGGAAGATATCGGCATAGTGGGCACCGCCAACGAATTCTGGGCCGACATCATGACCCCCTCCCTGAGCTCCCTGGGGCAGCACCCCTTCGACATGGGCCAGGCCGCCGCACACGCATTCCTGGACGGCCGCACGGGCACTGAAATCATTCCGATGGAACTTCACGTAAGACAATCATCAAACAAACAGTAAAATATGGCTAAAGTAGTAACCTTCGGTGAAGTAATGCTTCGCCTTTCCACCCCCGGGTACCAGCGTTTTTCGCAGGCTCATCAGTTTGACGCAACATTTGGCGGCGGTGAGGCCAACGTGGCCGTCTCGCTCGCAAATTACGGCGTGGACGCACACTTCGTAACCCGGCTCCCCAAGAACGACATTGCCGACATGTGCACCGCAGAGCTCAAGGGCTTCGGCGTGAATACGGACAGCATCGTCTACGGCGGAGACCGCATCGGCATCTATTACCTTGAAACCGGTGCCGTGGCACGTGGAAGCAAGGTTGTCTATGACAGGGCACACTCCTCTGTATCAGAAATCAAACCCGGCATGGTAGACTGGCACAAGGTACTCGAAGGTGCCGACTGGTTCCACTGGACCGGTATCACCCCCGCCCTCTCACAGGGCGCTGCCGATGCCTGCCTCGAGGCCATCAAGGTTGCAAACGAGATGGGTGTGAAGGTCTCCTGCGACCTCAACTACCGCAAGAAACTCTGGAAATACGGCAAAACCGCTGCCGAGGTCATGCCCGCACTTGTTGAAGGCTGCGACCTCATCCTTGGCAACGAGGAAGATGCAGAGAAGGAATTCGGCATCAAGCCCGAAGGCTTCGACGCAGAGAAAACCGGCGGCGAAATCGACCAGAGCATATTTGTAAGCGTTGCCGAGCAGCTCATGGCACGCTTCCCCCGCTGCAAGAAGGTGGCTATCACCCTCCGCGGCTCCATCAACGCCAACCACAACACCTGGGGCGGCGTTCTCTATGACGGCAAGACACTCTGGCAGTCCAGGCGATATGACATCACCCACATCGTAGACCGCGTAGGCGGCGGAGACTCCTTCATGGGCGGCCTCCTCTACGGTCTCCTTGCATACGACACCGACCAGGAAGCCATCGAGTTTGCTGCAGCCGCATCCTGCCTCAAGCACACCATTCTGGGCGATTACAACCGCGTAACCGTATCAGAAGTGGAAGGCCTCATCAAGGGCGGCGGCTCCGGACGTGTTTCCCGCTAAATGTCATTCTGAACGAAGTGAAGAATCTCAATTATGGCAAAATTCAATAAAATCGATACCATCAGTATCATCAGGAATACCGGCATAGTCCCGGTGTTCTACAACAAGGATGTGGAACTTACCAAGAAGGTAGTGAAGGCCTGCTACGACGGCGGCATCCGCGCCTTCGAATTCACAAACCGTGGCGACGGCGCCCACAAAGTGTTCGAGGAGCTTATCGCCTTCGTGCGCGCAGAATGCCCTGAGATGGCCCTCGGCGCAGGTACCATCCTGGACGCCCCCACCGCCGCCCTCTACCTCCAGATGGGTGCCGATTTCCTCGTCTCCCCCTGCTGCGTGGATGAGGTCATCACCCTTGCAAACCGCCGCGGAGTGCCCTACAGCCCCGGTTGCGGTACCGTAACTGAAATCGTTCACGCACAGGAGCGCGGATGCGACCTGGTCAAGGTATTCCCTGCCGGAACAGTAGGCGGTCCTGCTTTCGTGAAGAACATCCTCGCTCCCCTTCCCTGGGCCATGGTCATGTGCACCGGCGCTGTGGAACCCACAGAGGAGAACCTCAAGGCTTGGGCAAAGAGCGGTGTCACCGCCGTGGGCATGGGCTCCAAGCTCTTCCCCAAGGACGTGCTCGCAGCAGGCAACTGGGCAGCAGTATCAGACCTCTGCCGCCGCAGCCTGGAATGGTTCAAAAAGTAAAAGATTTTTACTAACTTTGCGCTCCCCACTAAACGGGGAGCGCTTTTTTATGAAGAAAATCCTGGTAATAGCTATTGCCGTTATTGCATTGACTTTCGGCACTTCAAGGGTAAGTATCGGCAGGAATGGTTCATCATATAAACCCGCAGACACACTGAAAGTGAATTCTTTGGAAAGCGGGAAAAAGTTCATCGGCTTCAACGGGCGCACGCCTGTGGAAATTGCGCTGGTGAACGGCCGCATAGTATATGTAAAGGCGCTCCAGAATACTGAAACGCCTGCATACTTCAATCTCGTAAAGGAAAGCGGCCTGTTTGAGAAGCTTAACGGCCTCACTGTAGACGAAGCCCTTGCAACGGAGCTGGACGCCGTTTCCGGTGCCACATACTCCTCCGAGGCCGTTATCGGCAACATCCGTGCGGCACTGTCGGAGCTGGAATAGGGGCGGTTTGCCCAAGGTGGCATTTCATGGCCGGGACCTTGTGCAAGCGGCTATCGAGTGATGCGGGCAACCCAGCCGCCACCGGGGGCGAGACGGGCTGTTACCGTACCCTTCACGGGTGCTGTACGGTGCACGAAGTCCTGGGCTGCCTTGGCAGCATTGGGGCCGTCCTCGAAGATTTCCATCTTCCAGTTGCCTTCTCCAAGGAAGGAGAGGTCCAGATCCAGGGTGCGGGCATCCCAGTTGGTGAGTGCACCCACGTACCATACATCACCGCTGCGGCGTGCTACGGCTACGTATTCACCAACCTTGCCGGCAAGAGCCACGGTCTCATCCCATACTGTGGGGAAACCGGCGATGAATGCGGTGCATTCGGGCTCTGCAAGGTATGCTGAAGGAGAGTCGCACAGCATGGTGAGCGGGGCGAAGAACACGGCGTACTCTGCAAGCTGGTGGCAGCGTGTACCCTGGCTCATGGGTGAGCTGTAGTCCGGACGGTACTGCGCCTTGGTAGAGTTGCGCATGGCACCCTGGGTGTAGTCCATCGGCCCGGCGACGTTCCTGATGTACGGAATTGTAACATCATATGTAACCTGGTCTACATCGTTAGGGGCCCATTTCATGTTTTCAAGGCCGTAGACGCCTTCGTAGTTGATGACGTTAGGATAGGTCCTCTGAAGGCCTGCGGGCTTAAATGCGCCGTGAAAATCGACAAGGAGGCCATATTTGGCGCAAGTTGCGGCTGCGCGGGTGTAGAAGTCTACCATCATCTGGTCATCGGCATTCATGAAGTCTACCTTGAAGCCTTTGATGCCCATTTCGGAGTAGACCTTGCAGGCTTTCTCCATGTCCCTGTCGAAGGCATGGTATCCGGCCCAGAGGATGAGACCGACGCCCCGCTTAGAAGCGTATTCCACCAGTTCCTTCAGGTTTATTTCCGGCACAACCTGGAAAAGGTCTGCCTTCAGATTCACAGCCCAGCCCTCGTCCAGGATCACGTACTCTATTCCCTTTGCCGATGCAAAGTCGATATAATACTTGTATGTATCATTATTGATACCCGCCTTGAACGGGACATTCCAGATATTCCAGTCGTTCCACCAGTCCCATGCAACCTTGCCGGGCTTTACCCAGGAGTAATCGCCGGTGGAGGGTTCTGCAAGGAGCCATGGAAGGTTAGTCTCCAGCAGCTTTGCATCATCATCGGCAACGACGACGATTCTCCACGGGAGAGGTTCGGCCTTGTCGAATGCTGCAATGTAGTCTTCCCTTTCGGTTACCAGCATTTCCAGCATGTTATGGCCGCCCTGGACGCGCGTCTTGGGATACGGGGCGAAAACGCCTTCCAGCGATGTCCCGTTACCCTTCAGGTACATTCCCGGATAGTTGGTGAGGCCGGATTCGGTGATGAGAATCTTCCTTCCTGCCGATTCTGCAAGGACCGGGAGGAATGCCAGATGGCCCTTCTGCCAGGCACTGAGGTTATGAACGCTGTACTGGCTTTCGAAGGAAGATGAGAACTGATTTGAAACATCGGGGTTGTTCACGTACGGAATCCATGCCTTGGCGTTTTCAGGAAAAGTGAAGTTAGCGGTCTCGCTCTTTACCCGGAAAGCACCTTTCGATTTTGGAACAATCCTATAGGCTGCACCGTCTTCAAATGCCCTTATTTCAAGATTAAAGTGCTTGAAGGAGAGAGTTATTGCCGAATAGTTCTCCAGGACGGATGCGGATTTGTACACCGGGGCTTCAATCATCTGGAGGGACTTGCTTCGTTTCGTATTCAAAACCTTTGCACCCTTTGTTCCAAGGGTGTTTCCCGCGCTGGTTTCGATGTCTATCAGAGAAGGTCCAAGCAGAAGGTCTTCTCCTTGGTACAGAGACCATGAAACACTATTGTTAACAGTAACAACAACTTTGGTACCGCCGCCTGGCGAAGTGACCGTGTAATCTTTGGGCTTGGCGGCTGCAATTATGCATGCAAAAGCCAGCGTGAGGGTGAATATCTTTTTCATGCCATAAATATACGAAATATTCCTAAAAGCATTATATTTGTGGAAACTATAAAAATATGAAACGTATCCTTTTCGCATTTGCGGCATGCCTTCTTGCCCTCAGTTGTACGGTTACTTCAATTAACGACACCGTTGACAACACCATGATAGTGGGAGGTAATACATATTATGATGTGCTGCCCCTCTATACTATTCAGGAAGGTTATGTAAATATCGATATCAACCACCCCGCCGGCGGAGACGACATCCACGGCCATGGCGGCTTTTCGGCCGCGGCCATCGGCAGGACTATCAATGCCGACAACGCCTCTGATGCCGACAAGATCCTCCTCATGAGTTTCAATTTCCTTTCCGGAGCGTACTATGACATGGCTCTGGTTTCAGGAACGCAGAGCGTGCGCCGCGACGGCAACAACCTCATCGTGCGCATTGACGGCAAGGATGCAAACGGCAAGCGTTTCTTCCTGAACGCCTATGTCTATGACGAAGTGGAGTTCTGGGCCACCCATCCCGGCGGCGTTGACGCCCGCTGGGAACCCGGTCTCTGACGCCCCAGCTCCTGCGGTGTACAAGGTCCCGACCATGAAATACCACCTTGTGCAAAATATGGGATAACGACACAATAATTCACAAAAAATACGTATATTAGCACAACAAAAATAACGAATCATGATTGGAACTATCATTTACATTGCCGGTATAGTGCTTTCCGTACTTGCCGTTCTTGACATCCTCAAGAAGCCCATTTCCCTGGTGGGCAAAATCATCTGCGCAGTTCTCGTGCTTGCAACCAGTTGGATCGGCCTCCTGGTTTACTATCTCTACGCAAAGGACAGGCTCGTCAAGTGGTTTAAGTAGCATGTGTAAACTTGCTAATATAATGGCAGCTGTGGGTATCATGGCTGCCATTGTTTCTTGTAGTGCACAGCCGGCGAAGAAAGGTCCCGTCATCTGCGCCCACCGCGGCTTCTGGAACTGTGCCGATGCCGGCCACGCCCAGAACTCCATCGCCTCGCTGAGGCTTGCACAGGAGTTCGGCTTCTGGGGCTCAGAATTCGACGTCCACCTCACGGCAGACAGCGTAGTGGTAGTGAACCACGACCCCACCATCGGCGGAATGCCAATCCACACAAGCACTTACCAGGAGTTACTGAAAGCAAAACTTCCGAACGGGGAACGCATCCCCACCCTGGACGAGTACCTGGAGCAGGGCGCTAAGGGCGGCACCATACTGGTCCTGGAACTCAAGCCCCAGGACAACCGCAAGGCCGCAACCAAGATGTCGGAACTGGCCGTAGAACTCCTCAAAAAGCACAATCTATGGGATCCGCAGAAGGTCATGTTCATCTCCTTCGACTACGAAGCCTGCAAGTGGATAGCCAAATACGCCCCCGGCTTCACCAACCAGTACCTTGAAGGCGACATCGAGCCGGAGAAAGTACACGAAGACGGCATCAACGGCATCGACTACCACTTCATTGCGTTCCACAAGCACCCGGACTGGGTCAAGCGCGCCCATGACCTTGGCATGAGCGTCAACGTCTGGACCGTGGACACCCAGGAGGAGATGAAGTATCTCATCGGCCTTGGGGTGGACTGCATTACTACAAACGAGCCGCTGCTTCTGCACTACCTCCTGTAGCGGTTTCAAAGAAAAAAAGGTATATTTGTACAATCAACACATAAAACTATGAGTCAAGTTCATTTAATAGACCACCCCATGATTCAGCACAAGCTGACCATCATGCGAGACAAAAACACCGGTTCCAAGGATTTCAGGCAGCTTCTGGAAGAGATTTCGCTCCTCATGGGATACGAAGTCACACGTGACCTCCCCCTGGAAGACATCCAGATCGAGACTCCAATCTGCAAGATGACCGCAAAGGAAGTGAGCGGCCGCAAGCTCGCCATCGTCCCCATCCTCAGGGCCGGCCTCGGAATGGTAGACGGCCTCAGGACCCTCGTCCCCGTCGCCAAGGTGGGCCACATCGGCCTTTACCGCAATGAGGAAACCCACAAGCCCGTGGTCTATTATTGCAAGCTCCCTGCCGATATTGAAAACCGCCTCGTCATAGTCACGGACCCCATGCTGGCAACCGGCGGCAGCGCCTGCGACGCAATTGCGATGCTCAAGGAGCGCGGCTGCAGCAACATCCGCCTCATGTGCCTCGTGGCCGCCCCCGTCGGCATTGAAAAAGTCCAGGCCGAACATCCCGACGTCGACATCTACGTCGCCGCCATCGACAAGTGCCTGAACGAAAACGCCTACATCGTCCCCGGCCTCGGAGACGCCGGAGACCGCATTTTCGGCACGAAGTAGCATCCTGCCGATAATACAGACGAAAAAAGACAGCCTCAAACAAAAGCGCCTCGCATTTGATGCGGGGCGCTGTGTTTTTAGCCGATATATGACAGTATGATGTCGGCGAGTTGCTCTTCCGTATGGCCGTCGGCGCTTAAGACCATGTCATAGTTGCGGGCATCGAAGCGGCTTACGCCGGCATATCGCCGGATATAGTTGTCGCGCTGCCGGTCTATGCCCTCGATCAGGGCCCTGGCGGAATCTTCGCTCAGGCCTTGCTTTTTCATAATCCGGGCTATCCGATACGGCTTGGACGCGGTGATGAACACATTCAGCTTATTCGGATGGTCCTTGAAAACGAAGAATCCGCTTCGGCCGGCTATGACACAGGAGCCCATCTCCGCAAACCCCCGAAGTATCTCTACTTCAGCCTTGTAGATGTCGTCGGTGGTTATATCGTTCGCGAATTCCTGTGTATACATCGGATCCACGCCCAGGACTTTTGCCGAGGGTATGGGCGAAACGTATTTCAGAATATCTGCCAGCCAGCTTTTCTTCTCTCCTTTGAGCTTTTCTATGCCGCTGGAGCTCAACTTGAACTGCTTCTCAAGAGATTCGAGCAACTGCTTGTCGCAATAGCGCACGGCAAGTTTCTCTGCCAATATACTGCCGACCGTATGTCCGCCGGATCCGACCTCCCGGCTTACTGTGATGATAAAAGGCTCTTGCTTATTCATATATAGTGCAGTTTATTCTGCAAATATAGAATTTTTTTGAGACTTTAAAGCACCCCGATGAATCACCGGGGTGCTTTGTTGGTTTTGAACAGTACAGCTGGGTTTACGGTACTGCGGTATATGAGATTGTGTAGTTACCGTACTGAATGACCAGGCGAGTGTCTCACCTTGATTGGTGTAATACTTACTGAAGCTTGCCTTCCTCGGCAGCCTTCTTGTCCATCTGGTTGCCGATTACAGCACCTGCACCGCCACCAATGGCAGTACCTGCAGCAGCACCGATTGTAAGAGGCGTTAGGTGTAAAATAAGGGAAAAATAAGTGGCTTTTTCTTGCTCTTAAAATGTCTCCTCCCGAGAGAAGAAACGGCCACAGGGTGCGTTCTATGGCACTTTTTGAAAAGAAAAAAGGATGACTTCAAAAGCCATCCTTTGTGCGCGAAATCAGAGTCGAACTGACACGTCCTTTCGGACACTACCTCCTGAGAGTAGCGCGTCTACCAATTCCGCCATCCGCGCAGTTTCCCGAAATGGGACTGCAAATATAGTCACTTTTTTTGAATATCCAAAAACTATATGACAACATCCATGGGAAAGGTTTCAGACCAGGGGCCGATGTGGATGGTGAAGGCGGTGACGGAGAGGCTGAGGCGGAGGGAGAGGTCGGGAAGGTCGGGGGCGGACCAGTCGTAGCCGGCCTTCTGCATGTATGCGCTCAGGGAGAAGGTGCGGAGGATCCTGTCCGGCATGAGGATGTCAAGGACAAGCGGACTGAAAGGGCCCTGGCGCGGCAGGAAGACAGAGCATCGGCCTTCTTCCGAGAGCGTCATCATGTACGAAAACGGCCCTTCCAGCAGCCCGCCGTCCAAGGAATAGCCGCACACGTCGGACCGCACCTTTATAAGGTACGGTTCTCCCCAGCCGGGCGGGCCGTCCACCTCCAGCGACAGCGTACAGTGCTCTTTTCGCATCACAACATCAACGGAAACGCTGTCGCCGGAGGCATCGGCAATGGCGTAACCGAGGCGCAGCGGTGGAGAATCCAGCCCCTCCGGAATCCGGAAAGCCTGCCCGGCCCCCAAAAAGTCCGTAAACTCCCCCGCTGAAACCCCGGAAACGGCCATGACGGCCACTTTCCCCCTTGGTACGCGGCAGCTAAGCGTGCTGTCACTCCAAACCCTGCACACGAGTTCGCCTCCAACCACAACCGACGTCTCCCCCTTCACCCCGCTCACGGAAATCTCCATCTCACAGGGGCAGGCGCTCCTGTCCTCCAGCACAAGCGAACACGAAGCCATTACGCCAAGCGCCGCACACCACCAAGCCCTACTTGCCATAGGCGCTGAATGTCTGGTTCACAAGCCACTGTCTTTCAGGATAGAGGCTGCAAAGCCTTGTCTTGAAAGTGGACAAATCATACACATCGGCACCAAGCGCCTTGAATATCTCGCTCCTCAGAAAGCCCCTTTCATACAGGTAGCCAAGTATTTCCGGGCGGAACCAGAGCGATGCGGAATAGGAGGGCATGGCACCGCCGTAGCGCTCCTTGTTCATCGAATCGCCAAGGAAATAGGCCCACATCTCCCCTATCTCGCACATGCCCGCACCTTTCCTGAACAATTCCACACCGGAGGCGAATCCGGAATCCGGCCCGTTCCCGTACGGCGTACCCCCGTCCAGCACGAAGGATTTCAGTATATACGCAACGTACGGCGTCCAGAGGCTGCTTCCGGTCTTCGAAAAATGGCTTGCGTGCGCCATCTCATGCACAGTCCGCGCATAAATATCGGCAAAGGTTGCGCCCTCTGACGTGCCGATTGTCATGTCCGGCAGGAACATCGACACCACCGGAGCATACGAGCCCACGTACTCCTTGACGATATCGGCATCCACCACGGTCCCGTGATGCAGCATCGGGGTGGAGGACTCCTTCAGGAACGGCAGAATCCATATCCGGAGGTCCTGCGGAGGGGTGCTGATGTCCAGGTCTTCCGTGCAGCGGGAAATGTAGTCCCAGGCCGCATTGTTCACGGCCGTGCGCCGGAACAGCCAGGCGTCGTCGTCTTCCGTCACCGTATAGTCCACCCCGGAGGGCGTCCCTGAACCAAGGGTTGAGACCGACGCCGGTATCAGTATGAAATTAAAGCCGATGGAAAAGCCCGCATCATTCTTGAACACCAGCCTGTAGCGCGGGTTGGAGGAAAAACTCTTGGACATCTTGTAGTACCCGTCCCTTTCTGTATATGCCGTTGCTATCTTCACGAAGACGTTGCAGGCTACCATCACTCCGGAAACGCCCACCGGCTTTCCTCCGGCATGGAGCGGGTCCAGGAGCGTAATCCGCCCCTGGGGCGTCCCTGCATCGGCCTTCACCGCCGGCTCAAGCATGGCCTCGTTCCCCGTGAGCCTGAAAGCCTCCCTCTCCACAAGCCTCCAGTCAATATCCGGGGCCGATGCCCTCGTAGTCAGGTCATGCTCGGAGATGTAGCACCGGTCCAGGATCTCGTACTTCAACCCGGAGGGGAAGTCGAAGTCCCGCGGCACCACCGCATACTGCCAGGTGATGGACTCATCGGCAACGGTGGGGTCATGGTAATAGTCCCCTTCACGCGCTATCCTGTAGTCCATGGGATGGTCCATGAGGTACAGACCCAGCTCCTCGAGTACGGCAAGATCTGCATCCGTTGCGGGCAGAAACCTCACGTAGAGGTCTGTAGGATGGATGTCTACCCTGTCGGCCTTGGTGGGGTACAGGCTCCTTACGGCCCTTTCCACATTCTCCACCGTGTAAGGGTCTTCCAGTTTTTCTCCCAGCTCTATCATGCCGTGATGAATCTCGCGCGAAGGCGTGACCTCAACCGCCTCCTTGGCGCAGGAGACAATGACAAGTGCCAGCATTAACAATACTCTTTTCATAGCTCACAACTTTTCTTGCTGCAAATCTCACAACACTTATCCGTTTAAAAAAATGGTAAACGAATAAAACGGATAAAAGGCACTGGAGGCCCCTCCAGGGCATTTTTGAAACGTTTCAGAAACGTTTATTTGCATCAAAAACGTTGACAAGAGCGGGAAAAACCGCAGCCCAGCCCCCTGCAAGCCACATTATCCGTTTCACTTTTTGCAGGATTTTTTGTATCTTTGCGGCCCGTAAAACGGGCCTAACTTCCGTAACTATAAGATTATGCAGGAAATACGCAATATCGCAATCATCGCCCACGTAGACCACGGCAAAACCACCCTCGTGGACAGGATGATCTATCAGGCCAATCTGGTCCGCAAGCCGGAAGACCTTGGCAACCTCATCCTTGACAACAACGACCTCGAACGCGAAAGAGGCATCACCATCCTCGCAAAGAACGTCTCCGTCACCTACAAGGGCGTGAAGATCAACATCATCGACACTCCCGGCCACAGCGACTTCGGCGGCGAGGTGGAACGCGTCCTCAACATGGCCGACGGTGTCCTCCTCCTCGTGGACGCCTTCGAAGGCTGCATGCCCCAGACCCGTTTCGTGCTCTCCAAGGCAATAGACATGGGAAAGAAGCCCATCGTGGTAATCAACAAGGTAGACAAGCCCAACTGCCGCCCGGACGAAGTCCAGGAAGAGGTTTTCGAGCTCATGTTCAACCTTGGCGCAACTGAGGACCAGCTGGAATTCAAGACCATCTACGGCAGCGCAAAGCAGGGCTGGATGTCCCACGACTGGAAAAAGCCCACCCAGGACATATCGGCCCTCCTGGACACCATCCTCGAGGAAATTCCCGCCCCGGCCGTTGTTGAAGGCACCCCCCAGATGCTGGTGTCGTCCCTGGAATACTCTCCCTACGTAGGTCGTATCGCAGTGGGCCGAATCACCCGCGGCACCCTCAAGACCGGCATGCCCGTCAGCCTCTGCAAGCGCTACGACGTCATCGAAAAGTCCAAAATCAAGCAGCTCATGGTGTTCGAAGGCCTGGGCAAAGCCAACGTCGACGAAGTCCAGTGCGGAGACATCTGCGCCGTCGTCGGCATAGAAGGCTTTGAAATCGGCGACACCATTGCCGATGCCGACACCCCCGAAGCCCTCCCGCCCATCGCCGTGGACGAACCCACCATGTCCATGCTCTTCATGATCAACAACAGCCCCTTCTTCGGACGTGACGGTAAATTCGTCACCTCCCGCCACCTGAAGGACCGCCTGGACAGGGAACTTGAGAAGAACCTCGCCCTCCGCGTCAAGCCCGGCGTCAATGCCGATTCCTTCGTCGTCTACGGCCGAGGCGTCCTCCACCTCTCCGTCCTCATCGAGACCATGCGCCGCGAAGGCTTCGAACTCCAGGTGGGCCAGCCCAAGGTGCTGGACAAGACCATCGGCGGACAGCGCTGCGAACCCATCGAGGAGCTCTCCATCGAAGTTCCGGAGCAGTTCGTCGGCGCCGCCATCGAGCTTTCAACCCGCCGCAAGGGCGCCCTCATCCGCATGGAACCCCGCGGAGACCGCACCCTCCTCGAGTTCGAAATCCCCACCCGCGGCCTCATGGGCCTTCGTTCCAACCTCCTCACCGCCACCCAGGGCGAAGCCGTCGTAGCCCACCGCTACAAGGAATACCAGCCCTACAAAGGCGAAATCGAGATGCGCACCAACGGTTCCCTCGTCTCCCTCGAGACCGGCGAAGCAGTTGCCTACTCCATGAACAAGCTCCTTGACAGGGGCCGGTTCTTCGTCGAACCCGGCGAGGAAATCTACGGCGGCCAGGTGGTGGGCGAGCACACCCGCGAAAGGGACCTCAACATCAACATCTGCAAAACCAAGAAGCTCACCAACGTCCGCGCCTCCGGTTCAGACGAGAAGGTGGTCCTCCCCCCTGCAATCAAGTTCTCCCTCGAAGAAGCCCTCGAATATATCCAGGCCGATGAGCTCGTGGAAATCACCCCGAACCACATGCGTATGCGCAAAATCGCCCTTGACCCCCTGGACCGTAAAAGAAATTCCGGCACAGAGGATTGATATTTGGAAAATTATTTGTATCTTTGCACCCCTTAATCTGTTTTTGAGGCAATGAAAAGCATGATCATTTCCCTGGACGGTTGGGCAGCAGGAGAGCGGACGTTCCGCTTTCATGCTGATACAGAGTTCTTTCAAGCGTTTGACAACAAGGAAATCCTGGAAGCCGGAATCGACGTTGAGATCAAGGCGGTAAAGGAAGGCACGCGGAAAGTGAAGGCGGATCTTCACCTTAGCGGCACCCTCACGGTGCTTTGCGACCGCTGCCTTGAGCCGCTGGAGATTCAAGTCGACACCCGCCCCGAAGAGGAGTTCGAGGCACCGTCCACGGAATCGGACTGGGACTTCAGCCAGGCAGTCTATGACTACGCCTGCCTGTCAGTTCCCATACACAAAGTCCACCCGGAGGGCGGCTGCAATCCGGACACCGTGAAGTTCCTGAGTCATGATGGGCAAAAGGACGAGGAGGCTGCTCCGAGCAGCCCGTTCTCTGCCCTGAAAGGACTTTTTGAAAGCAAATAACAATTAAAAAAGTATAAAGAAATGGCACATCCGAAACACAAACTCTCCAAGCAGAGAAGAGACAAGCGCCGTACCCACGACTTCGCTCCCGTACCTACCCTGAGCGTTTGCCCCAACTGTGGCGCAACGGTGATGTATCACCGCGTATGCCCTGAATGCGGCTACTACCGTGGCAGGCAGATCATCGAAAAGAGCGCCGAATAGCTCTTTTAAGGTACCGATTGTCATTCTGAGCGAAGCGAAGAATCTCATCGGCAATCCGGCCTCATAGTTCAACGGATAGAACGGAAGTTTCCTAAACTTTAAATCGAGGTTCGATTCCTCGTGGGGCTACAAGAAAAGGATTGGCAGTCGCCAATCCTTTTCTTGTACTCCCGTGCGTACTCCGATGATAAGGCCGGTTTCTGCCACGGCATTGCGCAAGGTCTTTGTATCGGTTGTACAAGGTGGCAAAACAAGCCGGGGACCTTGTCCATGAATCCTGCTTCCAGGCCGCACGGTGCACAAGGTCCCTGGCATAAAGTTCCACCTTGTGCAATTTTGCCGCGTCGGCGGAAAAGGTTGCCACGCAGTGGCGTTCTGCTGACAACGCGGCGACGAAACACGGCATATTGGCAGAAAACCGCGCCGCGTTGGCGAGAAATGATGCATCCTGTGCGTATATGGCCGACAACGCGGTCAAATCCAAACACAGGGTTTTGCACATGACCCGAGGAGTCCCGTTTCAAAACAGAATTGATGCATTGCTGGTGATGTTCCAGACAACACATCAAAAACTAGAAAAAAATCAAAATCTATCTGACTTTTTCATAGTTTTTGATTATAGAATAAAGACAATAGCCCCAATGCCAATAGGCTCTCGCAATGGTGAAGGTGTGGGGCTCTTAATAATCTAAAATTGAATAATCAGATTTGATTTGTCCCCAAAGTGGTTAACGGAATGAAGGTGACAGGCCTTAACTGCAAGAGCACCTTCCTATATTATTTGTATCTTTGCGAAATGAAACGGATTACGGTAATCATTGCGACATTGACGCTGTGCTTCTCCTGCGGAGAAAAAAAAGTCGACTGTCCCCTCTCCTCCCCGAAGTTTGGCACCGGCCTTGCGAACCCCGTCCTGGACCACCTCTTCTGTGCCGATCCCACCGCCATCGAGCATGACGGCCGCCTCTACGTGTACGGCACAAACGACCATGAGCAGTACCAGAAGGCCGACACCAACACCTACGAGAAGATAAAGACCCTTGCCATGATGTCCACCGACGACATGGCAAACTGGACCTATCACGGCCTCATCCCCACGGGCGAGATTGCGCCCTGGATCATAGCCTCCTGGGCCCCCAGCATAATAAGCGTTCCCAAGGCCGATGGCAGCACGCTCTTCTCACTGTATTTCTCCAACAGCGGCTGGGGCGTTGGCGTACTGCAGGCAAAATCCCCCGTAGGGCCATGGACTTCACCGCTTGAGACCAGCCTCATAGACCAGGGCACGGAGAGTGTGAAGGGCAGCGGCGCCATCTTTGACCCCGGCGCTGCAGTTGACGAAAACGGCGATGCGTGGCTCTCCTTTGGCGCTACGCAAGGGTGGCTTGCAAAACTCGGCCCGGACCTCCACTCCCTTGAAACCACGCCCATGAAGCTCCCTACACCTTTCCATTTCGAGGCCAACGAGCTCAATTACATCGGCAATACCTATGTCTATACTTATAATCTGGACTGGACGGAGCACAAGCCCTGGACGCTCAGTGCCGATGTCCCCGGCATCTGCAGCATAGTCTCCCTGAAGAGCCGCACGCCCCTTGATGCGTCCTCATGGAAATACGGCGGGATGTATTTCAAGAACCCCGGCCTTAACGGCATGGGCTACGGGAACAACCACACCCACATTCACAAGTATCAGGGCAAGTGGTATTTACTTTACCACCTGACCGGCCTTCTGGAGCCGCACCTTGGCGCACACGGCGGCTTCAGGAGCATATATATCGACGAAATTGAGGTGGACGAAACCACCGGCGACATCCGCGAATGCATCCCTACCCACAAAGGCGTGAGCCCCATCCGGAACCTTGATCCGTACAAGGTCCAGAGTGCCGCAACCGCCGCCGCCACCATCGGCATCAGTTTCCTCCAGGCCGATGAACCCGGCCACATGACCGCCGCCGTTGGAACGCCCTCAAAAGAGGCCGCAAAGCCCGAAAAGGGCATCCTGGAGCTCCGTAACGTGGAATTTATTGAAGGCGGCCACAGCCTTACCTGCCGCGCCGCCGGAAAAGGCCGCATCTCCTTCAGCCTTGACAGCCCCAACGCCCCCGCCTTCGCCACCCTCAGTTGCAGCGGCGCCTCCTGGTACACCGAAACCGTCTCCTGCACCCCCGCCCCCGGTGTCCACACCCTATACATCACCCTTTCTGCCGATGCCCGCCTGGACACCTGGCAGTTCAACACTTCCGTGCCCGGAAACTATAACGAAGACAGATAACCCTTTACAAGGTGCCACTTGGCCTTGGCGAAGTCTGGCTCGGAGTAGAGGAGGTTCAGCTGGCCTTCGTCGTAGAACTGGAGGCCGGCGGTGCCGGAGTCTATCTGCAGGAAATTCACGTGACCGGGAAGCTGCTGGAGGACATCGGCAAAAAAGGGCCTTCCGAGGAGTTTGGTGCAGTCGGCGTCATCGGCACAGGAGCAGAAGGTCATCTTGAGGGCGGGTTCCGTGACGGGATTGCCGTCCTCGTCTTCGAAGATGGCGCTGCGGAAGGTCTCGAAATTGACGGCCTTGGTGTATTTCACCACCACCTGCTTGCGGGGCCACAGGCCGATGCCGTTATGAACCGGGCTCTCGTACCCTGCATATTCGTCCACTGCGGCAAAGACGTAGAGCATGCCCTCATGGGGCAGGCGGCCTTCAGGGTCGAAGGGGGCGATGTCCTCGCACGCTATCTGGCATATGAAAGTGAGCGGATAATCCTCCGTGAAGGGATACTCCATGTCTGCGGGCATGTCAGGGTCTCCCCACCACTTGGAGGAGCAGAAGAGTTCGGTCTCGGTCCTTTCCAGTTTTATCCCTATTGCCATATCAGATCTCTTTCACATAAGAGCGGCGGCGCTGGTAGGGGCGGGTGTCGAAGTTGTCCCAGAGGGTCTGGACCTTGTGGTTCTCTTCCAGCTGGGGGTTCATGAGCATGTGCTTGATACCAAGGCGCTGATAGTTTTCCATCAGGTACTTGAACATCAGGAACGCCGCACCCTTTGCCTGGTATTCGGGAAGAATGCCGATTAGAAGGGCCTCGGTGGTGTCATTGCGCTTAGGAGACAGCGCCGGCAGAAGGTGAATCCAGCCGAAGGGGAAGATGCGTCCCTTCGCCTTCCTCACAGCTGCCGATATGTGCGGCATCGTCACCGTGAAGCCAACCAGTTCGTCCTTTTCGTTCACGACAAACGCCACAAGGTCCTTGTTCAGGATGGGCACGTACTGCTTCACATAACCGTCTATCTGCTCCTGGGAGAGCTTTGTGTACTCATACAGCCCGGCAAAGGCCTCATTCAGGACGTGGAACATCTCACGGCCGCGTTTTGCCATCTTCTTGAGAGAACTTGCGGTATATATACGGATGCCGAAACGCTCCGAAACCTTGTCTGCATACTGGAACATGGGAGGAAGCTCCGAAGGGATGTCCATGACCCTCTGGGTCCAGTCTACATCCTTGGTGAAGCCCATGCGCTCCAGATACTCTCCGTAATACGGATAATTATAGATTACGGTGAAGGGGCTCTCGTTCTCGAAACCCTCTACAAGAAGACCTTCGCGGTCCATGTCCGTGAAGCCCAGCGGGCCCTTTATCTTGGTGGCGCCGCGCTCCTTGCCCCAGCTCACCACTGCGTCGATTAGGCTCTTTGCTACATCGAAGTCTTCGATGAAGTCTATCCAGCCGAATCGGACGGTGTTCTCCTTCCACTTCTCATTGGCGTGACGGTTGATGATTGCGGCAACGCGCCCGGCCACTTCACCGCCCTTGTAGACCAGGTAAAGTTCGCGTTCACAGAACTCCAGGGACGCGTTTTTTGGGCCGAGGGACTTGAACTCGTCATCCTCGAATGCTGGCACCCACTTGTCTGAACCTTTGTAGAGCTTCAAGGGGAATTCTATGAACTCCCTGAGCATTTTCTTTCCCTGTACGGGAACTGCGGCAATATCGGTTTTAGTCATAATTAGCGCAAAGATAGTTAAAAAATTGCTATCTTTGCACGTTTTTACGAAACCTAAAACCTATAAATAATGACAAACACAGAGTATTTTCACAACATGCTCCCCAAGGAAGAGTTCGAGAGTATCCCCTATCTTCCAACAATGGGACAGTTTGTTGACTGGTTTACAAAGCAGTATGCAAGCAATCCGGCCCTGAGCGACCAGACAAACACCATCACTTACGAAGAGCTTGGCCACCGCGTGGCACGCCGCCGCGCCTTCATTGAAGGCCTGGGCCTTCCCAAGGGCTCGCACATCGCAGTCTTCGAGCGCAACAGCCAGAACGCAATAGAGCTTTTCCTTGCCATAACATCGGCAGGATATGTTGTGATGAACTTCCCGGCACAGCTGCCCGCTCCCGCAGTGGCAGGATGCTGCATGAAATTCGACATCGCCGCCATCTTCGTCCGCGAAGAGTTCATGCCCCTCACAGAGGGCATCAAGGGCACCAAGGTGCTTCCTTCCGGCTCCATCGCAGACACAGAGGCCCCTTCAGTTGACGTAGACCCCGAAAGCCCCGCAGCCATCTTCTTCACCGGCGGCACCACAGGCGCTCCCAAGGGTGCAGTCCTGAGCCACAGGGCACTCATGAGAGGCAACTACAACGCCATCTTCAAGCCCGGCAAGGTTATCGGCGTACACCGCTATATCGCCCTTCTCCCCCTCAGCCACGTGTTCGGAGTCATCGCAGGCACCTGCGGCTGCTTCTACACCGGAAACCTCCTCTTCACGGCAGAGGACATGAAGGCCACCATCGGCAAGCTGCCCATGATAAAGCCCACCCTCCTGGTGATCGTTCCCGGCATCTGCGACATCCTCTCCGGCCTTGTCAAGATGTACGGTCCCCAGTTCCTGGGCGGAGAGCTCCGCATGATCATCTCCGGCGCTGCAAACGTTCCTCCGCGCCTTGTTGACATCTTCACCAAGCTTGGCGTCGAGTTCTGCTTCGGCTACGGCCTCACTGAGACCGCAAACCTCACATCGGCAAATGCAAATGCAGTTCAGAAGCCCACTTCCATCGGCAGGATTTATCCCGGCCAGGAGGCGAAAATCGTGGACGGAGAGCTCCTCATCAAGGGAGACAACGTCTTCTCCGGCTATTACAAGGACCCTGTGCGCACCGCAGAGGCCTTCACCGAGGACGGCTGGTTCCGCACCGGTGACCTTTGCCGCTTCGACGAGGAAGGCTTCCTCTACATCACGGGCCGAATCAAGAACCTCATCATCCTCCCCAACGGCGAGAATGTGAGCCCCGAAAGCCTCGAAGAGCCCTTCTATGCCGACCCTTGCGTCCGCGACGCCATGGTAAAGGAAGACGACCTCAACGGCGCCCAGGTGATTTCCATCGAGATTCTCCCCTTCATGCCCGCCTTTGACGGCAAGACTCCCGAGGACATCCACGCCTACATGCAGGCCCTCGTAGACAAGGTGAACGCCACCCTGCCCACAACCCACCAGATTCGTAAGATGACCGTGCGCACTGAAGACTTCAAGCGCACCGGCAGCATGAAAGTAGCACGAGTATGACAAAACAGGACGTATTTGACGGACTCAAGGAAGTGATCGCCGTCGTAAGACCCAATACAGACCTCACGAACGTAAACTTCGACACTCCCCTTGTGACAGGGCTCGGGATTGATTCCCTTACCATGATGCTCATGTCGCTTGCCGTGGAGGAGAAGTTTGGCATCCGCTTCCCTGCCGATACTCCCGCCCCCAAGACAGTGGGAGAAATTTGCGAAACTGTAATTGCTGCACGATAAATAGCCTGTTTTACCGGAATAATTCCTATATTTGGGATTATGAAACGGTTGACAGCTCTACTCACAGCAATCCTCATGCTTGCACAGGCAAGCGCACAGGACCTTACACAGTACGTAAATCCATTCATCGGAACTGACGCACACGGGCATACATTCCCCGGTGCAGTCTATCCCTTTGGCATGATACAGCTGTCCCCTGACACCCGCCCCAACGCGGGTGACTGGGACGGCTGTAGCGGTTATCACTACTCAGACAAGGTAATCTACGGCTTCTCGCACACCCACCTGAGCGGCACCGGATGTGACGACTGGTGCGACATCCTCATCACCCCGGGCGGCAAGCCGTCGGCCTTCTATCACGTGAACGAGACCGCCACTCCCGGCTACTATGAGGTGAAGCTCAGCGACACGGGCGTCACCGCGCGCCTTGCCGCAGGACGCCGCAGCGCCATCCACGAATACAGCTTCTCCAAGGGCAGGGCTAACATCACCGTAGACCTTGCCCACAGGGATCCCCTGGACGACTTCAGCATCACCGTGGACGGCAAGGCCTGCTATGGCTACCGCGTCTCCTCCAGCTGGGCCCGCGGCCAGAAAATATACTTCTACCTGGAGTTCTCCGACAAGCCCAAAAAGAGCACTGTAAACGGCCCCAAGGCCGATATCCGCTTCTCCTCCAGCAAGCTCACCGTCCGCGCCGGCATCTCCTCCGTCTCATGGGAGAACGCGCGCGAAAACCTCCTCTCCGAATACCCAAAGAGCGTGGACGCCCAGGAAAAGGCTGCCAAGAAGGCCTGGCAGGCATACCTGAAGAAAGTCAACTGCCCCTACAACGACAAGGACCACCGCATCCGCTTCTACACGGCCCTCTACCATACCGCCATCCACCCTTCCCTCTATTCCGACGTGAACGGTGAGTACCGCGGCATGGACGGCAAGGTGCACAACACTGGCGGCTGGGACCGCTACACCGTCTTCTCCACATGGGACACCTTCCGCGGCCTGCATCCCCTCCTCTCCGAAATAGAGCCTGAGCGCACCGGAGACTTCATCAACACCATGATCTCCATCTACGAAGAGCAGGGAAAACTCCCCGTCTGGGAGCTCTCCGGCTACGAAACCAACTGCATGATAGGCTACAACAGCGCACCCGTCATTGCCGATGCCATTGCCCGCGGCATCAAGGGCTTCGACTACGAAAAGGCCTACGAGGCCATGAAGGCATCGGCCCTTACCACGGAGTTCGGCCTTGACAGTTTCCGTCGAAACGGGCTTGTCCTTGCCGATGACGAGCACGAAAGCGTCTCCAAGACGCTGGAGTACGCCTACGATGACTGGTGCACCGCCCAGGTGGCCCTGAAACTGGGCCACAAGGACGACTACCGCGAGTTCATGAAAAGCGCCCAGTACTGGAAGAACGTGCTGGACCCTGAAACCCTCTTCATGAGGGCAAGGCTCAACGGAAGGTGGTTCAGCCCCTTCGACCCGCGCGAAGTGAACAACAACTACACAGAGGCCAACTCCTGGCAGTACAGCTTCTTCGTGCCGCAGGACATCGCAGGCCTCATAAAGGCCCTTGGCGGCCCCGAGGCCTTTGAAGCCCGCCTTGACGCTCTCTTCGAAACGCCGGAGGGCACCACGGGACGCAAGCAGGCCGACATCACCGGCTGCATCGGCCAGTATGCCCACGGGAACGAGCCCAGCCACCATATCGTGTACCTCTACGACGCCATCGGCAGGGCCGACAAAAGGGCCGCCCGCGTGCGTGAGATACTGGAAAAGCTGTACACATCGGCCCCGGACGGGCTTTGCGGCAATGACGACTGCGGCCAGATGAGCGCATGGTACGTGCTGTCATCAATCGGCAGGTATCCCCTATGCCCGGGCGCTCCGGTGGGGACCAATCTCACCTCCATGCAGGACAACCTCATCCGCAATCCGTACTTCGTGATGGACAGCGATATCTTCACTGACTCCCTTGCCGTGGAGATAAAAGGCGGAGACGGCACCACCTATTATACAGTGGCGGGTTCTGAGCCCATGGTTTACGAAGGACCGTTCACGGTTCACGAAGCATGCGAGCTCACCGCCTGGTCTGAGAAGAACTACCGCAAGAGCTTCGTAACGCGCTGCCACGTACGCCAAGTGCAGAAAGACAGGGCGGTGAAGATACTCTCCCGCTACAGCTCGCAGTACACCGCAGGCGGCGACGAGGGCCTCATCGACAGCACCCGCGGCGGCCTTAACTGGCGCACCGGCGGCTGGCAGGGCTATCAGGACACAGACTTCACAGCCATACTGGATCTCTTGGAAGAACGCCCTCTGAGTGTCGTAGGAGCAGGATTCTGCCAGGACGCACGCTCCTGGATCTGGATGCCGCGCTACGTGGAGTTCTCCGTCTCTTCGGACGGAGTGAACTTCACCCCCGCCGGCCGTCTTGACACCACCGTGGACCAGCGCGACTACACCATTCAGGTCTGGGACGCAGAGCTCCCCGTCTCCTGCACCGCCCGCTACGTAAAGGTCTTCGCCAGGAACATCGGCACCATCCCCTCCTGGCACCCCGGCGCCGGCTCCCCCGGCTTCATCTTCGTAGACGAACTCTGGGCCCGGTAGTGTTGCTATTAATACAGGGGGCTCTGCCCCCTCATACACCCCCGCCGCTCCGGGCTAGTATGTCTTTGCTCGTAAACGGACGCCCAATTTGCAAAGACACGCCCTCCACGGGGCGCCTGATGGCGCCTGGAACTAGTTAGCAGGCTGTTAGCTTGATACATTCAAACCACCGTTTGGAGCTCTGGAAGGGCGCTTTTGGTGGTTTGGCAGGGTTTAAACTACGGCAAACCACCGTTTTCGGCCTTTGACGCACGAAAACGGTGGTTTGAATGTATCAAAGTAATTGGTTATATTTGTGTTTATGAAAAAGCGTATAGTATTTTTAACGATTTTGACTGTAATGTCGTGTAATGTTAAGCCATCGGCAGAGGAAAAGGCCGCAAAGCTCATCGAGGGACTCACTATTGAGGAGAAGGCGTCGCTGATGATGCATCCGTCGGCACCGGTCACCGTTACCGCAGAGGATGCTCCGGTGAAGGAGATTCCCGCGTACAACTGGTGGAACGAAGCCCTGCACGGTGTGGCCCGTAACGGAAAGGCCACTACTTTCCCGCAGCCTATCGGCATGGCCGCATCCTTTGACGACGCCCTTCTTCTGGACGTCTTCACCGCCGTGAGCGACGAAGCCCGCGTCAAGAACCGCCTGGCCAAGGAAAAGGGACACGTTGGTCATTATGAGGGACTTACGTTCTGGACTCCAAACATAAACATTTTCCGTGACCCCCGCTGGGGACGCGGAATGGAGACATACGGTGAAGATCCGTACCTTACCGGCCGCATGGGCGTTGCCGTAGTGAACGGCCTGCAGGGAGACGTGAACGCACCCGTCCTCAAGGCCCACGCATGCGCAAAGCACTTTGCAGTGCACTCCGGCCCGGAATGGAACAGGCATACATATAATGCAGAAGTATCGGAACGCGACCTTCGCGAAACCTATCTTCCCGCTTTCAAGGACCTGGTGGTAAAAGCCCATGTCCAGGAGGTCATGATAGCATACAACCGCTTCAGGGGCGTTCCCTGCGGTGCATCTGACTACCTCATAAACACAATCCTCCGCGGAGAATGGGGCTACAAGGGCCTTATCACCTCCGACTGCTGGGCCATCAAGGACTTCACTCCCGGATATCACAACTACTCTCCGGACAAGGCCCACGCCGCCGCTGCCGCCATCCATGCCGGAACAGACCTTAACTGCGGCGAATCCTACGAACAGATTCCCGAGGCCGTAGCCAACGGTCTTCTTGACGAGGCCGACGTAGACCGCAGCCTCCTCCGCCTTCTCACCCAGCGGTTCCGCCTTGGAGAGATGGAGAACCTTCCTACCCAGTGGGACGGCCTTTCAGAAGACATAGTTGAAGGTCCCGAACATCTTGCCCTTGCCCGCTGCATGGCCCGCGAGAGCCTGGTTCTCCTCCGGAATGACGGCATCCTGCCCCTTGCTCCCGATACCCGCATAGCCGTAGTAGGCCCCAATGCCGATGAAAAAGAAATGCTCTGGGGCAACTACAACCCCATTCCCGAGCATACCCTCACCCTTCTTGAGGCCATCCGTGAACGCAGTGCCGATGCTCCCTACGTGAAAGGATGCCGCCTGGTCCTTGGCACCACCGACGTACTGGCAGTCCTTGACAGCCTTTCGGGATATGACACGGTAATCTTCGCCGGAGGTATCTCACCCCATCTGGAAGGCGAGGAAATGAAGGTTTCCTTCCCAGGCTTCAAGGGCGGAGACCGCACCTCCATAGAACTCCCTCAGGTGCAGCGCGAACTCATTGCAGCGCTCCACGAGGCAGGAAAGAAAGTGGTTCTGGTGAACTTCTCCGGCTCTGCAATGGGCCTTGTTCCTGAGACCTCCAACTGCGACGCCATCCTCCAGGCATGGTATCCCGGCGAGGAAGGTGCAGCCGCCATTGCCGAGGTCCTCTACGGCGACGTGAACCCCTCCGGCAAGCTTCCGGTCACCTTCTACAAGAACGCAGACCAGCTTCCGGATTTCGAAGACTACACGATGGAAGGCCATACCTACCGCTACTTCCGCGGCGAGCCTCTCTTCCCCTTCGGCTATGGTCTGAGCTATACCACCTTCGAGTACGGAGAACCCCGCATAAAGGGCCGTACGCTTGAGGTTTCACTCACCAACACCGGCTCTGTAGACGGCGTGGAAGTTGTCCAACTCTACACCCGTCTTGCCGAAGACACCGAAGGCCCCGTCAAGAGCCTCCGCGGTTTTCAGCGCGTTCCCGTCAAGGCCGGCGAAACCGTCAAAGTGCGTTTCAAACTCACCGACGACGTCCTCCTGAGCTGGTCTGCCGATGCCCGCGACATGGTTCCCACCCACGGCACCTGGGAATTCCAGGTTGGCGGCAGTTCCGCCTCCGTGAAGACCGTCGTGCGTGAAATGTAAGTGACCGTGCCGATACATTCAAACCACCGTTTTCGTGCGTCAAAGGCCGAAAACGGTGGTTTGCCGTAGTTTAAACCCTGCCAAACCACCAAAAGCGCCCTTCCAGAGCCCCAAACGGTGGTTTGAATGTATCAAGCTAACAGCCTGCTAACTAGTATCCAGGCGCCATCAGGCGCCCCGTGGAGGGCGTGTCTTTGCAAATTGGGCGTCCGTTTACGAGCAAAGACATACTAGCCCGGAGCGGCGGGGGTGTATGAGGGGGCAGAGCCCCCTGTATTAGAAATAGGCCACGGTCTTCTGCTCCACGGCAGAGAGGATCTGGTTTGCGAGGCGGGAGACTCCGAAGCGGAACAGGTTCTTATTGAGCCATTCGCTGCCGAGGACGGTGCTCACGATGGAGTAGTAGCACACTGCGTCAAGGGCAGAGGAGATGCCGCCGGCGGCCTTGAAGCCAACCTTCTTGCCGGTGGACTCATAGTACTTCTTGATGCACTGGCACATGACATATGCGGCCTGGGGCGTAGCGTTCACTTTCACCTTGCCGGTAGAGGTCTTGATGAAATCGGCACCGTTTTCCATTGCGAGGAAGGAGGCTTCGGCAATGAGTTCGGGGGTTACCAGGAGGCCGGTCTCAAGGATGACCTTGAGCACAACGGGACGGCCAAGCTCGGCGGCCACCTTGTCGATGCACCCACGGGAGGCAAGTATCTCTGCACCTGCGGTTTCAATGTCGCCGGCGAGGAAGCTGTTGAGGGCCAGGACGATGTCTATCTCGTCGGCACCGCCGCGTACGGCAAGTTCAATCTCATGCAGTTTGACCTCCAGGAAGCTCTGTGACGTGGGGAAGCAGCCTGCAACGGTGGTCACATGGACTGCCGGATTGCTGCGTGTAGAAGCCACCACGTGACCCAGGTTGGGATATACGCAGATGGATGCTGGGAGCGGATAGGAAGGATAGTCCTTCTCGAAGGAGTTTACCTTAGCGGTGAGGGCTGCGACGCTTGCGGGCGTATCCTCGTTTGCAAGGGTGGTAAGGTCCATGATGGCAAAGCACTCCTTGTACACCTTTTCCGACGCCACCTTGTCCAGGTTGCTGGCAATAAGCTCCAGATGGCGGGCAATGGCCTCTTTGTCCGGCGTGTAGCCGTATTTACTTGAAAGTGACATATATTTATCCTTTAATTTGTATTTTATATCCTTCATCTATGAGAGGCTGCACCAGTGAGCGCATCTCCTCTACAGTGTACTTGGAAAGGCCTTTCATGGGCGTTTCCCTGTCTATGGTGTAGACCATGACCTCCCGCGGGCGCAGCCTGCGCACTATCGACATCCACTCTGACACCCAGTCTCCCGTGCAGAAGGAAGGGGCCTTCAGGAACATGGTCTGCAGGACAAAATCGCCCTTGAAACGCTCCAGGGAGGCGATTACCTCCTCTACCGAATATCGGCCCACGGGCCTGTTGATGAGAGCGGCCTTTTCACTGGTGGGCGCGTCTATCTTCATTATGGGATTGTCTACGCGCGTGAGGGCCTCGAAAACATCGGCCTTGAAAGCCATTGTGGCGTTTGAGAGCACGGAGACCTTTGCCGACGGGAAATATCTGTCCCGGAGGGCGAGCGTATCGGCAACTATCTGCGGGAATTCCGGGTTCAGGGTGGGTTCGCCGTCGCCGGAGAAGGTGATGGAGTCGATTGGCGTCCCGTTCCCGGAGCACTCCAGGAGCTTCGTTTCAAGGGCCTCCCTCACGTCCTTTGCCGATGGTATTGTCCTGTCTGCCAGCCCGTCCTTATTCCAGCCGCACTCGCAGTAGATGCAGTCGAAGTTGCACACCTTCCCCTCCTGGGGCAGAAGGTTGATGCCCAGAGAACTCCCCAGCCTGCGGCTGAAAATGGGGCCGAAAACCGTCTTTTCTCTCATCATATGCCCAAACTGTCTGCGGGCGCAAGCGCCACGGTGTCACGTGTAAACACAAGCGTGTCAAGATCCCAGGCCAGCGTGTCTTCCGGCGGGAAAAACTCCACCGAAGGTCCCACAAGGCGGAAATGCAGCGAATCTATGATGTCCTTGGGCACCCTGGGGCCCTTGGTGGTGTCAACGCTGCGCCCGTAGATTGCCATGAGGGAGTTCTTCCACTGCTCGAACTCTTCCCGCTTCTTGATGTCATCGGCCTCGCGTGTGAGGCGGTCTGCAACGTTTGCAAACACCTTGGAGAACTTCTCAGGCTCCTTTATGTACTCGTTCACGCTGTAGATGTAGTCATCCCTTTCGTAACCGTAGGTACGGAAGATGTTCTCGTAGACAAGGGATGTGTCGGCCGAGCGGCGAAGCGTGAAATCGTACCTTATCTGCTGGTCCAGGATGAACATGTCATGGTAGATGTTCTCCATGTCAGAACGGGAAATCCTGCGCGGTCCGTTGCAGGAGAGCGCAAGAAAAAACAGGAGAACTATGTACCAGGAACGCTTCATTATCTGAGGATTGCTCCGAATTCGGCCTTGAGGGTGTCCAGGATGCGCTGCATGGTCTTTTCAACCTCGGCATCGGTAAGGGTGCGTTCAGGGTCCTGAAGGACGAATCCAAGGGCATACTGCTTCTTTCCGAAGAGGATCTTCTCTCCGCGGTACACGTCAAAGAGGGTCACGCTCTTTATGAGCTTCTTTCCGGCCTTGATGGCAGACTTGCGAAGGTCTGCATACTGCACCTTCTCGTCAAGGAGGAGGGCAAGGTCACGGCGCACCTCAGGGAAGCGTGGCAGTTCCTTGAAGGAGAACTTGTCGCGCTTCACCAGGGTGAAGAGCACCTCCCAGTTGATTTCTGCGGCAAAAACGGGCTGCTTGATGCCGAAGCGCTTTGCCAGGGCGGGACTTACCGTACCCATCGTCGCAAGAAGCTGAGGCTCGCGGCCGGGAAGGCTCCAGGTGATGCCCTCGGCAAAGATATCGGCAGGAGCTGCGCCCTGGATAAGAGTGCCGATGTCTACCCTGTAGCGTGCAAGAAGCGCCTCTACATAGCCCTTGAGGGTGAAGAAGCTGGACTTGCCGGCAGGGTTCCTCCAGGACTTCTCCGGAGTGCCGGACAGGAACAGCGAGAATGCGCGGTGCTCCTCGTAGCCTGCGAGGGTTGTGCCGTCGGTCTCCGGAAGCCTCTGGTACACAGAGCCGTATTCGAAGAACTTCAGGGAAGTGATCTGCCTGTTGATATTATATGCCACAACCTCAAGACCGCTAAGGAGAAGCGTCTGGCGCATTACATTGAGATCCTGTGAAAGAGGATTCACGATGTGGACGCAGCGCTCTGCGGGGAAGGTCGCGAGCTTGGTGTAATAGTCTTCCTTGGTAAGGGAGTTGTTCATTGTCTCAACGAAGCCGTTGGACGCCAGGAAGTTGGAGATGGAGTTGCGGATAGCCTCCGGTTCCGGTGAAGGGCTGGCGTTCACGCTCATGCGGAGCGTCTGGGGCAGCTCGATGTTGTTGTAGCCGTAGATTCGGAGGATTTCCTCAACCACGTCGCATTCGCGGGTGACGTCAACCATGTAGCTGGGAGCGGCAACCAGGGCGCCTCCAGGGCGCTTTTCAACGAACTCGTATGCCATGGCCTTCAGGATCTTCTCTATTGTGTCATGGCCGATTTTCTTGCCGATGAAGTGCTCGATCCTGTCATAGTCCAGTTCGATCTGAGCCTTGGGAATGGGCTTTTCGTAGACCTCGCGGAGCTTTCCTACCACGTGGCCGCCGGCAACCTCCTCAATGAGAAGGGCTGCGCGGAGGGCGCCGTACATGGCAGCCTCGGGGTCTGCGCCCCTTTCAAAGCGGAAGCTTGCGTCGGTGGAGAGCTGCTCCTTCTTTGCAGTGCGGCGGATGGATACAGGGTCGAAGTATGCGCCTTCGATGAAAACGCTGGTGGTGGCGTCCGAAACGCCGGACTCCTCACCGCCGAAGACGCCGGCAATGCACATGGGGCCTTCGGCATCGGCAATTACCATATCCTTGCTGCAGAGCTTCCTTTCGATGCCGTCAAGGGTCCTGAGAACCTCTCCTTCTGCGGCGCGGCGGACGATCACCTTGCCTCCGCGGATCTTGCCCGCGTCGAAGGTGTGCAGCGGCTGGCCGGTCTCGAAGAGGACGAAGTTACTGATATCCACGACATTGTTGATGGGCTTGAGGCCTATCGACATGAGCCTCTTCTGCAGCCATTCGGGTGACGGGGCCACCTTCACGCCTTCCATGGTGATGCCCACGTAGCGGGGTGCGCCGTCCGGGGCCTGTACCTCAACGGGGATGGACTCCCCTGCCCCTTCCTTGAACGCCTCAACTGAAGGGCGGTTCAATTTGAAGGGAAGGTCGCGGGCGCCAAGATAGCCGGCAAGGTCACGGGCAACACCCCAGTGGGATGCAGCGTCCGGCCTGTTTGCGGTGATCTCATACTCGATGACAGCCTCGTCCTCAAGGCCAAGATATTCATAGGCAGGCGTGCCGATTACGGCATCCTCCGGCAGGACCATGATACCGTCATGGCTTGAGCCGATTCCAAGTTCGTCCTCAGCGCAGATCATGCCGAAGCTTTCCACGCCGCGGATCTTGGACTTCTTTATCTTGAAATCTCCCGGAAGGCACGTGCCGATGCGTGCGAAGAGCACCTTCTGCCCTGCGGCCACGTTGGGTGCGCCGCAGACCACCTGCACGGGCTCCGGAGAGCCGTCGTCTACCGTTGTGATATGGAGATGGTCAGAGTCGGGGTGAGCCTCGCAAGTGAGGACTTTTGCCACTACTACGCCCTTCAGGCCGCCGGGAACGGCCTCTGCCATTTCCACGGAATCCACCTCAATACCAATAGAAGTCATTGCATCTGCAACCTCCTGAGGGTTCAGGCTGCAATCCAGATACTCCTTTAACCAACTGTAAGAAACTTTCATTGTATATCTTCTTTTTTGAACAAATCTTCTACAAATGCTTTTTTGTCAAAGACCTTGAGGTCTTCGACGCCTTCGCCTATGCCAAGGAACTTGATGGGAATCTTGAAGCCGTCCACTATTCCCACTACAACGCCGCCCTTGGCGCTGCCGTCAAGCTTTGTGACGGCAAGGGAGGTCACCTTGGTTGCGCGGGTGAACTCCTTGGCCTGCTGGAAGGCGTTCTGGCCGGTGGTGGAATCAAGGACCAGGAGGACGTCGTGAGGGGCGTCGGGAATCACCTTGCCGATGACGTTCCTGATCTTGGTGAGCTCGTTCATGAGGTCCGTGCGGTTGTGCAGGCGGCCGGCGGTGTCGATGAGGACAACATCGGCCCCGCGGGCTACGGCGGCCTTGACGGTGTCGAAGGCTACGGCGGCGGGGTCTGCGCCCATGGGCTGCTTGACGATGTCGACGCCGGCCCTTTCGGCCCAGACGACGAGCTGGTCTACGGCGGCGGCGCGGAAGGTATCGGCAGCACCTATCACCACCTTCTTCCCCTGCTTTTTGAGCATGGCGGCCAGTTTGCCGATGGTGGTGGTCTTCCCTACCCCGTTCACGCCCACGACGAGCATTACGTACGGCTTTTTGGAGAAATCGAAGGGGCGGACGGGCTCATCGGCACCCATGAGGTCCGATATTTCGTCACGGATGATGGCGGTGAGTTCGTCAAGGTCTACGTACTTGTCCTTCTCTACCCTGTCTTCTATGTTCTCGATGAGCCTCAGGGTGGTGTCAACGCCCATGTCAGAGGCCAGAAGGGCCTCCTCGAGGGCATCCAGGACGTTGTCGTCCACGCGGGACTTGCCGCTTATGGCCCTGCCTATCTTCTGGAAGAAGTTAAGGTTGGTCTTCTTCACACCGCTTGCAAAAATTCCCATATCATGCAAAGATACGAATTTTGCTTGAAAATATATAAAAAACCGCGCAAGGTTTGAACCTCGCGCGGCCTTTCAATATTGCGGGAAATTACTTCTTTGCGAAGAATTCCTTTTCCTTACCCTCTTCGACGAGCTGCTCTACGAAAACGTAAGCACCGGTCTTGGGGCTCTTTTCCATGCGGATAACCTTCACCATGTGCTTTGCACCGGCTTTTGCATCGAAGGTTGCAACTGCTTTCTTTGCCATAGTCTAAACTTATTTAATTTCTCTGTGGACAGTGACCTTCTTCAGGAAGGGGTTGTACTTCTTGCGCTCAAGACGCTCGGGGGTGTTCTTCTTGTTCTTGGTGGTGATGTAACGGGACATACCGGGAACACCGCTGGCTTTCTGTTCTGTGCACTCCAGGATGACCTGCACCCTGTTACCTTTAGCTTTCTTTGCCATAGTCGTAAGGGTTTAAACAAGTGATACATAGCCCTTATCCTGGGCCTTCTTGAGGGTGGCATCGAGACCGTTCTTTTCGATGATGCGCATGCCCTTGGTGGTAACTTTAAGGGTGATGAAACGCTGCTCGGTCTCAGACCAGAACTTCTTGGTCTTGAGGTTGAGGGCGAAGTCACGCTTTGTGCGAAGCTTGGAATGGGCAACGTTGTTGCCGATCATTCTCTTGCGGCCGGTTATCTGACAAACCTTTGACATAATATTTTACTTTTTAATTGTTTCTAAAACTTTGTACGGAGGAATCTCTTCCACCGGATGCTTGACGGGAAACTGCGGGACGCATCGGTTGAAAGCCAGATGATTGAAGGCGTTCCAACTATGTGGTCTTCCGGTACGAATCCCCAGTAGCGGGAATCAAGTGAGTTGTGCCGGTTGTCACCCATCATAAAGTAATAGTCCTGCTTGAAAGTGTATTCGTGAGCGGGTTCTCCGCCGATGAGAATCTCTCCGCCGCGGACCTCGAGAGCGTTATGCTCGTAGTCACGGATGATGCGCTCGTAGAAGGGGAGCGTATCGGCACTGAGGGGCACTGTAACGCCTTTTTCCGGGATCCAGAGGGGGCCGAAGTTATCGGCAGTCCAGCGGGTCTTACCGGTGAAGGGAAAGATTGTGGCGTCCTGGCCTGCGGAGGGGAAGGTCTCTATGTTCCTGGACACTGAAACCACGCTTTTGAGGGCTTCAACCTTTTCCACCATGGCGTCGGTAAGGGGCATGGCCGGATAACCGGGGAGGCGGGGGTCGAAGTAGAGCTCACTGAGGTTCAGTCCCAGATCCTGCAGCTTCAGGTTATTGATCTTGGAGCCGCTGGTAACCACTTTGTAGGTGAACTGCCTTCCGGGGTATTCCGGTTCCTGCGCTCCGTTTACCCATACCTTGCCGTCACGCACCTCGAGGGTGTCTCCGGCAATGGCCACGCACCTCTTTACATAATGGTCTTTCTTGTCCATGGGGCGGACGATGACGGGGCCGAACTGCCTGATGGTCTGTTCCCTGCCGTATGTGCGTACCCAGGCATAGTAATCGTCTGCCGGGCGGCGGACAAGGACGGTGTCCCCGTTGGGGAAACCAAACACCACGACGTCTCCCCTTTCAACGCTCCTGAAGCCCTTGAGACGCTTGTAAGGTCTCTTTATGGCCTCTGAGTAGGACTCTTTACCGAATGCACGGTTGTGCGTGAAAGGTATGGTGAGCGGGGTCTCAGGAAGCCGGGGGCCGTAGGTGAGTTTGGACACGAACAGGTGGTCTCCGGTATAGAGAGTGCTCTCCATGGAGGAGGAAGGTATCTTGAAGGCCTGGAAGAAGAAGATGTTGATGAATGTGACCACTACCACGGCGAAGATGATTGCATCCAGCCAGTCAAGCCACACATTGTGCTTCTCCCCTTCCTTGTACTCCTTTTTCCAGAAAAGCCATTTGACTTTCTTTGTGACGATGAGGTCGAAGATGATCCCAAGGCCGAGGAGCCACCAGAAGTTTCCGAGCCATATCACCCAGGCAATGTAGAGCACAGACCAGAAACCCAGTCTGACCCATTTGTTTGAGGTGATATCCTTCCAGCTCACGACAAAAATTTCAAAGAACTATTTTACGGATTCAACAATTGCGCGGAAAGCTTCCGGATTGTTCATCGCGAGGTCTGCCAGAACTTTACGGTTGAGGCCGATGTTCTGCTTTGCAAGACGTCCCATAAGCTGGGAGTAAGTGAGGCCGTACTGGCGGGCAGCGGCGTTGATACGCTGAATCCACAGGGAGCGGAATTCGCGCTTCTTGGCCCTTCTGTCACGGTATGCATAGGTGAGACCTTTCTCGTAGGTGTTCTTTGCAACCGTCCAGACGTTCTTGCGGGAGAGGAAATTACCGCGGGTTCTGGAAAGAATCTTCTTGCGGCGTGCCCTTGAGGCAACAGAATTAACTGATCTAGGCATTGTTTTTACTCTTTTTGGACTACGTGGCTTATCTCTTGGTGTAAGCTCTTTCTGTACGTAAAATCCAGTTAAACATTAATTACATTACAAGAAGTTCCTTTACCCTCTTGACGTCGTCACCTGCGAGGATGGCGAAGTGGTCAAGGTTGCGTTTCTGCTTCTTGGTCTTCTTGGTGAGGATGTGGCTGTGATAAGCGTGCTTCCTCTTGATTTTTCCCGATCCGGTAAGCGTGAAGCGCTTTTTGGCACCGGAGTTGGTTTTAAGCTTTGCCATTGTGTTAAACAATTATTTAATTATACATATAAGCCAGATTCTTCGCTTCGCTCAGAATGACAGCTTATTTCTTTTTTACAGGAGCTATCATGATGCTCATTCGCTTGCCTTCAAGGACCGGCATGTTTTCTGCGCGGCCGACTTCCTCGAGTTCTACTGCAAAGCGCAGGAGCTGCTTTTCTCCCTGCTGGGCGAACATGATGGAGCGTCCGCGGAAGAAGATTGAGGCTTTCACCTTGGAGCCTTCTTCAAGGAACTCCCTTGCATGCTTGAGCTTGAACTGGAAGTCGTGTTCGTCCGTGTTGGGGCCGAAGCGGATTTCCTTGATCACAATCTTGGCAGCATTCGCTTTCATCTCCTTAGCCCTCTTGCGCTGCTGGTACAGATACTTCTGGTAGTCCAGGATCTTGCACACAGGAGGCTCTGCCTTGGCGCTGATTTCCACCAGGTCGAGCTCCAGTTCCTGAGCCATCTGCAAAGCCTTGGCTACAGGATAGATTCCCTGCTCGGGAATGTTGTCTCCGACGAGACGGACTTCCGTTGCAGTGATTTCACGGTTGATGCGCAGGGCGTTTTCGTCCTGCTTCTGGCCTTGCTGCGGCTGAGGCTTGCGCTTCACGCCTGAAGGCTTGGGTCTGAAAGGAGTTGCGATAGCTCTAATCCTTTAAAGGTTAATTTATTCTGCCAGTTCTTCTGCCACAGCCTTGCGGACATACTCCACAAACTGAGGCACGCTCATGGAACCCTGGTCATCAGCTCCACGGCGCACAGAAACGGTTTCTTCCGCCTGTTCTTTTTCTCCGACGATAACCAGCAGCGGTACTCTCTTGAGGGATGTCTCGCGGATTCTCTTTCCAAGAGTTTCGTTACGGTCATCTACGGAGGCGCGAATTTCGGAAATATTCAGCAGATTTGCAACTTTTTTCGCATAATCTGCATATTTTTCGCTCACTGGCAGTACTTTAACCTGGTCAGGATGCAGCCAGAGAGGGAGATGGCCGGCGGTGTGCTCAAGGAGAACAGCCACGAATCTTTCCAGTGAGCCGAAGGGTGCACGGTGAATCATGACGGGGCGCTTCTTGGTGCCGTCGGTGTCTACGTATTCGAGTTCAAATCGTTCGGGAAGGTTGTAATCGACCTGGATGGTCCCCAGCTGCCAGCTCCTGCCGATGGCGTCCTTTACCATGAAGTCCAGCTTGGGACCGTAGAATGCGGCCTCGCCGGTCTCCACTACATAAGGAAGGCCCTTCTTCTTGGCGGCGTCGATGATGCCCTGTTCGGCCTTGTTCCAGTTCTCGTCAGAGCCTATGTACTTGGACGGGTTCTTGGGATCCCTCAGGGATACCTGTGCGGTGAACTTGTCGAAGTGCAGGGTCTTGAAGACGTAGAGGATGAGGTCGATGACCTTCTCGAATTCCTCCTGGAGCTGGTCCTGGCGGCAGAAAAGGTGGGCATCGTCCTGGGTGAAGCTGCGGACGCGGGTGAGGCCGTGGAGTTCGCCGCTCTGCTCATAGCGGTAGACGGTGCCGAACTCGGCAAACCTCAGAGGGAGGTCACGGTAGCTCCTGGGGGCGCTGCGGAAGATTTCGCAGTGGTGGGGGCAGTTCATGGGCTTGAGGAGGTATTCCTCGCCTTCCTGAGGGGTGTGGATGGGCTGGAAGGAGTCCTTGCCGTACTTGGCATAGTGGCCTGAAGTCACGTAGAGTTCCTTTCCGCCGATGTGGGGCGTCACTACGGGCAGATAGCCGTATTCGGCCTGCTTCTTTGCGAGGAAAGCCTGGAGGGTGTTGCGCAGGGCGGCGCCGCGGGGCAGCCACAGGGGAAGACCTGCTCCAACCCTCTGGGAGAAGGTGAAGAGCTCCATTTCCTTGCCGATTTTCCTGTGATCCCTCTTCTTGGCCTCTTCCAGGACCTGGAGATACTCGGTGAGCATGCTGGCCTTGGGGAAGGTGATACCGTAGATACGGGTGAGCTGCTGGCGCTTTTCGTCACCCCTCCAGTATGCACCGGCAAGGGAGAGGACCTTAACGGCCTTGATGACCTCGGTGTTCCTCAGGTGCGGGCCGCGGCAGAGGTCAGTGAAATGACCGTTGGTGTAATAGGTTATGGTACCGTCTTCAAGTTCGGAGATGAGTTCCTGCTTGTACTGGTCGCCTTTTTCGGTGAAGTATTTCATGGCGTCGGCCTTGGAGACCTCGATGCGCTTGAAATCCTCCTTGCCGCGGGCAAGTTCCAGCATCTTGTTCTCGATGGCCTTGAAGTCTGCGTCGGTGAGGGTGCGGCCGCCCATGTCCACGTCATAGTAGAAGCCGTTTTCAATAGCCGGGCCGATACCGAACTTCACGCCGGGGAACAGAGCCTCGAGCGCTTCTGCCATAAGGTGTGAGGAGGAGTGCCAGAAAACCTTCTTGGCCTCGTCGTCCTCCCACTTGAGAAGGCGGATCTCAACGTTTTCCGTTATGGGGCGGGTTACGTCGATGGTGGTACCCTTTGAGGTTTCGGGCTCGCCGGGCCTCTTGATGTTAACAGCCAGGATCTGCTCTGCAAGCCTGGGGCTGATGCTCATTGCCACATCGTATCCGGTAACGCCGGACTCATACTGTCTCACACTCCCATCCGGGAACTTGATGTCAATCATAATCTTTTTGAGTTTATTACTTACAATGTCTTTCACTCGCTATTTTCGCAATAGCCTACAAATATAGTAATAATTCCCGGAATATTATTCCGCTTTGCCGCTAAACCGCATCCCCGCCGCCCCGAGGGCGGCCCGGCGGCACATTGTGCGCCCCAGCAGCGCTCCGGTTGACTCTGCCGCGTTGGCGGCCAGAGCCACCCTCAGTGCCCAATTCCGTGCCGACGCGGCAAGCAAAACCGCCCAAACCGGCAAAATCGTTGCCGCGTTGGCAGTCAGAGCCACGTCCAGCACATATTTCCGTGCCGACGCGGCAAGCAAGTCAAAGAATTCAGAAATATTATCGAAACGGAAAAATCGTTGGAAACGTATAAATCTGCACGTTTTTTCAGAAAAGTACCTTCGCCTAAAGAAGAGGCTGTTGGAAATCTATCCAAAGAAATCTAACTTGCCGGACATGAAAGAGAATTACCATTTGTGCTTTACCTCTCATTCAGAGGTCATGTTCAGGGATGGGGAAGATCATGGTATGTTCTTGAACCTTCTCGCCTTGAGGAGTTATGCCGACGGCACCGAATATATGGCAGATGCCGAAATGTCCAACCATGTTCACCTGGATGCTTTTACGGACTGCCCGATGAAAAACGCATCCCTTCTGAGGATGTCGTACACCAAGTATTTCAACCACCGGTGGGGGCGCAGGGGGCGCATGGGTGAAAAATACACTTACATCCAGAAAGTGAGCGGTTTCAATCACAGGATGGTATTGGACAACTACATCCTGCGTAACGGGCTTCACCACTGCGCCGCTGCAACGCCATGGGGTTATGAGTTCTGCTCTGTCCGCGAGCTGTTCCCACGGGATTTAGGCTTCGCTGCGGAACCCTTTGCCGACATGTCCAGAAACGAGATTGCCGGATTCCTTCCCCGGTATGCGAAGTTTCCGGACGAATTCCGAATGAATCGGCACGGATTCTTTGAAAGACGCTCCTTCATGGAGTTCCGCCGGGTGGAACAGCTATATGCCACTCCCAGGAATTTCCTTTACCAGATGAACCGCCTCACGGACGAGAGCTGGGTCCGGGAACAAGCCAAAGATAATACCGGGAAGCCACTCACCCTCAATGATATAGAGCGTGCCGACGAAAAATCCGTCGCCACCATGCTCTCGAACGAATATGGTCGCAATTTCAGGCCCGACAAGTTGCAGGACATCGACGTCTGCCGCCTTATCGACAAGGACATGCTGCCATCCTTCGGCGCCACCTCCGTCTACCAGCTCACGCCCAGCCAGAAACAGCGCATCGCCCGCACCTTGAAATACGATTTCCGCCTTCCCGAAAGCCAAATCTGCCGATGCCTTGTCTACTGACTGCCGCGTTGGCGGCCAGAGCCACGCCCAGCATGTGCTTCCGTGCCGACGCGGCAAAGGGACCGATATCGACACAGGGCGCCGCCCAACCCAGACATTTTTTATATATATTTGCAGCATGAAACGTATAGTAATAGCATTGCTTCTGCTGCTGCCGGTATCGGCACGTGCGCAGTACGAGTGGCCGAAGGACCCCGCCGTCCTTGAAAAGCTGGATCGGTGGCAGGACCTCAAATTCGGCGTTCTGATGCACTGGGGACTGTATTCCGTCCCCGGAATCGTGGAATCCTGGAACATCTGCAACGAGGACTGGATAGTGCGCCCGGAAGGCTCCACCTACGAGGGCTACAAACAGTGGTACTGGGGCCTCGCGAAGGAGTTCAACCCCGTGGACTTCAATCCCGTGCAGTGGGCCGATGTGTTCGCACGCGCCGGCATGAAGTACATGATATTCACCACCAAGCACCATGACGGCTTCTGCATGTACGATTCGGCCCTCACGGACTTCTCCATAGCCCACGGGCCGTACGGGAAGAGCGTTGCCGAGGACGTCTTCAAAGCCTTCAGGCAGAAGGGCTTCATGACCGGAGCATACTTCTCCAAGCCGGACTGGCACCACCACGGCTTCTGGAATCCTTACTACGCCACCCCTAACCGCCACCCCAACTACAAGAAAGAAATGCACCCGGACTGGTGGCAGAGCTACCTTGACTACACCAAGGGGCAGATGCGGGAGATCACGGACGGCCGGTTCGGCCCTCTTGACATCCTTTGGCTGGACGGCGGCTGGATAACCGGAGACGAAGTTGGCCTGAACGAGGTCCTCCCGGAAGCGCGCCGCGTGAGCCCCGGCCTCATATGCGTGGACCGCACCATCGAAGGCCCTAACGAGAACTACGAGACGCCCGAGCAGAACGTTCCGAAAGACCAGATAGACCATCCGTGGGAGTCCTGCATCACCCTTGGGAACGACTGGGGCTGGACGCCGGACCCGCACTACAAGAGTTCGAGGCGCATCATCGGCACGCTGGCAGAGATTACAGCAAAGGGCGGCTGCCTGGTCCTTGGCGTCGGCCCCACTCCTCAAGGCCTCATAGAAGCACCTGCAGTGGCTATCCTGGAGGAAATCGGAGACTGGCTGGGCCGATGCGGAGACGCCATCTACAGCACCAGAATCACCAGGGTTTACAACGACGGAGAGCTCTGGTTCACCGCCTCCAAGGACGGAAAGACCATGTATGCCGTATACGCCCTGAAGGACGGCGAAGCGCTTCCCTCCAGCCTGTCGTGGAGCGGCAACCTGCCGGCCGGAAAAGTTACTGTCCTGAATACCGGCAAGAAGGTGCGCGCATCTGTCAAGGACGGGCGTGTCACCGTAAAGCTCCCGCGCGGCATGAAGGCGGAACCAGTCGCCCTGCGGTTTAGCGTGCAATAGCCCCGGCCGCGTGCGGTTTTGCTTGCCGCGTCGGCACGAAAGTACGTGCTGGACGTGGCTCTAGCTGCCAACGCGGCAGCGATTTTGCCGGTTTTGGCGGTTTTGTCTGCCGCGTCGGCACGGAAAGGTGCGCTGTGGGTGGCTTCGGCTGCCAACGCGGCAACGCGAGGACATGCTCCGGCGGCCAACCCGGCAACAGTTTCCCAAAATATACTTATATTTGTATAATCAAACCATCAAGCTATGAAACGTGCTATAACAATCATCATTTCCGTACTGGCTGTGCTCATTATCTGCGGCGTCAGCTGCACAAGACTCATCGACAACTCGGAAGTCGGAATAAAGTTCAAGAAGTTCTCGCTCACGGAGCAGGGAAAGCTTGAGACGCAGCCTGTGAACGGTCTTGTCATATACAATCCCCTCACTACAGCCATCTTCACATATCCCGTATATGTACAGCGTGTAGATTACGCGCCCTTCACAGTGACCACGAAGGACGCAGCCACCTTCTCCATGGACCCCGCCCTGGCCTACATGCTCAACAGGGACAAGGCAGCAGACATATTCACCAAGTACCGTAAATCGCTCAAGGACATCGAGGCCGGCTACATGCGCACCTGCATCTACGACGCATACCGCATCACCGCCAACAACTACTCCTCCGACGAACTCATGGCCTCCCGCGCCAAGTTCGAGAGCGAGGTAAGGGCCATGCTGGACAACTCACTCGGAACGGAAGGCTTTATCGTCCAGGAGTTTACATCCCAGATCACCCCTCCGGAATCACTCCGCCAGATGATTGACGCGAAGAACGCCGCCATCCAGAGCGCCCTCCGTGCAGAAAACCAGGTGAAAGAAGCAGAGGCCAACGCCAAGATCGAAATCGCCAAGGCCGAAGGTGAAGCCCGCGCCCTCAAGATCAAGGCCGACGGCGAAGCCTACTACAACCGCACTGTCGCCGCCTCCATCACCTCCCTCCTCGTACAGCAGGACGCAATAGAAAAATGGGACGGCAAGCTCCCCGAATATAACGGCGGAGGCGCCCTCCCATTTATCAATATCGGCAAATAGCCTCTAGAGTCTTTCCTTGATTTGGTAAGAATTCCTGCCCTGAGCGGTGCGGGATACCATTTCGCCGATAAATCCGGCAAGGAACAGCATCACACCAAGGACCAGTGCGACCAGCGCCAGATAGAAGAGGGGCTGGTCTGTCACTGCGCGGTAACGGAGACCCTGGCCCTGGAGGACCAGCTTCTCCACGATGATCCATATCGTCATGACGAAGCCCACCAGGAACATTAGGATGCCGCTGGTGCCGAAAAAGTGCATCGGCTTGCCCCCGAAACGGGAGAGGAACCAGAGGCTCATGAGGTCCAGGAGGCCGTTCACGAAGCGGTCCATGCCGAACTTGGACTTGCCGTACTTGCGTTTCTGATGATGGACGGGCTTCTCCCCTATCTTGGAGAAACCGGCGTTCTTGGCAAGGTACGGGATGTAGCGGTGCATTTCGCCGTAGACTTCGATGTTCTTGACGACATCGGCCCTGTAAGCCTTGAGGCCGCAGTTCATGTCGTGAAGCTTGATGCCGGTGACGCGGCGGGCGGTGGCGTTGTAGAGCTTGGAGGGGAGGTTTTTAGTCAGGGCGTTGTCCTTTCGGTGCTGCTTCCAGCCTGAAACCAGGTCATAGCCCTCTTCGCGGATCATCCGGACCATCTCCGGAATCTCCTCCGGGGAGTCTTGCAGATCGGCATCCATAGTAACGACGATGTCCCCTTCCGCGGCGGCGAAACCTTCGTACAGTGCGGCCGATTTTCCGTAATTGCGGCGGAACCGGATGCCCCTGACGCTATTTCTGTCATTTCGAGCGCCCTCCCTGTCATTTCGAGCGCCCTCCCTGTCATTTCGAGCGAGCGAAGCGAGTCGAGAAATCTCCTCCCAAGACCCGTCGGTAGAGCCGTCATCGACAAAGATGATTTCGTAGGTAAAGTCTTTGAGGGCGGTGTCGATCCAGGCTTTGAGTTCCGGGAGGGATTCGGCCTCGTTGTATAAGGGTATTATGATGGAAAGGTCCATAAACTACTGATTGTCAGGTTCATTATCGTTGGAAGAAGGGCCGTCGAACAGCTTCTGGATAAAGATGTACCTTGACATGATGGCGCTGAGCACCGTCCCGTAAAGGAAGCAGTACAGCCACTGGAAGATGAAGGTATATAGCGGCAGCTTGTCCAGCATGGCGCCGGCCTGTTCCATATCGGCCGATGTCATTGACAGACTCTGTCCCACCTGCGCCAGCATCGTGTCCATCGTCCCTTCCGGCATTTTCATTATTATAAGTGCCTGGGCCGATGCAAGGAGGAGGCCGCTAAGGAGCGCCGCTCTCCTGCCGAAGCGGTATGAGTCCACCATCTTCACGCCTTCGTACTTGTCCCGAAGGAGAATCATGCGGCTTTTCATGAGAAGTATGCAGCCGAAGAACTCCACGGCCCACAGGATGATGGCCGCCGCCTGCGTCAGGAAAGCGTTCCCGGTAAGCGCCGCCGCCTCCTTCCCCGCCAGACAGCCAACCGACACCGCCCCAAACAGCAGCCCGCTCACTGCCGCCTCATTCCACAAAGATTTATTGTCAAGCATATTCTTCATATCATGCAAAGATACAAAAAATATAGATACGAAGAAGCCCCGGTCGATTGCTCGATCGGGGCTTCCGAAAAACCGCGGCTACTTACTCTCCCACCTGGTGTGGCAGTACCATCAGCGCAAGTGAGCTTAACTTCTCTGTTCGGAATGGGAAGAGGTGGATCCTCACCGCTATAACCACGGCATATAGTACTTGAGAAAAAGTAACTTCAAGGCGCCTTCCGGCTCAAACATAAGATAGTCCTTCGGCGTATTCTTCCTTTCTCAACGAAAGTCTTTCGGGCAATTAGTACAGGTCTGCTGAGCCCATCACTGAACTTACACATCCTGCCTATCAACGTGGTAGTCTCCCACGACCCTCTAGGGAAAACTCATCT
>JAFTFV010000041.1 GCA_017458265.1 Bacteroidales bacterium | reverse complement strand
TCTCACAACTATCATGAAATCAGTTACAAGCGGCTGATAGATCCTCAGTTCAGGCTCTGTGGAAGCCGTAAAGTCTTCTGCTGAGCCCACCTTTACGAAGAACTCGCTTGCTCCGGCAAACCAGCTGTCGTAATGGCGGTTTGCCCTGAATGAGCGCAGCACCAGGGTCGTAAGGCTGTTTCCGCCTTTTGACCCAACCAGCAGATCTCCTCCGCCCTGCCCCCAGGAAGGATCCTGCCGACGAAGCATCTCGAGTGAGGTGTATTCTGCATCGGCATTGCGGCTTACCACCCATACCGGCCTTTCTGCGGCCATTTTTTCGTCTACCAGCACCTTTTCGCCGGAAGGGGTGTAGCCCCAGTTCGTTTCAGAGAAATCTCCGGGGTCAAAAGTTACAACCGGCATCTGCTCGCCGTCCCATGTTTCCGAAAACGGCCAGTAGATCTGTACGTCAGACTCTGCAAGGGCGTCCAGGAAATCCTCGCTCCCGCCTCCTGCCTTTGTGCCGATGACAGCCTCCCTGAGCAGTTCCCTGAGCGGTTTTGCATAGCCTCCTCCGGCCTTTGATTCTCCGGCGTCTCCGATTCCGGCTCCCGGCGAATCGAAAACGTCCCTCATCAGATACTCGCTGTCATAACCGTTCCGTGCCGACGATGACACCGCATCATGCACTTCCCCTACCTGTTCCTTGCCGATGGGCACCGACCCCAGCAGCCTGGAAACATCCTCCAGCGTGAAGTAACCGTCTTCCGGCACCTGGACGGTCACGGTCTCCTGCTCCTTTCTGCAGCCGGCTGCCAGCAGGAGAATGGCAATCATTTGGACAATATATCTGTTCATTTTCTTATCCGGGCATTAGTTCCCGTTCCTTCCTGCAAAGTACACAATACTTATCCGTGTACGCAAAGGTGAAACGGATAAAGGTATAAAAAAGCCCCTGCAGTGGGATGCGGGGGCGATTTTTCAAAATTTTTGTCAACGGTTTTACATCAAAAGCGTTGACAAAAACGCTATTTCATGTAGAAGACGAAGCGGTTTTTGTCGTAGAAGTCCTTGACAAGTTCCGCCTGGGCGAAGCCGGCATCGGCAAAGAGCTCCCTGGTTTCATTGCCCAGGACTTCGTTGATTTCGGTGAGACCCTTTCCTTCCGGAGAGAGGAATCGCTGTGACCAGCCGGCTATTGCCTTGTAATACAGAAGAGGGTTGTCGTCGGGTACGAACAGTGCTGTCGCCGGCTCGAAGTCAAGGACATTGCGCCTGAGCTGCGGCTTTTCCTTCTCCATTATATATGGAGGATTGGAGAGTATCAGGTCAAACTGACCGTAGTTGAACGGCTGCTCAGTGTCAAGGATATCGGCTGCTACAAAAGTTGGGGCGAGTGCTCCGGCGGCTTTGAGTTCCGATGAAAAATCCTGGCTTCGGGCAACGTCCAGCGCCTTTTCGGAAATGTCTACGCCTACTACTCTCGCCCCCGGGACAGATAAGGCCAGGGACCAGGCTATGTTGCCGCTTCCGGTGCAGAGGTCAAGGATTCTGACGGGCTCGGCGCTCTTGCCGTAAGGGATGCGCATGCGCTTTGTCCTGTCGGCAATCTTGATGGCTTCCCTTACAAGGAGTTCGGTTTCCGGACGGGGGATGAGGACGTCGGAATTGACCCTGAAGGTACGGCCGCAGAACTCGCACTTCCCGGTGACATGCTGGATGGGCTCTCCGCCCTGCAGACGCAGCAGGGCCTCTGCAAGCGGCTGGACGCATTTTTTGTCAATCTCGTACAGCGGCTCAACGATATGTGTGTAACTCTTGGTGCCGATGAGCTCCTCGCACAGCATGAGGACTATGCTTTTAGCTTCGGCGGTGGGGTACAGAGGTTCAAGGGCGGCGACGCCCTGTTTCAGGAAATCGGCAAGGAGCATCAGGCGTTCTCGATAATCTCGGTAAGGAATCCGGTGATGTCCATGCCTGCTGCGCGCACCATCTTGGGTACGAGCGAGGCGTTGGTCATTCCGGGTATGATGTTCACCTCAAGGAAGTATATGCCGTCAGGGGCCGATATGTAGTCCATCCTCACAAGACCCTTGCAGCCAAGATGTCTGTAAATTCTGACTGAGATATCCTGAATCTTCTTTGCAAGTTCGTCAGGAATCTGCGCGGGGCATACTTCCTGGCTCAGACCGTTGTATTTGGCGTCATAGTCGAACCAGCCTGTCTCGGAGATGATTTCTATGACCGGGAGTGCCTTCACTCCGTCATTTCCGGTATATACTGCGCAGGTGAGTTCGTGCTCGCTCTTGATGGCGGCTTCAACTATCACCGTATTCCCTTCGGTGAATGCGAATTTTACGGCGGCGGGAAGGTCATCGGCCTTTTCCACTTTGGTGATGCCGAAACTGGATCCTCCGTTGGTGGGCTTTACGAAAAGGGGCAGCCCAAGCTTCTCGACGGCCTTTTTGCTGAAGGCTTCCACGTCGTCTCCCTGGCGGATGAAGGCGTCAGGCGAGAGCTTGACGTAATCTGCTCCGCGGAGGTAGCTCTTGCAGGAATACTTGTCAAAAGCCACCGTGGTGACGAAAGCGCTGCAGCTTGAATGCGGGACGCCAAGCATCTCCAGATATCCCTGCAGGAGGCCGGTTTCACCGGGGGCTCCGTGCTGCATTATGTAGGCGAAGTCGAATTTCACTTTTTCTCCAAGGACCATGACGGAGAAGTCTGTCTTGTCTACTTCCGGCTGTGCGCCTTCGGGGAAGGGACTTCTCATGGAATTCGCCTTGCGCATTGCGACGAGCTTCCACTTGCCGAAACGGGCGAATATCTCATATACGTCATACTTGTATTCGTCAATGCGGGATGCGACGAATTCTCCACTTCGGCAGGCGACCTCCCACTCTGAGGAGTCGCTTCCGTAAATAACTGCAATAGACTGATATTTAGCCATTACTCAAAATAATAATTCTCAAGGTCGGACTTGTCGGGCGTGGTGTCCTCTTCTGCAGACGAGCAGTGGTAGCTGCCGATGCTTTCGGGGAAGACATCCCCCTCTGATATGCCGAGGGTGCCGTCGGCAAGGACTTTCTTCATCCAGAGGCCCCATATCGGGAGGGCCATGTTGGCGCCCTGGCCAAGGCTGTTGTTGGCAAAGTGGACGTAGCGGTCTTCAGCTCCCACCCATACGCCGGCGGTAATCTTGGGCGTATAGCCGATGAACCATCCGTCGGAGTTGTCGTTGGTGGTGCCTGTCTTGCCTGCAATCTGGCCCTTGAGGCCGTATTTGAGGCGCAGCCTGATGCCGGTGCCATAATCCACGACGCCCTTCATCATGCTTATCATCTCCGATGTCGCCCTCTGCGAAAGCACCTCATGCTTCCTGTCGCTGAAAGTCCCGAGGATATTGCCGTCGCTGTCCTCGATGCGGGTCACGAATACGGGACTTGTATATGTGCCTCCGGAAGGGAAGGTGTTGTATGCGGTTACCATATCGTATACGCAAAGGTCTGCCGATCCCACGCAAAGCGAGACTACGGGATCAACGAATCCGCCGATGCCCATTTTCCTCATCATGGAGACCATGGATTCGGGACCGAGCTGTTTCATGAGGTAGGCGGAAACCGAGTTGGAACTGTGGGCGAGGCCCCAGGCGAGGTCTACGACGGTGTCGTCTGCGTGGGGGTCCTGCGGGCTCCATGTATCTCCCTGGTTGTTGATGACAATTACAACGGGGGAGTTCTGGACCTTGTCGCATGGAGTCATGCCGGATTCCATGGCAAGGGTGTAGATGAACGGCTTCACTGTGGAACCCACCTGGCGGCGTCCCTGGCGGACGTTGTCATACTTGAAGTAGCGGTAGTCGGGGCCGCCGACGTATGCCTTTATGTGGCCTGTCCCGGGCTCGATTGCCATGAACGCAGCCCTGAAGAAGGACTTGTAGTATCGTATGGAGTCGTCCGGGGTCATGAGGGTGTCGATGTATCCGGGCTTGTCCCACTTGAATATCCTCATGTTGGTCTTTTCCTTGAAGGAAGCTTCTATCTCGGAGTCTGAATGGCCGGAGGCCTTCATCATGCGGGTGCGGTCGCTCCATTTGCGGGCCTGCTTGAGCGTGGTCTCGATGACTTTTTTGTCAGTGTCGGCCATGAAGGGGGGATTCCTGCGGTACTTGAGTTCCTTGTCGAAGGCCTTCTGAAGGTCCTTGCCGAGGTGTTCTGCAACGGCTTCCTCTGCATAGCGCTGCATCTTGATATTTACGGTTGTGTAGATGCGGAGCCCGTCGCGGTCAAGGTCGTACTTGGAACCGTCAGACTTGAAATTCTTGTTGAGCCAGCCGTACAGAGGGTCTTCTGCCCAGAGGAGAGAATCCACCTGATAGTCTTCAGGAGTGTAGTAGGAAGACTTTTTGGGCTTTGTGGCACTCATCGTGCGCCTGAGCATATCCCTGAAGTAGGGACCTACTCCGGTTGTGCGGTCTCCCGTGCGGGTATGGAGGGTTATGGGGAGAGCCTGCAGGGAATCGCATTCGGCCTTGGTGAGGTACTTCATCTCTGCCATGCGGCTCAGAACCAGGTTGCGGCGCTTGAGGGCGTGGTCCGGATTGATGGAGGGATTGTAGCGTGTGGGCTTGTTCACCATGCCCACCAGGACAGCGCTTTCTTCAGGGTTGAGTTCGGAAGGATGCTTTCCGAAGAAAAGGTTTGCGGCCGAGGAAATGCCATACGAGTTGGAACCGAAGAAGATGGCGTTGAGGTACATGTCAACTATTTCTTCCTTGGTGTAGTTGCGCTCCAGCTTGATTGCCGTAATCCACTCCTTAAGCTTGATCCATACCATCCCGATCTTTCCTACACCGGGACGCCTTGGATACAGAGTCTTTGCCAGCTGCTGGGTTATGGTGGAGCCGCCGCCCTGGGAAGAATCCCTGGAGAGAAGGGTCTTGAACAGCACCCTGCCAAGTGACTGGAAGTCTACACCGGAGTGCTTGTAGAAGCGCTTGTCCTCTGTTGCCACGGCGGCCTGAACCAGTGAAGGGGCAAGTTCATCGTAGCTTACGAATGTGCGGTTCTCTATATGGTAGGTGGTGAGAATTTCACCGCCGTCGGCAATCACCTGCGTCGCGAGTTTGGAATCCGGGTTCTCAAGTTCCTCGATGGAGGGGATGTCTGCAAAGGCCCAGACCAAGGCGAGAAGGCCCCCGAGAGCAACGAAGGGGGCGACCAGGATTATCCAGAACCAAAGGGTTATTTTCTTTCTGGTTTTGTCTGTCATCGGCAAAAAAATTATTTCCTGAACAAGACCTTAGGTCTTGCTAAAAATCCAGTTTACAAAAATAATCAGAAAATTTGGAAATTTGCCTTAAATCTTCGTTACTTTGCAAAAGAAAACCGAACAAGCCGGTCGAAAAAGAGTTATGCAGGGAAAACAATTGGTCATAGTTGAATCACCTGAAAAGGCGAAGACAATTCAGAACTTCTTGGGAGACGATTATCTTGTCAAGGCATCAATAGGGCACATACGGGATCTGGAAGAGCACAAGCTCAGCGTAGACGTTGATCATGGCTTCGCTCCAGAGTATGTGATTCCGGCAGGCAAGAAAAAAGTTGTCGCGGACCTCAAAAAGCTTTCCGACCAGGCTCCCATGGTGTGGCTGGCTTCCGATGAGGACCGTGAAGGAGAAGCCATTTCCTGGCATCTTAAGGAGACGCTCGGCCTTCCTACCGCAAAGACACGCCGCATTGCATTCCATGAGATTACGAAAAAGGCAATCCTTGCGGCAATAGAGAACCCCAGGGACATTGACATGAATCTCGTGGGCGCCCAGCAGGCGCGCCGCGTCATGGACCGTCTTGTGGGCTTTGAGCTTTCTCCGATTCTCTGGAGAAAAATCCAGCCGAAGCTCTCTGCAGGCCGCGTTCAGAGCGTCACGCTCCGTCTTATCGTCGACAGGGAAAAGGAAATCATGGCTTTCAATCCGGAAGCATATTATAGGGTTGAGGCAACGTTCGTGTCGGAGAAATCAGGTGCAGTCATGAAGGCCACCCTGGAGAGCCGTTTCTCCACCCTGGAAGAGGCCCAGGCTTTCCTGCAGGACAGCATCGGCGCGGCTTACAGGATAGATTCCGTCGAGAAGAAGGAAGGGACCCGTTTCCCGGCTCCGCCTTTTACAACTTCAACCCTTCAGCAGGAGGCTTCCCGCAAACTCCGTTTCCCGGTTTCCACAACCATGAGGGTTGCACAGAGCCTGTATGAACGGGGTCTCATCACTTACATGAGAACCGACTCTACCAACCTGTCCTCCCTTGCCCTTGGAACTGCAAAGAATTTCATCCTTGCCAATTACGGTGAGAATTACTATCACTTCCGCCAGTATCATACCAAGTCCAAGGGTGCCCAGGAAGCCCACGAAGCTATCCGTCCTACCTTTATAGAGAATGTGACAATTGAGGGAACGCCTCAGGAGAAAAAACTCTACGAGCTAATCTGGAAACGTACCGTGGCATCCCAGATGGCCGAAAGCCGCATCATGAACACAACCATGAAGGTGGCTCAGGACCACAGGCCCGAAAAGTACGGGCTCCAGTCCGTGGAAATCCTCTTTGACGGATTCATGGCGGTCTATCTGGAAAGCCATGACGACGAACCCGCAGAAGCATCGGCAGAACAGATCCTCCCCGAACTCCGTCCGGGCGACGTCGTTTTCGACAAGACCATCAGCGCCCTTTGCAAGTTCACCCAGCCGCCGCTCCGCTACAACGAGGCTACCCTGGTGAAGAAGATGGAGGAACTTGGCATCGGCCGTCCTTCCACCTATGCCGCAACCGTTGACACGCTCACTCGCGGCAGGGGATATGCCGTCAAGGGAGACAAACCCGGCCAGTCTTTCAAGGTTACGAACCTCACCCTCGAAGGCGGAAAGATAAAGTCATCATCCAAAACCGAAATCGTTGGTGCTGAAAGAGGCAGACTCCTGCCCCAGGAACTTGGACTTGTGGTTACCGATTATCTGGTGAACAATTTTGCCGACATCCTGGATTACGATTTCACTGCTACAATAGAAGAAGACTTCGACAAGGTTGCCGAAGGCCGGATTCCCTGGACCGAAGTCCTGGACGAATTCTATGCTCCTTTCCACAAGCATGTGACTACCGTCATGGCAGACAAGACCTACAGCCGTGTAACCCGTGAAATCGGAATAGCTCCGTACGGGGAGAAGGTTATCGCCTCGTTCGGAAAATTCGGCGCCTATGTCCAGAAAGGAGAAGGCGAAAACCGCCAGAGCGCATCACTCGGCAAGGACCAGCTCATTGAGAATCTTACCCTGGAAGAGGCTCTGAAACTGCTCGAACTCCCCCGCAAGGTGGGAGAAATTGACGGGGTGGCGGTCATCGCTACAAAGGGACGTTTCGGCCCCTATCTCAGGTATGGTGATAAGAATGTGAAACTTCCACGCAGCAAGGACCCTCTTAAGATCACCCTCGAGGAGTGCGCCGCCCTCATATCGGAAACGGCCACCCAGCCTGCAGGGCCCGTTATTATTGCCGATTACGGAGAGATCAAGATTATCGACGGCCGTTACGGCCCTTACATCAAATACGGTGACTCCAATTACAAAATTCCAAAGGGGAAAAATGCTGCGGCACTCTCTGAAAATGAATGCAAAACAATCATCCAGAACTCAGAGCCAACCGGAAAAAACTCCAGAAATAGGAGGAAATAAAATTTTTTATTATTTTTGCACTTACAAAACTTATAAACTGTAAGTGCTATGGCGAGTTATCACATTGACGAAATAGATCAGAAGATTCTCTCTTTCCTGGTTAAGAATGCCCGTATGCCATTTTTGGAAATAGCCCGTGAATGCGGAGTTTCCGGAGCTGCTATACATCAGAGAGTCAAAAGATTGGAGGCCAACGGCGTCATTGCCGGTTCCCGTCTTCTGGTAAAGCCCCAGGCATTGGGTCTCAATGTGTGCGCATTCGTAAGCATTTCCCTTTCCGAGTCCACAAAGTATCCGGAAGTGATTTCGAATTTAAAGAAGATTCCTGAAATCGTCGAGTGTCACTTTATCACAGGCCGTTTCGCAATCCTTGCAAAGCTCTTCTGCCTTGACAACGACCACCTCATGGAAGTCCTTCTGAACACTATCCAGAAGATTCCGTACATCCAGTCTACGGATACAATGATTTCCCTGGATGAGCCCATCGAGCGCCAGGTCTGGGTGAAGGATTTCAAGAGTACAAGCTACACCGGCCGCGATTAAGCTTCGACGGTCATCTCGCAAACGGAGCAGTGGAATTTGAGCGTAAGCCTCCTTCCGGCGTTTTCAAGATACAGAGGGTCTGGTTTCAGGCCCTTTTTCTGTTTGGGGCACATGCCAAGTTCGTGCCTTACACAGTATTTGCTGCGCATAAGCTCCGCTCCCTGCCGATGGGTGATTTCATAGGCATCTTCCATGTTTGATGCCCCTCTTGACAGGTAAATGTCCCTGTCAATCCTGTTGGCGATATTAGCCTTGTAAGATAACTCCGATGGCGCTTTAACTGAAGTGTCGGCGTCTTTCATCCTTAGAGGAAGGGGAGTGACAGGAGCCCTGTCAAGTTCTTCGGCAACGTTCCTTCGGAGGCCGTTTATATAGGAAACGGTCAGGAAGGGAACAACCCCGGAGGCGTTGAGGGATTCGAGTGTGAATCCGTAATGCGCGCTTCGCTTGGAAAGCTGTGTGCGTATTGTCTCAAGCATGCGGGACGGCTTCTGGGCAGCATCGGCCTTGGGATTATCCTGTAACGATACACGGCGTCCGTCCTGAGATAATGCATCAATCCGGATGTGTCCGTCAGAGATGTCAACATTCAGCCGCACAGGTATTTCCCTCACAGGGGCCGATGCTTCGACAGCCTTTTCAAAGGCTGCTGACAGGTTGCGGTACAGTTTTACTCCCACGCCAAGCCCCGGAACGCTCTTGCACTTGACGGAGAAGCCGTCGGCCTCATCGGCCCTGAAGCCCACGGCGGAGCCGTCCTTTGCGGTGAAGGTGAAGCCGTCGCCGTTGGAAAGGCTCATCCCTGCCGATGCCGGTGCAAGGATGAATCCGCTTCTTGTCATCGCTTTTACCGTACCGATGTATTCTCCGCCTCCGCTGCTCTTCCAATGCCCTCTGGCACCGTCCGTGAACAGTTCCGTGTAGCCGCGGTTGAAGGTTTTGTCAAGGTCCGGTACAAATCCTCCCCGAACGCTGCCGAAAGATGACCTGCGGTATTCTTCGGGGTATTTTTCCACAAGGGCGTCAAGGGCATCGGAGTATGCCCTCACGACATTCCTGACGTAGTTTTCGCCTTTGAGGCGCCCTTCAATCTTGAACGAGCACACACCGGCCCCGGCCAGCTCTTCCAACTTGTTGTAGAGCTTAAGGTCCTTGAGTGACAGGAGGGGAGTGTTCCTTGCGATGATGCGCCCGTCGGCGTCTTCAAGATTGTAAAGGTTGCGGCAGGCCTGGGCGCATTCGCCCCTGTTTGCGCTGCGGCCGGTAAGGTACTCTGAGAGATAGCACTGTCCGCTGTATGAAACGCAGAGGGCACCGTGCACGAAGAACTCCAGTTCTGCGTCCACAGCGTCTCTTACCGCCTTGATGTCTTCAATGGAAATCTGCCTCTCCAGGACTATCCTTCCGTAACCGAGGCTTTCTGTGAACCTGGCTTTCTCCGGTGTTCTTACGGCGCACTGCGTAGATGCGTGCATTGCCATTCCAAGCCCTTCTGCGAGTTTCAGTATGGCAGGGTCCTGGACGATGAGGGCATCCACGCCGGCTTCTGCAAGGTCTTTTACCAGTTCCTTTGCCGACGCAATCTCGTCATCATAGATGATTGTGTTTACCGTTGCGTAGATCCTTGCTCCGAATCTGTGCGCATAACCGCATAGCCGCCGTATGTCTTCGATGGGATTACCGGCAGCCTGGCGGGCTCCGAAGGATGGGCCTGCTATATAGACGGCATCGGCACCGCAGTCAACCGCTGCGATGCCGATGTCCGCTGTCCTTGCGGGAGAAAGCAGTTCCAGCGTTTTCACGCTTTAGAGGGTCTTGAGCTGAGCCTCTGCCTGAGCTGCGTACTTGCTGCCTTCAAGCTTCTGATAGTATTCCTTTGCAGTTGCCTTGTCGCCTGCCTTCTGGGCTGTTGCGGCGATGGTGAAGATGATGTCTGCGGCATCTTTGGCATTCGGGGAAATCTCGAGATACTTCTTGTATGCTGCGATGGAATCCTGGGTTTTGCCGCTCTTGGTGAGTGCGCTTGCAATGAGCTTGTAGGCGTTTGCGCTTTCTACATACTTGTTGGATTCTTCAAGTGCCGCAATTGCATCTGCGTTCTTTCCGGCCTTGAGGAGGGACTGGCCCTTCTTGAGGTAGGTGTTGGCGATGAGCTTGCCGGCCTTGGCTTCCTGGCCGAGTTCTGATGCCTTCTTGAGGGCTTCGATGGCGGCGTCTGCGTCACCGGTCTGGAGGGTAGCCTGACCAAGTAGAAGGAAAGCCTGTCCGTTGTCCGGATCAAGGTTTACAACTTCCTTGAAAGCAGCAACTGCATCTGCGAAATTCTTTTCCTTGATGAGGGTGGAACCCTTTCTCATATAGACGTTGGGGATAAGTTCCTTGGCCTCAGTTGCGGTGTTCTCAATACCGTATTCCTTTGCTACTGCAACAGCCTCTGCCAAGGTTGTGAGAGCATTGTCGTATTCTGAACCGTTAATCTGTTCTTTTGCAATGGAGAGAATAGTTTCGGGGATGATCTCCTTGCACTTTGCCACCATTTCAGCGGCTTCCTCTTCTTCGCATGCTTCAAACTGGGTGAGAGCTGCACGGAAGCTGCCCAGGGCTTCTGTCTTGCTGGTCTGAAGTGCGGTTGCACCTGCGTTGAAAGCTTCGATTCCTGCGTTGTAGTCCTGTGCGGATGCAACTGCTGCGGCTGCGACGAAGGCGGCGATAACTACTAAGACTTTTTTCATTTCCGTATAAGTTTTATTCGTTAGAATCTCTGGTATACAAATTGTTCCGTCATGGAAACACTACTAAATTGCAAAATTAACAAATAAAGTTGTATTTTTGCACCGGCAATATGACAAATTTTATAAAAACCGTCGTAATATCGCTGGCCCTGGCTATAAATTCAATTTCCGTGCCAGCGGCCGGTCTGCCCACCCTGCCAGTTGATTCCAGAATCACAAAAGGCACCCTGGGCTGCGGCGTTACGTATTATATGGTATCGAACCCATCGGCAAAGGGTTATGCCGATATTGCCGTTGTCCGCAGGAACGAAGCCCCTTCGGAGGAGGCCCGCAAGTCTCTCAGCCCCGGGTTCTTCTCCAGGATGAAAATCGCACCTAGGCCGGATGGATACATGTCTGACAATGACGGCTCTACCGTTTTCCGTTACGAGAACATAGCCTTCTACAGGCCGGAAGTGCTTGATTCCACCCTTCTCTATACCTTTGACCAGATTGCACAGTCCCGCAGCGAGCAGGCAATCATCGTGTGCGGAGATATCGACCAGGTGGAACTCAAGAAGAAGATGGATATCTTTTCCATGCTGGTGCCAAGGATACTGGTGAAGGAGGCAAATGTTCCGGATTATGTCTGGGAACCTTCTCCCGCACCTGTCGTTACGGTCAATACCGAACCGGGGCGCAAAGTCTCCGAAATCAGCGTTTCGTACACATCGGCAAGGACTCCGTATCAGCTGATGAATACTCCGCAGTTCCTTGTGACGGACATTCTGGCGAAGGAATTCCATGCAGTTGTGGACCACCGTTTCAAGAGGAACCTCAGGGATGCGGGCATTCCTGTGGCATATCTGAGATATGGGGCGGTGACAAGCTTCAATTCGGCGGGAGATGAACGTTATACGGTTACCGTAGGCACATCTCCCGAGTTCGTGGACGTTGCCATGCGGACTATCTCATCAACCCTTGCTGAACTGGACTCATTCGGGGTGAGCGAAACTGAATTTGCCGATGCAAAGAGCACCCTCCTTCCCTCTTTCATCAAAAGGGCGAAGGCAACGCCATCACGTGAGGAAGATGTAGACCGCTGCATCTCCCACTTCCTTTACGGCTCCCCCCTTTCCCCCAGAACTGAAGACCTTACCCTGTTCTCCCGCAAGAACGTTGCCGATTCAACACAGGCGCGGCTTTTCAACCGCTTCTCATCGGCCCTCCTGGAGCAGCTTTCAAACCTCAGCCTGGAATATACCCTTGCCGACACGCTTGACAGGGACGAAGCCCTTTTCTACTATAACCTGGCCTACCTTTACGGTTCAATAACCCCTTCGGGAAAGGACTATACCTGGCATTCACGGGATACCCTGGGAATGGAAAGAACCGCCCCCAGGGTAAGGCTCAGGAGCGAAAAGGCAGAACCCGTCTCAGGCGGCAAGCTATGGACCTTCTCCAACGGAATGCGGGTGGCCTACAAGCAGATTCCCGGAAGCGGAATGTTCAATTACTGCTTCATCATGAACGGCGGCCTCTCCTCGATTGAAAACCTTGTGCAGGGAGAAGGCGGTTACATTGCTCCAATGCTTTCCATGTATGATGCCGGCGGCCTCTCCTGCAGCGCTTTCCATGACCTTGTCAAGGCCAAGGGCGTGAGCATGGACACACACGTGGGCGTATACAGCATGAATATCAGCGGCGATGCCCCGTCGGCACGGCTTTCCTTCCTTCTGAAAACCCTTCTTGCCCTGTCCGGGGACCGCACTTTCAACTGGGCCGAGTTTGAAGCCTATGCCCGCAGCGATGCTTTCATGAAGACATCGGCGGCCGACATGATGGACATGCAGATGAGCCCCGGCTTCGCCTACATGCCCGTAAAGCGCGCCGGAGCCCTTTCAAAGGATACGGCAAGGAAGGCCGACAAATACTTCCAGGACCGTTTTGCCCGTGCGAATGACGGTATACTGGTCCTTGCCGGAGACCTTGATGAAGCGGTGGTGAAAAAGGCCCTTCTCAAATACCTCGGAGGCTTCAATACAGACCGTGGTAGCATGGCAAGGGTGGCCGTAGACCGCCGCCCCATCGTGGGAACAAGGACGGTGGAAGGCTCGGGCGCCCCTGCGCTTTACGTCCTCATGGATGCCGAATATTCCGTTACGGCCCAGACCTATTACACTGCCGACATTGCAGCCGAAGCGCTGAGGCAGAGCCTTGTGAGCCACCTCGCCCCTTACGGATTCGGGGTGGATGTGCTTGCCAGTCTGGAAACACAGCCGCAGGAGCGGTTCCAGATGCTGGTAAGTTGCTATCCAGCCAGCCTGGACGGCCTGCCGGAGAACGTGACCCGTGACCAGAAGAGGGCGCTTACCGCCGTCCGCGCCGCCATTGCGGAGGTTTCCCGCAAGGCGCCCGACCAGGCAGACCTGAAAGCCTGGAAAGCCCTTGCCCTGGATAATGCACAGAAGTCACTGTCCTCTCCGGAAGGGACGGTTGAGATACTTAGGGCCCGCTATGCCGCGGGTAAGGATTTCTCCAAATATCAGGATAACATCAATTCCATCACCCCTGAAGTGGTGCGTTCTTTCCTGGCAGCCCTTGCCGGAGGAGGCCGCATAGAGTATATCATCGATGAGTAGGGATTTCGGAACCATAATAGAGATAGGTGACATCCTTGTATCCGAGGATGTGGTCACGGAGTTCTTTGCCTGTGACTATCCTGCGTGCAAGGGCAGGTGCTGCATAGTTGGCGACAGTGGCGCCCCTCTGAAGGAAGAGGAACTTGACCCCATTGAGAAAGCATATCCGGTGTATTCTCCGCTCATGAGTGACGCGGGAAGGGCGGCCGTTGATGCCAAAGGATTTTTTGAAATCGACAGGGACGGGGACATCGTCACGCCTCTTGTGGAAGGGACGGAAGAATGCGCTTTCTGCAGGATTGACAAGGACGGGAACTGTATCTGCACCATTGAGCAGCAGTTCTGCTGCGGAAAGCTCAGGGAATTCAGGAAGCCCATATCCTGTTCGCTGTATCCAATCCGCGTGGTGGAACTCGGGGGAGGGCGCATCGGCCTTAACCTGCATCGGTGGGATATCTGCAGGCCGGCGTTCGAGAAAGGGAAAAAAGAAAAGGTCCGCGTGTATGAATTCTTGCGCGAACCTTTGACAAGGGCTTTCGGAGAGGAGTTTTATTCTGCGCTTTCAGAAGCTGCAAGAATTCTTTTGGCCTCTTCGTAATCGTTTTCATTTACCTTAACTTCGATGGCTTTGACGTAGCCGAGGGAAGGATAGGATGAGTCTGCGCCGAACACGCCGGCAGGGATGCCGTTGTCCCTGAGAAGGGCGGCGCAAATGTCTGCGCCGGTCTTCTCTGAGAATTCGGCAACTGTTTTGAATTTCTGTGTGTCACTCATAGCTGTTGATGTTTCTGTCCATGGACATTACTACTCTTGCAAGGTCCCGCATGAGCCCTTCGGCTTCAAATCCGCCGAGTATGGGGGTTACGGTGACAGTGTCTTCCCAGAGGCGCGTCATGCGCGCAACGGGAGATTTGAGATGGTACTTTATCTCTTCGCCGGTGCGGCTTTCGAGGACATAGCCTCTTTCTTCCATGGCCTTGTCAATCTGTGCAAAGTGCTCTGAGGGTTCTCCCTTAGCCCTTACCGTGCGCTTCCCATAGCCAAAGAACGGATAGATTCCGCTCATGACAAGGAAGAATATGGCAATAAGGCCGATTGACTGCCAGCCGCCCCTGAAGGCAGAGTTGACATCCTTCGATACATAGCCAAGGAGCATAAGCGCGCCTATGATTACGACGAATAGGATGCAGATCTGTATAAAGTATTTGATGCTTCTTCTGAGGTGTTTCATACCAGTTCTCTGATTATTTCATCGCTTACGAAAAAGTGATCCTCGGGGATGCGGTAGCGTCGGCCGACCTTGACAAGTGCACCTTCTCCGATGAGCGAGTCTATGACGTCGTCTTTGCAGTTTGCAAAGAGGAATTCCTCGTCAATGCCGCGGGAGGTCCTCAGGGCAAGCATGAGGGTTTCGACCTTCTCGTCCTCGACGCTCAGGGACTCTTCCGTGTGGATGTAGCCTTCGATTTCGGGGCTGTTCCAGCTGCGCGAACGGCCGCTGAAAGAATGGGCCGCGGGGCCAAGGCCCACGTAGGGCTTTCTTTGCCAGTATCCGCTGTTGTGGACAGCCTCGAAGCTGGGCTTTGCAAAATTGGAAATCTCGTAATGGTTGTACCCTGCTGCAGCTGCTTTTTTGCAGAGGCTGTAGTACTGTTTCCAGCATACTTCATCGGCGGCTTCCTCATACTCTCCGTTTTCAAGCATTTCAGAAAGGCGGGAATCTCCGTCCAGGGTGAGCTGGTAGCAGGAAATGTGCTCCGGATTCAGGGCCAGGGCTTCATCGACCGTTGCATCCCAGGTGCTGTCGCTCAGGTTTGAAAGGCCGAAGATAAGGTCAAGGCTCACGTTTTCGAAGCCGGCTTCCCGGACAATCCTGTATGCCTCCCTTGCATGGGCGGCATCGTGGCGGCGGTTCATCCACCGCAGCATTCCGTCGTCAAAGGACTGTACGCCGATGCTGATGCGGTTTACTCCCAGTGCTTTCAGGCTCTGGACATACGGAAGGCCCTTCTGGACTATGTCCTCCGGGTTCACTTCCATGGTGAACTCATTGTAGGGGCCGCCGTGGCCGCATGCTTCAAGTTCCAGAAGGATCCTGGTCAGGTACGATATCGGGAGCAGGGAAGGAGTGCCGCCGCCGAAGTACAGGGTGCGGGGATTGTCCTCGATCTCTGAAGCGCGGCGGCGGATTTCTGCGCAGACGGCGTCCGTGAACTTTGCCATGGGGCCGTCTGCGGCTATCTCCGAATAGAAGTCACAGTAGATGCAGAAACTTCTGCAGAATGGTACGTGGATGTAGATCATCGGAGCATGCACTCTGCAGTTCCGAGGATGCTCTTTTCAGTGTAGACTTCCAGCGTGTAAATACCCTTTACGAATTCGCCGGTGTCGTTGATGTAGATGGAAAGGTCAACTTCCGAGCCTTCGTAGTCAACCTCGCGGGATGCGGTGGCCTGGAGGGTCTGGCCTGCACAGGAGAACTCTGTGGATTCGTTGTTCATGAGGAGGATTCCTTCCGGATCCTTGACTCTGACGTAGACTCTTACGGGGCCGTGGTCTGCAAGTGAGTTTTCTACCAGCGAGAGGTTTGCCAGCATGTAGCGTACGCGGCTGTGGCGGTCTCCGGGCTTGTCATTGTTGTACATTGCCTGGAGGCTGATTCCGCGAGCCCTAAGTACCTTGCCGGAGTTGACCTTGGATGAAAGGTTTTCTACCTGTTGGGAGAGTTCCTCGCTGCGGAGACGGCTCTCTTCGGCCTCGCGGCGGGCCTGGGCTGCGTCTGCTGTGAGGCGCTTGTTAAGGGTGTTGAGGGAATCAATCTGGACGATGTAACCCTTCATGATGGTACGGAGGGTTCCGAGTTCCTTCTCATACTGGCGGATCTTGGCGCGGTTGGTTGCCTCTGTCTTTGACAGTTTGTCGATGAGGAGGGCCACCTGTTCGCGGGAGGTGTCCAGCTGATGGTTGATGGATTCGTAATCGGAGCTGAGGGAGGCGAAATCGTTCTGGAGCTCTGACATCTGGGTTGCCAGTTCTGCCTTTTCGTCTTCAAGCTGGTTTACGAGGTTGCTCCTCTGGTAAAGCATGTAGCCAAGCACGCCGGCAAGGGCTACAGCCAGCGCAATGAGGATATAAAGTGTAGTGCGGAGGCCGCCGTTCGCCTTGCGTTCGCGCTCCTGCCGCTCAATTCTCTCGAGGGGATCTTCTGCCATAATATTGAAATTATTTAATTGATTAATCTGACTATTTCCTACAAATATAGCTATATTTGTCAAAAATCGTGCTATGGAATCCATCTTTTCTGAAAGGATAGAGGCGCTGCGCGCCCTTATGAGGGAGAATTCCTGGGATGTCGTCATACTCACGGGAAGCGACCCTCACAGCAGTGAATATCCGGCTCCCCGCTGGAAGCAGGTACCCTGGCTTTCGGGTTTCACCGGTGAGGCCGGTGACCTTGTTGTCACGGCAGGCCATGCCGGCCTCTGGACCGACACCCGCTACTTCATCCAGGCAAGGCGTCAACTGGAAGGCTCCGGAATCGTCCTTCACAAGATGAGAGTCCCGGAACAGGTCCCCATTCCGCAGTGGATTGCGTCCCTTGAAATGGATTCTCCCGTCATTGCCGTAGACGGCCTCTGTCAGAGCATACTTGCCGTAAGGGAGCTGCAGGACGCGGTTCCGTCGGCACAGATAGTTCCCGTAGCCGATCTTATCGCCCCTCTGTGGGCGCACAGGCCGGCCGTTCCTTCAACGCCTATAATTACCCTGGGAGAGGATCTTGTTGGCGAAAGCCGTGAGGCGAAGCTCCGCTCCCTCCGAAAGTGGCTGGTGCTTAGGGGTGCCGATGCCATTTTCATCTCTTCCCTGGACCAGATAGCGTGGCTCCTGAATGTCCGTGCTAACGATATTGAATACAATCCGGTGGTGATTTCGTACCTGCTGGTGACTATGGATGACGTGCAGTGGTTCGTGAGAAAGGATGTGTTTGAAGAGCCGGATTCGGAAACCGAGGCTTCCTTTGCGGAACTCCAGGCCGACGGCGTCACCATCCGGGATTACGACGATGCCGCTTTCGCCCTTTCATCGCTCAAGCTTGACGGTGTGGACCGCATCTGCATCGACCCCTCCGATATGAATGTCTGTCTGAGGGATGCCATTGACGAAGGAGATGCTCTGCCGGAGGTGGAGGAGTGCGCTTCACCGGTTCCGCTCAGGAAGGCAGTCAAGAACAGCGTGGAGATTGACGGCTTCCGCGAGGCCCATCTGGAAGACGGCCTTGTGATGGAGCAGTTCCTGTACTGGGTCTCCCAGAATGCTGGTAATGTGAACGAATGGGATGCGGCTCGGTATCTTGGTTCGCTGAGGGCTGCCGTTCCAGGTTACAGGGGAGACAGTTTCGAGACCATATCGGCATACGGGCCGTCTGCTGCGCTTCCGCACTATGTTACGCCGCATTCCGGGGCTCCGCTGCTTGAGAGGCGCGGGCTCTATCTGTGCGATTCCGGCGGCCAGTATCTCTTTGGCACTACCGACATAACCCGTACGGTGCCCCTGGGCCCGTGTACTCCGCTGGAGATTGAAGATTACACCCTTGTCCTCAAAGGACATATAGACCTTGCGATGTCTGTTTTCCCGGCGGGAACCGCAGGCTGCCAGATAGATGCGCTTGCCCGTGAGCCTCTGTGGAAGTACAAGCGCAATTTCGGGCACGGGACAGGTCATGGCGTTGGCTTCTTCCTGTGTGTTCATGAGGGCCCCCAGGACATGCGCCAGAACTTCAACAGGCAGGCGCTCCTGCCCGGCATGGTCATGTCTGACGAGCCCGGCATATACCGCGAGGGAATGCACGGCATTAGGCACGAAAACCTTCTTCTGTGCCGCTGCGTGGGTGATAACGAGTTTGGCTCATGGCTTGGATTCGAGACCCTTACCCTTTGCCACTTCGACACATCCTGCCTGGATGTGTCACTCCTCACACCCGACGAACGGGAGTGGCTCAATTCATACAATGAGAGGGTATATGAAAAACTCTCCCCGCGACTCCCGGCCGATGTTGCGGCCTGGCTTCGCGGGAAGACTATGCCTGTATAAAACTCTGTTTAAGCTTCCTTCATCGTGGCAGAGAAGGCAATGGTATAGTTGCCAAGATGCCAGGAGGATTCGGTGTCCCTTGTGAAGCGGATGTCAAGGTCTTTTCCGGAAAGGATCTGAGGGCGGAAAGATGCGCCGTCAAGTTCGATCTTGACTTCACGGGGCTCTGTGGTATAATCGTAAGCCGGAGCGTTCACGTTGCCGTTCTTGTCTGTGAGAAATTCGTTCTCTTCCCTTTCGAAATACTGCTTGTGGCCGTTTTCGTCAGTGAATTCCAGGCGGGAATATCTCACACGGATACCCTCGATGGGGTCTCCGTTTTCAGAGAGGACTCTTCCGACTATCTTGTAGCTTGCCTGTGATGCACCGTATGTTTCACGGGGCTGGATGCCGGAAACGGCTTTTACTCCGCCGGTTATGCCAAGCAGGGAGAGGATGGCTCCTGCTATGATTTCGTAAAGATGTCTGAGTTTTGCGGCCATGGCTTACGTTTTTTCCATCATTTTAGATGCAAAAAACAGCCCCGGCGTTGCATTAAGGATGTACTAAAGTGCCGATTTTTTCTCCTTTCAGGAGTTTTGTGAGGTTTCCGGTGGCGTTCATGTCAAATACGACGATGGGCATCTTGCCGTCGCTGCAGAGGGCGTATGCCGTCTGGTCCATTACCTTGAGGTGCTTTGAGATAGCCTCGTCGAAGGTGAGCTCATCGTACTTCTTTGCCGAAGGGTCCTTCTCCGGGTCTGCGGTGTAGACGCCGTCTACGCGGGTGCCCTTGAGGAGGGCGTCGGCACCGATTTCAAGGGCGCGGAGGGCAGCGCCGCTGTCTGTGGTGAAGAAGGGATTTCCGGTGCCGCCGGCGATGAGGGCCACTCCGCCTTCTTCCATGACCTTCACGGCGTCATCCCTCATGTAGTACTTGGCGTGCGGTTCCATGGGAGTGGAGGTGAATACCACGGCGTTCACTCCTTCTGCCTTGATGAACATGGAAAGGGCAAGGGAATTGATGACGGTTGCAAGCATGCCCATCTTGTCTCCGTCAACCCTGTCAAAGCCTTTTCCAACACCCTGAAGGCCGCGGAAAATGTTTCCGCCGCCGTTCACGATTGCTATCTGAAGACCGGCCTTTGCTGCCGATGCGATCTCTTTTGCATATTTTTCCAGCCATTCGGTCTCAAGGCCTTTTCCTGCGGGACCGCCAAGGCTTTCACCGCTAAGTTTCAGAAGTACTCTCTTATACATTTCAATAATATTGTTTTCGTTCCAACAAAAATATCCAAATAATGGGAAACTTCCAAGAAAGATTCCTATATTTGCATACTTGAAACAACAAAACAATAAGTATACATGGCTAATTTCCTAACCTCTTCTATCGGCAAGAAGTTTATCCAGAGCGTCTCCGGCGCATTCCTCATCATCTTCCTGCTCCTTCACGGAACCATCAATTTCTTCTCCGTCATAGATTCAATGCACGGAAATTTCGGCAAGGTTGCCCTTGATAACTCTCCCTATACCCATGGCGACGGCTGGTTCCAGCTCGGCTGCGACTTCATGTCCTCACCCGTCATCGACATCATGGTCCCCATCCTTGCCCTGGGCTTCCTCATCCACATTGTTTACGGATGCTGGCTCAGCTATGAGAATGTAATCAAGAGGGGCGGCCTCAAGCGTTATGAGGTTGCTTCCAAGGCAAAGCAGGATAGCTGGAGCGCACAGAACATGGCAGTCCTGGGAATCATCGTCCTTGGTTTCCTCGCATTCCACCTTACCCACTTCTGGGCAAAGATGCAGCTTCAGGAATTCATGGGCGGCGAAGCAGAGAACCCCTACTATCTCCTTATTGCCACATTTAAGAACTGGTGGGTACTTGCCCTCTATATCGTATGGTTCATCGCCATCTGGCTCCACCTCAACCATGGCTTCTGGAGCATGTTCCAGACCATCGGCTGGAATAACAAGAAGTGGCTCAAGAGACTCAAGGTCATCGGCACAATTGTAGCTACCCTCATCATCCTCCTCTTCGTTGCAACGGCAGTCAACGCTTACATCGAAGCCAACTTCACAACAGCCTCTGCCCAGTGGACGGAAGCTCTCCTTGCAAGACTGTAATTTTTTCTAAAAAACTCTTGCATTATTGCATCATTCTTTTTTTCTTTGCAAAAGAAATGAGAACGAATATGGTAAATAACTCCTGGTGGCGCACTTGCAATTTCACGTTGTAAGTCGCTTCGCCGTAGTTGTTTTCATACATGATATAGGCCTGCTGACTTACAGCAGGCCTTTTTTTATTGTCATTTCGAGCGAAGTCGAGAAATCTATACAATTAACATTTATCATAACGAACTATGAAACAGAAAAAGTACCTCCTCCCGGAATCCGAGATTCCCACCCATTACTTCAACATTCAGGCTGTAATGCCCAACAAGCCGCTGCCGTTCCTGAATCCTGCGACCAGGGAACCGCTTAAGCCGGAAGACCTGTACCCCGTATTCGTGGAAGAATGCGCCCGTCAGGAACTGAACCAGACGGATGAATGGATTCCCATCCCGGAGGAAGTGCGTCAGCAGTATGCTGCATACCGCTGCACTCCGCTCGTACGCGCATACGAACTTGAAGAGGCGCTGGGCACTCCTGCCCACATTTTCTTCAAGAATGAGAGTGTGAGCCCTGCAGGCAGCCACAAACTGAATTCTGCCCTTGCACAGGCTTATTATGCAAAGAAGCAGGGCATCACGAACATTACCACCGAGACCGGAGCCGGCCAGTGGGGAGGAGCTCTTTCCTATGCCGCCAAGAAGTTCGGACTCGAGTGTGCAGTATATATGGTAAAGGTAAGCTATAACCAGAAGCCTTACCGACGTTCAATCATGCAGACTTTTGGCGCCGCCATTACTCCTTCCCCGTCCATGAGTACCCGTGCCGGCAAGGATATCCTTACCGTCAATCCCAATGATCAGGGTTCCCTTGGAAGCGCTATCTCCGAGGCAATCGAACTTGCCGTGACCACCCCTAACTGCAAGTACACCTTGGGCTCCGTCCTGAACCATGTCTGTCTGCACCAGACTGTCATCGGCCTGGAGGCAGAGAAGCAGATGGAACTGGCAGGGGAGTATCCGGACATTGTCATCGCTTGCTTCGGCGGCGGCTCCAACTTCTCCGGAATCGCATATCCTTTCATGCGCCACAACATCAGGGACGGAAAAAAGACACGTTTCATCGCTGCCGAGCCGGCAAGCTGCCCCAAGCTCACCCGCGGCAAGTTCGAGTATGACTTCGGCGATGAGGCAGGAATGACTCCGCTTCTTCCCATGTACACGCTCGGCCATACCTTCAAGCCTGCAACCATACATGCCGGCGGCCTCCGCTATCACGGAGCAGGCGTCATAATGTCCCAGCTCATGAAGGATGGTTATATGGAGGCTATAGACCTTCATCAGACAGAGACCTTCAAAGCGGGCATACTCTTTGCCCAGACCGAAGGTATCATCCCTGCTCCGGAAAGCTGCCATGCCATAGCCGCCACAATCCGCGAGGCTCTCAAGTGCAAGGAAACAGGTGAGAAGAAAACCATCCTTTTCAACCTCTCAGGACATGGATTTGTGGATATGGGTGCTTATGACCACTACATTTCGGGCGAACTCCAAGACTATAACCTGTCAGACGAGGAGCTTGCAAAGTACATCAAGAGTGCCGATGCCCTCAATCAATAATAATCAGCGCAGGTGCCGGATGTGAAAAGGTGAGCTGGACGATGGGCTGGACAGTCCTGTTCAGGGTAGCCTTCCACCATGCATCGAAGACAACGTCGTCCGTGGGCCACTGAAGGCCTGCGGACGATATTTTTACGGAATTGTCGGCGCAGAAAAGGGAGAATCGGCGGCCTTCACCAAGGTGGAGTTCGCATGTGTCCGTGACGGCGAAAGCAGTCCCGTAGTCGGAAACAATCTGGACACGGCGTTCTCCAAGGTCAAACAGCCTTGTGTATTCCATAAGAAGGCCTAGGTTGCCGATGGTGTGGTCTTCCCTCAGTCCGGTAGCGCCAAGGATGGTTATCTCTTCAACTTCCGGATGGCTTGCGAGTATCCACCGCATGGCCTTCGTCTGGTCGTTGTAGTCCTGCTCCTCATAGTGGACAAGCACATTGGCGAACCTCTCCTGCAGTTCAGCGGGAAGTGAATCCATGTCTCCCACGACCGCAAGGGGAGTGCGCTCCGGCCATCGTGCCAGATACTTCTCCAGAGCTCCGTCACAGCACACGACACCCTCTGCGCTGTCCAGCAGGTAAAGCGGATAATCGGTTGTGGGGAATGCCCCGTTACACAGTATTACAACCCTTGTCATTTCGAGCGAAGTCGAGAAATCTCATTCATCTTTCGGCCTGGCCTTTTCAAGTTCGGCATTGGATGTGCCTGCGCTTGCATGGTAACTCTCAGGATTGCGGAAGCCAAGGAGGAAGCTCTTTACGTCCATCCTCTTCTTGCCTGCAAGCTGGAGGTCCGTGATGGAGATGGCGCCGTCTGCCGTGGCTATGGCAAAGTAGGTCTTGCCGTCAGAAAGTACGGTTCCGGGAGCAGCGTGAAGGTCATCACGCTTTTCTCCGAAGTAGACCTTGAGCATGGTGGACGTGTCGTCTTTGACAAGCTCGGTATATGCACAGGGGAACGGAGACAGGCCGCGGATGAGATTGTATACGGTCTTTGTGGGCGCATCCCAGTCAATATGGCGGAGTTCGTCGGTGAGCTTGGGTGCGGGCTTGAGGAGTTCGTTACCCTGGATGAAGCTGCGCTGGACGCGTAGTTCCACGTTCTTCTGGATGATGCCTTCCACCGTTTCCACCACGAGCTGTGAACCTATGGCCATAAGCTTGTCATGCAGGGTGCCGGCGGTGTCAGCGGGTTCTACTCGGCATTCGGAGCGAAGGATTATGCCGCCGGTGTCGATGTTCTTGTCGATCATGAATGTGGTTACGCCGGTGATGTTCTCCCCGTTGATGACCGCCCAGTTGATAGGGGCGGCGCCGCGGTACTGCGGCAGAAGTGCCGCGTGGAGGTTGAAGGTTCCAAGCTTGGGCATGGACCAGACCACTTCAGGCAGCATCCTGAATCCCACGACAACAAAGAGGTCTCCCTTGAGCGCCTGAAGCTGTGAAAGGAATTCGGGATCCTTGAGCTTTTCCGGCTGAAGCACCGTCAGGCCTTTCTCCACGGCATATTTTTTAACTGCCGATTCATTCATCTTGAGGCCGCGGCCGGAAGGCTTGTCCGGAGCGGTTACCACTCCTACTACCTTATATCCTGCCTTGATGATGGCGTCAAGCGGTCCCACGGAGAATTCCGGGGTACCCATATATACTATACGTGTCTTTCTGAACATACGGAAGAATTTGCTCTTGATTTTTCTGAACCAGATCTTTGCACCGTCAAGCCTGAGGATGCTCTTGTCCTGGACTGCGGTGATGGTAAGCATGGCCCCTATCGGCGCCAGTATGAATGCCGACAGGAACTTGCCCACGAAAGCATTCAGTTCGCCGTTGCCGGCAAGTCGCTCGCCGGTAATGTCAACCACCCAATATAGCACGAAGAACAGCAGCGAAATGATGGCCGGCGTGCCAAGGCCTCCCTTTTTCAGTATGGCTCCCACAGGTGCACCGATGAAGAAGAGCAGCAGGCATGCAAGTGCCTGTGCATATTTCTTCCAGATTTCCACGTCGGTGCGGTGAATAAGCCTGGTGTAGTCGTATGAGTCCATGCTCTGGCCATGGAGGAGGTTCTCGTACTGGCGCGCGGTGTTGGCAGCATTCTCGTAGGACCTTCGCTTTTCCTTGAGGTTGCTCCATTTATGCTCTCCGGGAAGGGAGAGAGGCGTATTTGCCTTCTCCTTCCATGCCGTGTCCAGCTGCTGCCTGTATGATATGCCGGTGTTGCTCGTGAACTCGTTTATGTGCTTTTCTGTTCCAAGGGCAACCAGGTTGGAAAGGGAGTCGTGGCCGTGACGAAGGTTCGCAAGGCTCATGGAACGTACCTGCTCCCCGTACCTGGCAGAGTCTGAATGATGGAAGGCATAGTTCTCCAGGGGGATGACCATGTCTTCCCTGTGAAACTGTATTCTCTGAAGCGCAAGGGTGGTGTCCCTGTATTTGCGTTTGTTGTCCTCCTGATAGGAAGTCCCGTCAAAGAGCGTGAAGGTAAGGTAATCCTTGTTCTTGGACATCTTGATGAGACCGCTGTCGGCAACGGTAATCCTGGTGTTGCCCTTTCCTGTGGAATGGTCATATACCTGGATATTGTACATCATACCGGAATTCTTGTCCCTGTCTTCGACGCGGAGAATATATCCGTCAATGCCGTCGTAGAAGGTTCCGGTGGGAATTTTGATTTCGGACTTGGTGCGGCCGATATCATCCCTCATCGTATAAATCTGGTTGATGGAATACGGAACCAGGCGGTCTCCGATGTAGAATGCTCCGACAGAAATCAGAATGGCCACTGCAAACATGGGCACCAGGACCCTTGTAAGGGAGATTCCGGATGCTTTTATTGCAGTGAGCTCGAACTGTTCACCCATCTGTCCCAGTGTCATCATGGATGAAAGCAGCGTTGCCAGCGGTATGGCCAGCGGCAGTGTCTGGCAGCTTCCCCACATGAGGAATTCCAGAATCACCTTGAATTCAAGGCCCTTGCCCACCAGCTCATCTATATACAGCCACAGGAACTGGAGGACCAGGATGAATACAACTACCGCGAATACCGCCAGAAACGGCATCACGAAGGACTTCAGTATGAACCGGTCTAACTTCTTCATGAGATTCTTCGACTTCGCTCAGATTAAGCAGTCGCTGTCTCGACGAGGCACTTGAGGGCGGAGGGAAGTCCGTCTACAAGGCGGCCGCCGGCGTTTGCGAGGCCGGGCTGTCCGCCACCGCCGCCCTGGATGAACTTGGCGGCTTCGCGGATGTCCTTGCCGGCGTTCTTGCCCTTGGCCACGAGGTCATCGGAATACATTAATATAAGGTTGGGTTTGCCTTCAAAGGCGAATGCACCGACAACTGCAAGGTTCGCGGCCTTCTTCTGGAGGATGAGGGCTACGTTTCTTGCAAGGGCGGGATCTACGCTATGCTCGAAACGTACCAGGCGTATACCGTTCACTTCTTCGGCTCCGGCTTCAAGCCTGGCGGCGAGTTCCGCTGCCTTTTCCTGGGCGATGGCTTCGAGCTGTTTCTTCGCATCGGCATTCTCTTCGACGAGTTTGCGGATGGCGCCGGCAAGGTCGGGGACATTGTTGAAGAAGCCCTTCACGGTCTTGAGCATTTCTACGAAGCCGTCCATCTGGTTTTCGGCGGCTTCGGCAGTTACGGCTTCGATCCTACGGACACCTGCGGCTACGGCGCTTTCGGCCACGATCTTGAACATGCCGATTGTGCCTGTGGACCTTGTGTGGGTGCCGCCGCAGAGCTCAACGGAATCTCCGAATCGAACGACGCGGACTATGTCTCCGTACTTTTCGCCGAACAGGGCCATCGCTCCCATTGCGCGGGCTTCTTCGATGCGGGCATCGCGCTTTTCGCAGAGGGGCTCATCGGCACGTATGAGGGCATTCACGCGGTGTTCTACCTTGAGAAGCTCCTCGTCGGTGACTTTCTGGAAGTGGGAGAAGTCAAAGCGGAAGTAGTCCGGTCCCACGAAGGAACCCTTCTGCTCTACATGGGTGCCGAGGATTTCCCTCAAGGCCTGATGCAGGAGGTGGGTTGCGGTGTGGTTGTTCATGATCTTCTGGCGGCGTTCTCCGTCAACGACCAGCCTGAACGACTGCGTGCCGTCCTGTGGAAGGTGTTCTGCCAGATGTATGGTAAGGTTGTTCTCCTTTACGGTATTGAGGATGCTGATCTTTTCGCCGGAAGCGCTTTCGATGTAGCCGGTGTCGCCCACCTGGCCGCCCATTTCGGCATAGAAGGGAGTATGGTCGAAGACCAGCTGGAAGAGTTCCTTGTTCTTCTGCTTCACGGTGCGCTGCTTCAGGAGGGTGGCGCCTTCGACGGTGAGGGTGTCGTAACCTTCGAATACGACCTCGTCGCTCTCTTCGAAGACGGTCCAGTCTCCGAACTCGTTTGCGGTGGCGTTGCGGGCGCGCTCTTTCTGCTTCTGAAGCTCCACGTTGAATCCGTCGAGGTCTACGGTGTAGCCCTTTTCGGAAGCGATGAGTTCGGTAAGGTCGATAGGGAAGCCGTAGGTGTCATACAGGACGAAGGCGTCGGTTCCGGACACCTGCTTGGTGGCGGCGTTCTTTGCCATGTTGTCCTCGAGCATGCGTATACCGCGGTCCAGTGTGCGCAGGAAGGCGTTTTCTTCCTCGCGGATGACGCTCTCGATGAGCTTCTGCTGGGCCTTGAGTTCGGGATAGGCCTCGCCCATGTCATCTACAAGCTGCGGAATCAGGCGGCAGAGGAAGGGCTCGTTGAATCCAAGGAAGGTATATCCGTAACGCACTGCACGGCGGAGGATTCGGCGTATGACGTAGCCTGCTTTCACGTTTGAAGGAAGCTGGCCGTCGGCAATGGAGAAGGCGATAGCGCGGATGTGGTCGGCAATTACCCTCATCGCCACCTGGACGTTGCCGCCCTCAGTATATTTGTGGCCGGAAAACTCTTCAACCTTGCCGATAAGGCCCGAGAAGACGTCGGTCTCATAGTTGCTGTTCTTCCCCTGGAGAATCATGCACAGGCGTTCGAAGCCCATGCCGGTGTCGATATTCTTTGCTGGGAGGGGTTCGAGGTGGCCGTCGGCCTTCCTTTCGAACTGCATGAAAACGAGGTTCCAGATTTCGATGACCTCGTCGTTGTCCGTGTTAACGAGTTCGCGGCCGGGGATTTTTGCTATTTCTTCATCCGGGCGAAGGTCGATATGGATTTCGCTGCAGGGACCGCAGGGGCCGGTGTCTCCCATTTCCCAGAAATTGTCATGCTTGTTGCCGGTGAGAACATGGTCGGCGGGGAGGTGCTTGAGCCATGCGGCCTGGGCCTCGGTGTCAAGGCTGGTGCCGTCTTCCTCGGAGCCTTCGAAAACGGTGGCGTAGAGCTTTGTGGCGTCGATTTTATAAACGTCCGTGAGCAGTTCCCATGCCCAGTCGATGGCCTCTGTCTTGAAATAGTCTCCGAAACTCCAGTTGCCCAGCATCTCGAACATGGTGTGGTGGCGGCCGTCGTGGCCCACTGCCTCCAGGTCATTGTGCTTACCGCTCACGCGGAGGCACTTCTGGGAGTCGGTTGCACGGAGGAACTTGGGATTTGTATTTCCCAGGAAAATATCCTTGAACTGGTTCATTCCTGCGTTGGTGAACATCAGTGTAGGGTCATTCTTGATAACCATAGGTGCAGAGGGCACCACCGTGTGTCCTTTGGACGCGAAGAAGTCCAGGTACTTCTGTCTGATTTCTTTTGATGTCATATTAATCCATTGATTGTTTCGTGTTTACCGACAAGGACATCATCCTTGCATAGTCTTCGGGGGTGACGGACGTGAACAGGTAGTTCACCGGGTCCATCGGAAGTGTGTCGCGCCATACTTCGTAATGAAGGTGCGGCGCGGCTGCCGACGTGGAGATACCCACTGTGCCGAGCCTTGAGCCCTGCTTTACCCTGCGGCCCTTGACGGCGGTGACGTCGCCAAGGAGGCAGTACTTTGTGGTGTAGCCGTTTCCGTGGTCTATCTCAACGGTGTTCCCAAGGCCCTTGCGTGAGTGGTTTACCTTGGTGACTGTGCCGTCGGCTGCGGCATAGACCGGAGCACCCTGCGGGGCAACCAGGTCGAGGCCGTTATGCATCAGTTCGAGTTTGGTGACTGGATTGAGCCTCATCCCGGTGGATGCGCCTGTCTGGACGTATGAAATGTCCTTGAGGGGCATCGCAAGGGGAGGGACGGCGGTTCCCTTCGCCTCGAGAAGGCGGAAGACCTCCTCGAAATTGCGGTCTACGCTTTCGGCCATTTTCATGAGGCTGCCGCTCTTTGAGGCCGCTGCAGACAGGTAGAAACTCTCAGAGAGGGAGTCGCTGTCGGCAATGAGGTCTGCTGCCGATACCTCGTCCAGGGTGGGAGCGGGGGTGTTGAACAGTTCCTCATAAATGGCATTGTCCTTGTCCAGGAGACCGTCGATGACGTCCCCTGTCAGGCGAACCTGTTCCTTCATGGCCGAATATCTCTGTGAGTACAGACGGTTTTCCTTCTGGAGGCGCCTTTCCTCATCGGTGGAGAAGACCAGTGCAAACAGTATGTATATGATGATTGCGGTGGACACGGATGCCACCAGAAACCTAAGGGCCGAACCTATGATCTTCTTCAGTTTCATTTCGAAGGTTTCTTTGCAATTTCAAAATAGTCCTTTGGAGCTATGTCCAGGTCCATGTAAAGTGCCGGATTGACATAGTCCTTGCGGTACAGTATCTCGTAATGGAGGTGCGGTCCGGTGACGCGGCCGCTTTTGCCGCTGAGTCCCAGATAATCGCCCCTGGTTACGTTCTGGCCCTGCTCAACCGCTATTTCAGACATGTGGGCATATCGGGTCTTGTAACCAAAACCATGGTCTATTTCGACGTGATTCCCGTAACCCTTCCTTTCATGGGCCACCTTGATCACCACTCCGTCACCCGTTGCGTAGATAGGATTGCCGGGAGGACAGGCGAAGTCCATGCCGGTGTGGCGCTTCTGATACCCAAGAATCGGATCCGAACGGTAGCCGAAGGGGCTGGACAGATGGAAACTGCCCGCTTCCGTGGACATGGGAGGTATTGCGGGTATATGTGCGGCCATGTCTCCGGCGGTTTTCTGGAGCATGGCAACGTCGTCGAAGGAGCGGGACTGTATGTATGCCCTCTTTTCAAGCACGTCCAGGCGGTTCACGATGCCGCGGAGAGCCGTGCCTTCAAGGTCTGTGTATCGGTTTTCCCCGCCAAAGCCGGAAAGGCGCACGGCAGAGGGAATCTCATCCATGCCGTATACGCTGCGGTAAATCTTGTTGTCCCTCACTTCCAGCATCGCAAGCTGCTCTTCGCAGCGGTCCAGCTGGCCGGCCATTCGGTCCATGCGGATGGACCAGTCGGCATTGCGGCGCTTGAGTATTGCGGTTTTGGGAAGGTCGGCCCCAAGGACGGAGACGCTTATCCAGATGTAGAGAAGGAGAACGAGAACCCCTGAAAGCAGCACCAGAAGCCACTTCCACCAGTCCCTTGAGCCGTCTTCGCGGAGTTCGGCCATGAGGGTTTTGGGATTCATTATGTATTTCTCCACTCTGTTTTCCATCAAAGGATGCCTCCGCGTTCAAGTTCACGGCGGGTATCCTTTTCCTTGATACTCTGCCTTTTATCGTATTCTTTCTTGCCTTTCGCCAGGGCTATGACCAGCTTGGCGAAGCCATTGTCGGCAATGAAAAGCTTCACCGCAATTATGGTGAGGCCCTTTTTCTTGTCTTCCTGGGAAAGATGGCGCAGTTCCTTCCTGCTCAGGAGGAGCCTGCGGTCGCGGGCGGGCTCGTGCTGGCCCCAGCTGCCCCAACTGTACTGGGCAATATTCATGCCGCTCACATAGAGGTCTCCACCTGAAAAATAGCACCAGGCATCCTGCAGGGACACTTTTCCGGCGCGGATGGATTTGATTTCCGTACCCACCAGCTGGATGCCTGCGGTATATGTTTCCAGGAACTCATAATCGAATGAGGCCCTGCGGTTTTTGATCTGTATGGAACTCTTTGCTTTTGGCATATAATATATATAGCCTGCAAATATAACTCTTTTTTTTGGCATATCGGAAAAAATGGCCTACCTTTGCAGTCCCTTACATATTGTGGAAGGATTTGTTAACGCTTGCAACCACCTGTAAAAAATGCTAAAGAATTATCTCTTCACGTCCGAGAGTGTCTCAGAAGGGCACCCGGACAAAGTGGCAGACCAGATTTCGGATGCCATTCTCGATGAATTCCTTCGTCAGGACCCTGAAGCCAAAGTGGCCTGTGAGAGCTTCTGCTCCACCGGCATGGTAGTGGTGATGGGTGAAGTCAAGGCCGAGGCCTATGTCGACATCCAGACCACAGTCCGTGACACCATCCGCCGCATCGGCTATACAAAGGCCGAATACATGTTCGACGCATCCTCCTGCGGCGTCCTGAGCGCCCTCCACGAGCAGAGCCAGGACATCAACCGCGGCGTGGAAAGGGCAAAGGAAGAGGATCAGGGCGCAGGAGACCAGGGCATGATGTTCGGCTATGCCTGTACGGACACGGAGGATTACATGCCGCTGCCACTTTATCTGAGCCACCGCCTCCTCGAGATACTTGCCGATATCCGCCACAACGAGCCTCAGCTCATGCCTTATCTCAGGCCCGACGCCAAGAGCCAGTTCACCATCGAATACAGCGGTGAGACCCACCTTCCCGTAAAGGTGCATACCATCGTCCTTTCCACCCAGCACGACGAGTTCGTCCCCGCCTCCCTCGGCAGGATGAGCTATGCCGATGCCGTAGCCCAGTACGGACAGGCCAAGGTTGATTTTGAGATGCAGGCGAAAATCCGCTACGACGTTGAAAAGATCCTGATTCCCCGGCTCAAGGAATCCCTGCCCGCAGAAACGGCGAGGCTCATCCACAGCTATATCCTGCACGTGAACCCCACAGGAAAATTCGTTATCGGCGGGCCTCACGGAGACACCGGCCTCACAGGGCGCAAGATTATTGTGGACACCTACGGCGGAAAGGGGGCACACGGAGGCGGAGCCTTCTCCGGGAAGGACCCTTCCAAAGTGGACCGCAGCGCCGCTTATGCAGCCCGCTACATCGCCAAGAACCTGGTCGCCGCCGGCGTCGCCGACGAATGCCTGGTCCAGCTGGCTTATGCCATCGGCGTTGCGAAGCCTGTGAGTGTATTCGTCGATACTTACGGTACGGGCAAGGGTTTTTCCGATGCCGAAATCGCCGAAAAGGTCTCAGAGCTGTTTGACCTAAGGCCTTTTGCAATAATCAGGAAATTCGGCCTGAAAAATCCTATTTATTCTCCCACCGCAGCCTACGGCCACATGGGACGCAAGCCTTACAAGAAGGCTGTCAAGGTGCAGGGCAAGGACAGGATAGTCCAGTTTTTCGGCTGGGAGCTCCTTGACAGTGTCTCTAAAATTAAAAATGCCTTTGGCTTGTAGATTCTATAATTATTCCCGGCCCGCCCCGGGAATATTTTTTTGTCATTTCGAGCGAAGTCGAGAAATCTCATGCCTCTTTTTATTTGCATAGTTTCAAAAATTGCAGTATCTTCGTGGCGGTTTTGAGGTAGAGTGTAAATTCACAACATCAATATTTATATCTTAACAAACCTATGAAAAACGCTTTCAAAAGCTTTCTTCTCGCTTTCACTACGTTGATTGCGGGCGTTTCTGCGTTTGCCCAGGTCACTACTTCCACCCTTTCCGGTAGGATCGTTGACCAGAGCGGCGAGCCTGTGATTGGTGCTGCGGTTCTCGCACAGCATCAGCCTTCAGGTACCGTCTATGGCGGCGTCACCAACTCTGACGGCCGTTATACCATCCAGGGTATGCGTACCGGTGGTCCCTACACCGTAGAAGTCTCCAACCTTGGCTACCAGGGTGTCACTTACACTGACATCACCCTCCAGCTGGGTCAGACTTACATCCAGAACGCAACCCTTCAGGAGTCCACGGAATTCCTCGAAGCTGTCGTTCTCACTGCAAGCCCCATCTCGAAGTTTGCAGCCCAGGAGAGAATCGGTGCAGCTACCAACGTTTCCCAGTCAGAGATTCTCTCTCTCCCTACCGCAAGCCGCAGCATCTCCGACGTTGCAAAGCTTTCCCCTTACGGCGGTAACGGAATGAGCATCGCCGGCGGCGACGGACGTAGCACCAACTTCACCATCGACGGTGCAAACTTCAACAACAACTTCGGTCTTTCCTCCAACCTCCCCGGCGGCGGCAATCCCGTCTCCCTGGATGCAATCGAGGAAATCCAGGTGGTTGTTTCCCCGTTCGATGTACGTCAGACCAACTTCATCGGCGGCGGTATTAACGCAATCACTAAGTCCGGTACCAACACCGTAAAGGGAACAGCCTATGTTTACCATCAGAACGGTAAGCTCCGCGGCGACACCCTCAACGGCGGCGTTGAAATTGCAAACAAGGAAGCCAACGAGGCCGAAAAGTCCACTGTTTACGGCGCAACCGTAGGTTTCCCTATCATCAAGAACAAACTCTTCTTCTTCGGAAGCTTTGAATATTCCGGTGAGCCCGCTTCCCAGATTGTTTCCTATCGTCCCTGGGACGGAACAACCACTTATACAGACAAGAACGGCAAACCCGTTGACGTAGCGGCAAACGGTTACAAGGACGGCTTTATCTCCCGCACCACCGTTGCCGACATGCAGCGCGTTTCCGACCATCTCAAGAATGTTTACGGATACGATACCGGCGGGTTCAACGACTTTGCAAAGGATGCAAGCACCATAAAGCTCCTCGGCCGTGTAGACTGGAACATCACCAACAACCATCACCTCGCCGTCCGTTACAACTACACCAGCTCCAAGCATTGGGTAGGTACAAACGGTTCTTCAGCGGACTTCAACTCCACCGGTACACCCGGACTCAAGGGTACACGTCTTGCCAACAACCGTATAAGCGAGTATTCAATGGTGTTCTACAACTCCATGTATTCAATGGAGAATAACGTGAGCACAATCTCCGTAGACCTCAACTCCCGTCTGAGCGCGAACCTCTCCAACCAGCTCCTTGTTACCTATTCCAACATTGAGGATGTCCGCGGATCCGACTCTGACAAGTTCCCCTTTATCGATATCCTCGAAGGCTATACCGGTTCCATCGCAGGCGGCGATCTCAAGCAGACCCTTATGCCTTACATGTCTGCAGGTTACGAACTCTTTACATGGTATAACGGTGTTCACAACCGCGTCCTCACCGCAAAGGATGATGTTACCTATTATCTTGGCGCACACAAGATCACTGCAGGCGCAAGCTTCGAGCACCAGTTCGCAGACAACGCCTACATGCGTGAAGGTACAGGTTACTACCGTTTCCGCAGCGTAGACGACCTCATCAACGGCGCAGCTCCTGAAACCGTTGCTCTGACTTACGGTTACGAAAACAACGGCATGGGTGACACCCCTTCCGCTCGTATCCAGTTCTCCCAGATCGGCCTTTATGCCCAGGATGAATGGAATGTCGATGAAAAACTCAAGCTCACCGCAGGTCTCCGTCTTGACACCATCCTCTATGATGACAACGACCTTATGACCAATGAGGCAGTGAAGAAGCTTGATTTCGGCGGTCTCAGCATCGATACCGGCCACTGGCCCAAGAAGAATATCCAGGTGTCTCCCCGTATCGGCTTCACTTATGACGTATTCGGTGACAAGAGCATGAAGATCCGCGGCGGCACCGGTCTCTTCGCTGGCCGTCTCCCTCTGGTGTTCATGACCAACATGCCCACCAATGCTGCCATGTTCCAGCACCTTTCAGTATTCTCCACTCAGTACAACACTGATGGAACAATCAAGGTTCGTGACGAAGGCCTTGACGCTTTTGCAGCATCTGCAAACGGCGGCAAGTTCCCCACTTCGACTACCGATATCCTAAACAAGTTCAACGAGGTTTCCCCTGCTAACAACCCCAAGACCATCTCTCCTAAAGACGGTCAGGTATCCTCCAAGATTGCCGGTGTAGACCCCAACTTCAAGATGCCTCAGATCTGGAAGACCTCCATCGCCCTGGATCTCCAGCTCCCCACTTCCTTCCCGTTCACCATGACTGCCGAGTACACCTTCAACAAGACTGTCAACGGCAACCTCATCAAGGATGTGAACATGAAGAGCAACGCCGGCTGGTCCCAGTGGGCAGGTCCGGACAACCGTCATATCTATCCTTCCAACCCCGGTTATACAGGAACCCCTGCTTACTATCTTACCAATACCAACAAGGGTTATGGCTGGATCTTCGTCCTGAGCGCAAAGGCACAGCCCCTCAGGAACCTCAACATCACCGCTTCCTACACACGTACAGAGCAGTATGAGGTTACCGGTATGCCCGGCTCCGACCCCGAATCCGTATTCAAGAGTCTCCCCACTGTTGACGGTCCTGCATTCGCAACCCTGCAGCCTTCACAGTACTACAATCCTCACCGTCTCATGGCATCCGTTTCCTACAAGATGCCTTGGGGAACTAACGTAAGCCTCTTCTATCAGGGTTATGTTCCCACCGGTTCCACCTTCCAGTTCGACAACGACGTGAACGGTGACTCCAACATCACTGACCTTATCTACGTTCCCAAGACCAAGGACGAAATCCTCTTCGTCTCCGATCAGGCCCGTGACAATTTCTGGGCATTCGTAGAGCAGGATTCTTACCTCTCTTCCCGCAAGGGCAAATATGCACAGGCATATGGCGCTCACAGGCCCATGGTCCACTACTTCGACCTTAAGCTCTCCCAGGACGTTAAGATCCGTCTCGGAAGCACCACCAACACCATCCAGCTCAGCGCAGACATCATGAATGTCGGCAACCTTATCAACGACAGCTGGGGAGTTATCAAGACTTGGGATGACAGCGCATTCAACGGTCAGATCCTCACCTTCGACCACCTCAACGAGAACGGCCAGCCCGTATTCTCCACTCCTCTGAAGGAGGGCGCCAAGACTTGGAAGCCTTCAACCGGAATCGGCCAGGCATGGTACATCCAGCTCGGTCTCAAGTATATGTTCAACTAATAAGTCGGCATAACTGTTATGAAACTCAGATATTTACTTTCAGCAATCGCAGGAGTCGCCCTTCTCGCTTCATGTACAGAGGAACCTCCCGTGGTATCCAGTGATCTTGCTATAAATCTCTCCCAGTCAGTCGTCGCCATTCCAACTGAAGGCGGTTCCAAGACTGTCGAGGTAAACTCCGGAGACGTCACCTGGACTGCAACTTCCAAGGCAGACTGGATTACATTCACCCCTGCTACCGGCAAGGGTAAGACCAATGTCACCGTTACCGTGGGCGAATCCCTCGATGACCGTACAGGCGAAATAGTCCTCGCTGCAGAAGGCGTTGAGAAGTACATCACGGTCATCCAGACAGGAGACCCTCACGGCCTCACCGAGGATGATCCTCTTACCTGTGCAGACGCAGTTGCCCTTTGCGCCAAGCTTGCAGACAAGGCTACTACCGGCAAGAAGTACTATGTAAAGGGCATCATCACCAATGTCATTGAAGAATTCGGCACGGAGTATGGCAATGCTACATTCTGGATGGGTGACGAGGAAGGCGAGAAGACCTTCGAAGCCTATCGTATATACTACTTCGACAATGCCAAGTATGACGATCCCAAGAAGCAGAATATCAGCGAAGGCGACAACGTGGTTATCTACGGTATTCTCATGAACTACGGCGGACAGGCCGAAACAAGCCAGAATGCCGCATACCTCTACAAGCTCGATGCCAACACGGCTCCTGCGCTCTCTTGCAAAGAACCCGAGGTTGTAGTAGGTGCTTCCGAGACCGCTGCCTCCTTCGATATTACCGCAAAGAATCTTACCGGCAAGTGGACCGTTACCAAGGATGCAGAATCCACATGGGTAAAGAGCTTCACTCCGGAAGGCACCGTAAGCGGCAAGATCGAAATCTCCCTGGAAGCCAACGAAGGTGACGAGCGCACAGCAACCTTCACCGTCAAGAGCGACGGCGCAAAGGACCTCACCCTTACCCTCAAGCAGGGCAAGTACTCTGCCGTCGGTACTCTTGACAAGCCTTACACCGTTGCAGGTATCATCGAAGCCCTCAAGGCCGGTCCCGTTGCAGGCAATGTCTATGTCAAGGGTATTGTTTCCAACACCACTAATTACAACTTCGGCGGCGAGAAGCAGTACAATACAGCATCTTTCTGGATTTCCGATGACGGTGTATATAACGATGACCTTAATAAGGACTTCGAAGCATTCAGCGTATATTATCTTGGCGGAAGTCTTGACGCTCCTACCGCAGGCGCTGACATCAAGGCAAACTTCAAGGTTGGCGACGAGGTCATCCTCTATGGTGCAGTTACCGCCTATACCAAGAATGACGTCACAACGTATGAGACTTCAAGCAAAAAGGCAAAAATCTACTCCATCAACTGGGCAACCTCCGATGAGAACGGTGTAGGTAACGTTGACTATCCTTTCAACATTGCAGGAGCAAAGAAGTTCATCGACGACACTCAGGCTGCTCTTTCCGCTGCCAAGGCCGCAAATGAAACCCTTAACCTTCCTGACGTTGCCGTAAAGGGCAAGGCCTCCAAGATTGTCTATGCATTCGATGCAGAGCATCAGACAGGTACATTCTGGCTTTCTGATGACGGCGTCTTCAATGATGACAAGGCCAAAGATTTTGAGGCTTACTCAGTTTACTGGCTTGAGAACAAGCCTTGGGAAGAGGGATTCGGACAGGTCGCCGTTGGTGACGATGTTATCCTCAAGGGTCAGCTCACCGCTTACAAGGGCACCTATGAGACTTCTTCCAAGAAGGCATATCTCTACAGCCTCAACGGTGTAACAAGCGTTGCAGCCGAATAATTCCGGCTAAAGCCTATAGAAAAAGGCAGGCTCACTTTTGACATGAACCCCGAAAGTTAGACAAAAAACTTTCGGGGTTTTTGTTATGTCAAAAAAGAAGAAACACGGCTACGATGGCTATGAGTATGCCGAACGGCATGTACGGTGGTGTGAGAGGTCGGTAAACGAAAGTAGGAGATAAACTCCATTACTTTCGTTTACCTCCTACTCGAATTCAGAACTCAGCTTCAAGCCAGCGGGAGAAGAAGACATTATCGACTTCGTAGCTTACGGAGTCTTTTTCAGTATGTTTGAGAACGAGATCTTTGCCTTCAAGGGATTCGGCAGCCCGGGATGCGGTCGTGGTGCTGCCAATCTTGTATTTTGATATGAATGATGCGCTGGTTATTTGTGAGACGCTGCCCTCTTTGGCAAGGCCGATAAGGAATCTCCACTGCTGTACAGGCAGGATTTCCTTCAGCATCAAGAAATTGAACCCCTCCGTTTCCAAAATGTTGTTGCAGATTCTAAGGACGGCCGGCATGTCTATGTTTCTGGCTCCGTCAAAGTACAATTCGTTGCATACTCTCTGCGTATAATAAGTATGCCGTTTAGTCCAGTCAAGTATGTAATCAAGGGCGTCTTCCTGTATCGTTCTGCCGTTTTCTTCAAAATGGCCTCTGATGAATGCTCCATACTTATCCCTGTCTAGTTTGTTTAAATACAGCGTAGAAGAACTGGCGTAGAATGGCCTTGCCGCATCGTTGAACATGGAAGACATCATCCTTCTCCTGCTGCCGCAAAAAACAAAGCGGGTATTGTGCATGTGCTGGATATGTGAACGCAGAAGTGCTTCCACGTTCTTTTCCGGATACTCTGTTATTTGTTGGAACTCATCTATTGCGACCATGACGGGCGAAGAATGGCTTTCCAGTATGTCAAGGATTTGCCTTAGCGTGTTGTTCTTCTGTTCTTCATGGGAGAATTCCAGGTGTATCTCAGGCTTGCCTGTATATTGATTCAAGGTGAAATATGGCCTGATTCCTTTTATGAAAGCCAGAAATGTCTTGCCTAAACTGCTCTTTTCAGGGAATGTGTTCATTATGGCAGAGGAGAGGCTGTCAATGAAATTATTGAGCGTTGAAGTGGCCGATATATCCACATACAAAGTTTCAAATTCGGGGTGGAGGTTTTTCAATTCTGCCATGGCATGGAAGATGAGTCCGGACTTTCCATAACGCCTTGGTGATATAAGCACGGTGTCGCTGCCTCCAAGAATGTTTTTGAGGAGAGTGTATGTCTCTTTTTCTCTGTCGCAGAAATATTCTTTCCCAGCGTAGCCTTTTATTATGAATGGATTTTCAATATACATGTTTGCGATGTTTTTTGCGAATATATAAAACAAATTATTTAAAACAAAATGTTTGAAACAATTTGTTTAAAGTTGTAAGTTTGGCGCTTTCCTGTGGCGACGTATTAATTTGTACGATTTGAAATATTGTTTTTACGGGAATGAGCGTCACTGAAATCCAAATGGCCTATCTTTAACAAAACTTAGAACCATGAAAACTATGAAAAAACTTCTTATTCCTTTTGCAGCTTTTGCATTGATGCTTGCAGGCTGCAATAAAGAAGGTACCGACTCCGCCATTGGAGGAGATGCTACCCCGGCAACCTCCCAAAGCATCGTGGGCCGATGGTATTATCCCAACGAACTGCTTAATCTCAATCAGCAGCCGGAATACGACTTCAAGGCCGATGGCACTGTGACCGGCAGTTACGAAGGCACCTGGTCAATTGGCGATTCGGGTGTGCTTATCATCACCACCGAGTTTGGGCCGGTATATGCGCGTCCTTATACCATGTACAACAATACAGTACTCATCCTTCACTTCGACGTCCCGGAACTTGACAAGGACGGCAGACCGGTCATCAACCAGGGACAGGGCTGGATTGAATTCTTCTACAAGGAAGGAAAGGCGTCCGCAAGCAACAAGGCCGACATTCAGGGTACATGGGAGAATATTGAGCAATGGGACGACGATGGCGACGGTGTAATTGACGAATCCATGAAATCCGTAACCGTCAAGTTCGACGGAGACAAATTCAGCCTCATCATCCATGTCTGGAACGGCGAGAGTTATTCCGGGACCTATACATATAAGGACGGTTTTGTTTACTTCCACCCTACAAAACTGATGACTCTCGAAGGCGAAAAGGATCCCAAGGTGGATGGAATCGGCTATGAAAATGGCGGAGACTTTGTTTTCCCGTTCGTCGCCAATGTCGATGAGGCCTACGCCTACATTATTGAAGGCCGCGGCGCCTGGAAGAAGGCAAAGTAATCAGATGTTTACGAGACGTTTTTTGTAAATAATTGATTATAAGCAAGCTGCTAAAAGCCCCTGCGTGTTTTACGCAGGGGCTTTCTGTAAGGCGCTGTTGCACAGGTGATTGTTAAAAACGCACCGAACGGCCCATCTCATTTTATTGTTGTATTCCCGGAAAAGATTGTTATATTTGTAAGCTAGAACAACACAACATCAGAATACACTATGAAACTAAGAAATTTCTTTATTGCAGCAGTCGTCGGCCTGTTCGGCCTGGCTGCATGCGAAGGGGTGGAACAGGACCTTGGCGTTGCCAAGATTTCCATCGACCCGCTTGAACTCTCATTCCCTAAGGAAGAAAGCAGTCTTCAGGTGACCATGATTGCCACTCGTGACTGGAACGTCAGTGTCAACACTCTTCCCGAGTGGATTGCTCTCAGCGCAACTGAGGGTAAAGCTTCGGCAAAGGAGCAGACCATCACCGTGACGGTAGAGAAGAACGACGGTAATGACCGTGAAGCTGCCATCGTAATCACCGCCGGCATGGTAAGGGCAACCCTTACAGTCAAGCAGGCAGGTGAAAAGGGCGAGTATGTCGTTCCTACAGTAACAATTGCAGAGTTTATCAAAACTGATGGCCAGACAGAATATATCATCAGCGGTAAGGTCACCAGCGTCAATACTGATTATCAGTATGCGTACATCAATGATGGCACTGCAGAGGTAGAAGTGTACAAGCCTAGCAACTGGGGTGAATATGTAGATAAGATAAAGATTGGAGCGACATTGAAAGCCCAAGGTGTATACACCAAGTATACGAATCAAAGCGGAAAGTCTTATGATGAGCTTGTGGGAGTAATTCTTGAAGTGGAAGAGAAAGCCCCCCAGACCGATGTGGAGACTGTTACTTGTGCAGAGTTCATCAAGACAGATGGCGCTACCGAGTATATTATCAGCGGTAAGGTCACCAGTATGAATACTGATTATAAGTATGCATACATCAATGACGGCACAGCCGAGGTTGAGGTGTACCAGCCTACCAACTGGAGTGAATATGTAGACAAGATCAAGGTTGGCTCCATTCTGAAAGCCCAGGGTGTATACACCAAGTATACGAATGCAAGCGGAAAGTCTTATGATGAGCTTGTCGGTGTAATTCTGAGCGTTGAAGAAGGTCAGACGGAAGATTACAGCAACGCCCCTGCTATTACGGTCAAGGAGATAATAGAAAAGGGTGATGAAAGCACGTACTATAAACTTACTGGTACGGTTTCCAAGTTCAATGCAAATTATTGCAGTTTCGACCTAACCGATGCTACAGGAACTATCTATGTTTACAGTGTTGACAATAAGGCTGATTGGACGTCAAAGATTACTGATGGCGGCACCGTTACCCTTGCCGGAAAGTATAAGCTTTACAAGAAGGAGGGTAAGGAAGACCAGCCTGAAATCGTAAATGCTGTTATTCTCTCGTTCCAGAGTGGTGGCGATCAGCCCGGCACCGGTGGTGACGAAACGCCCAGTGATCCTAAGGGCACCGGCACCCAGGCCGATCCTTACAATGCTGCTGCAGCAAACGATGCCGCATCCGCACTCGAGGCCGGCGCAAAGAGTGATGTAGTTTATGTTTCCGGCAAGATTTCTTCCGTTAAATACCAGTTTGATGCAAATCACGGTACCGCTACATTCAATATTTCCGATGACGGCACCACTTCCGGCAGCCAGTTTACCTGCTATAGCGTTCTCTATCTTGAGAACAAGGCTTGGGTCAGCGGTTATTCCGAGGTAAAGGTCGGTGACGCCGTTGTAATCTGCGGTAAGCTTACCAATTATCAGGGCAACACTCCCGAAACCGCGTCCAAGGAAGCATACATCTACAGCCTTAACGGCGTTACAGAGGCAGGTGAACCCACTCCGGGCGACGACCCCACTACTGGTGATGACACTGAGTTTGCCAGCAATATCCAGTGGTCTGCCGGAACAAACCAGTCTTACAGTGAGAAGGCCACTGTCAATGGCGTTGCAAACGTTGCTGTCCTGAAGCTTGGAACAGGCAAAGCTACCGGCTCATCAGAGCTTACTCTTCCTGCAGGTTCAACCTCCCTTACATTCTATGCCATCTCATGGAATGGCAAGCCCTCCAAGCTTGTATTCAAGAATGGCGGTACTGAGGTCGCAAGCGTAGAACCTGCCGCAAATAGTGGTCTTGCCAATACTTCTCCCTACACTCTTACAGTTACTGACAGCGACAAGTATACCATTACTTTTGACGCAACCACAACTCTTACGGTAGAAACATCGGGTACCAATACCAGATGTGCTATCTTTGGAGCCATTGCGAAGTAAGAATTTAGATAATCACCCCACAAAGGGCGTCCGGGAGAACCCGGACACCCTTTTGGGCTTAATCTGAGGCCCTATGAAAAGACTCGTTCTCCCCATCCTTTCATTGCTTGCGGCACTGGCATTCCAGTCCTGCGAGGGGCTGCTTTCTGACACAGGCGAAGAAGAAACCATTTCCGTGACCCCCCGTACCACCAGCCTTTCAAGTGAGGAAGGCAAAATCTGGGTCGATGTCAAGGCCTCCGGAAAATGGACGCTGTCGCTGGACTTCGGTGCCGATGCCCAGGGCTGGGCAACGCTGAGCGATGTCTCCGGCTCGGGCCCTAAAGGAGATGTGCGCCTGTCTTATGAGGCCAATGAAGGCGAGGAATCCCGTTCCGTAACCCTTGTTCTTGTCAGCGGTTCAAATACCGCTACTGCGGCAGTAGAACAGGTAGGGGCATCCGGCAGTTCTTCAAGCGGCCAGTACGGCTACGACGTAGCCCCCGCCAATCTTGACTGGCTGGAGCTCCCGGCAATGGTTCAGGGCGACGGCCGTGAACTCCTGATTCACGACATGAGCGGCGGCAAATATAGATATAAGGCCGTCAGTGGAGAGCGTAATTGGACGTGTTATTGGGATTATGATAATCGCCTGTCTATTTGGGTTGCATATCCTTTGAACAGTGGCTTAATTGGTTCGTATGTGGAACGATCTGAGGCCTGGTCCTATGACCCTGTTTTTGGTGACAACTATAGTGTTCAGCAGAATGTGTCTGGTGGTTATCTTGATGGTAATAATGGGTGGTATTCGCGTGGGCACCAAATAGCATCCGCCGACAGACTTGGCTCTTTTTCCCGTAATGCTACAACGTATTATGGTACAAATATGACTCCACAGGATAATTCTTTTAACGGTGGTATCTGGGCGACATTAGAGGGAAAGGTTAGAGATTTTTCGAAAAAGTGCGATACTCTTTACGTCGTTACAGGCTGTTTGGTTGATGGCGCCAAGTATTATGCCAAGGACCGCTCCGGAAACAAGATTACTGTCCCGACATATTACTATAAGGCACTTCTTGCCAGAGGAGCTTCTTCCATGTATGCTACTGACGGATATATGGCGGCGGGGTATATTCTGCCTCACGATTCCAGTATAGCCAAAGGCAATTATGCTGACTACGTGATGAGCATTGATGATTTGGAGCAAAAAACCGGGATAGACTTTTTCCCGAATCTGATAAAGCTTATTGGTCAGGAGAAAGCCAGTAAAATAGAATCGGCGAAGCCCGCCTCATGGTGGCAATAAGCTTTCTTGTGGAAATAAAAAGAAACAATCACATAACAATGAAACGTAAAACTACACTTCTTGCAGCCCTTCTGGCTATTCTGGTCGCCGTTCCCGCTTGGGCCGGTCCCAAGAACCGCAGTCACGTGATAGGTTTCTACAATCTGGAGAACCTCTTCGATACCTATCATGACGAGGGCAAAAACGACTACGAGTACCTCCCCGACGGAGCAAACGAGTGGACGGAGGCAAAGTATCAGAAGAAGCTCCAGAACATGGCCCGTGTCATCGCCGAAATGAAAAAGGACAATGGCGTATGGCACACCGTGCTGGGCGTTTCCGAGATTGAGAACCGCCACGTCCTGGAAGATCTGGTGAACGAGCCCGCAATTGCCGATGCCAACTTCCAGATTGTCCACTACGACGGCCCTGACCGCCGCGGCGTAGACGTGGGCCTTCTCTATGATCCAAAGAAGATGACCCTTGTGGAAAGCGAGTCCATCCCCTTCACTTTCGAAGGCTCCAGCATAAAGTTCGAAATGAACAAGGAGGAACAGGCCAACTTCCGCACCCGTGACATCCTCATGGTGCACGGCATCATCGACGGAGAGCACTTCGCCTTCTACGTCTGCCACCTTCCTTCCCGTCTTGGCGGCAAGGGTGTCGATACACGTGCACGTGGCGGTGAAATCGCTTACCAGCATTCGATGAAGATGATGAAGAAGTATCCCGGCATCAAGTGCGTCATCATGGGTGACATGAACGACAATCCCTTTGACGATTCCATGGCAAAACACATGCGCGGGCGCAAGAATATCAATGACGTGAAGGAGGCCGATTACTTCTCGCCTTTCTGGAGCATGCTGGATGCCGGTTTCAGCTCCCTGTATTACAGGGGAGAGGGCAATATCTATGACTGCATCCTTGTGAACTACAACCTGGCCCATGCCCAGAAGGGCACCTTCCAGATCCAGCCCATCGTGAAGAAGAAATTCTACGGCAGGATATTCTCCAAGCCGTTCATGACCAACCAGAGCGGCCAATACAAGGGCACCCCGTTCCGCACATTCTCCAACGGAGCTTTCGTGGGCGGCTATTCCGACCACTATCCCACCTATATCATTATCAAGAAGAAATAACACACTATGGCTAAAAGATTCATACTTGCACTTGCGGCAGTCCTTGCATCGGCAGTCATGTTTGCCCAGACAGGCGGCGTGAAGGGTACTGTGGTAGACCGTGACGGCCGCCAGCCCGTGGAAGGTGCACGTCTTGTGCTTCTCCAGGGGGCTGAAAGGCTTGCAGAGGTTTCATCGGCCCAGGACGGTACGTTCATGATACCAAACCTGAAGGATGGTATGTATACCCTCCTCATCGAGGCCCCTGATTATCTCGAGACCCAGGTCCAGGTTACGGTGAATGACGGTTACGTAAAGAACATGTTCAATCTCTCCATCTCCGGAATCAAGAAGGTGACGGAACTGGATGACGATTCATTTGCGGCCTTCGACATGGATGACAGCGGTTACAATGACAACCCCACCATCCTCTTCGGCTCCAATGACGTGTTCAACAACATCGCCGGCTATAACTTCTCTGCAGTGCGTTTCCGCGCCCGCGGTTACAGCTCGGAGAGCCAGGATGTTTATCTTGCAGGCGTGAAGCTGAACGACGCCATCACCGGTTACGGCCCCTTCTCCCTTTGGAGCGGCCTTAACGAGGCAATGCGCACCAAGGAGACCGTGAACGGCTCGGAGGTCTCAGAGTATGGCTTCGGCGGATATAACGGCGTTACCAATATCTTCGGCAATGCACTCAATGTGCGAAAGGGCCTCCGCGGCAGCGTCCTTACCAACAGCACACTGTACAGGCTCCGTCTCATGGCATCCTATGCCACCGGCATGATGGACAACGGCTGGGCCTTCGCGGCCAACGTCAGTGCCCGTCTCGGCGGCAACGACTGGATTGACGGTGTATACTATAAGTCTCTTGCCTATTATTTCGCAGCGGACAAGGCCATCAACGACGCCAACACCGTCAGCTTCGTATTCTTTGCCACTCCCGGAGAGCGCGGTGCACAGAACGCATCCACCCAGGAAGTATATGACCTCATGAAGGACAATATGTACAACTCCAACTGGGGCTACCAGAACGGCAAGGTACGTAATGCCCGCGTGCGCAAGACCAACGAGCCTATCGCCTTCATCAAGTGGAATTACGCTCCTTCAGACAAGTTCGAGGCAAACACAACCATCATGTACCGCTTTGGTACCAACGGCTACACTGCACTTGACTGGTATGATGCCCAGGATCCCCGTCCCGACTATTACCGCAACCTCCCTTCATACTTCATGGATTCCAATCCTGACATGAACCGTCACAACGACATGAAGTATGGCTGGGCGCAGGAAGTCTGGACACATTCCAAACTGTATCCCGAACTCACCCATGTGAACTGGGACCGCCTGTACAATGTGAACGCACTTCAGGGAGGCCGCTCCAAGTACATCCAGGAGCAGCGCCATGTAGACCAGAGGGACCTCAACCTTGCTGCGTCGTTCAAGTATCGCTCTTCAGACCACAGTCTCGTTACCGGCGGCCTCAGTGCACGCATCAACCGCACTGAGTATTACAAGAAGGTTGCAGACCTTCTTGGCGGCGAGTATTTCCTGGATATCGACAACTTTGCCGAAAGGGACTTCGCGGCCACGCCATACAAACTCCAGAATGACCTCGACTACTATATTGCCAACGGCGAAGCCCGCACTCTTGGCGTTGGCGACAAGTACGGCTACGACTATCTTGCCCAGGTGAGAAACTACGAGGCCTGGCTCAATGAGCGCTACACCCTTGGAGACCTTGAGGTGAACGTCGGCGGCCGAATCGGCTACAACTCCTTCTGGAGGGACGGTCTCATCAGAAAGGGTCTCTTCCCCGGAGTTGACGAAAACGGCAACAAGCTCGTCGTGGACGGCGTAGCAATCGAGCCTACCTATGAATCCGACGGCGAAACCGTGACCACATCCTACGGCAAGTCCAAGGTGAGCAACTTCCTTACCTATGCCGCAAAGCTGGGCCTGAACTACGTCCTCGACGGAAGCTCCAGGGTATATGCAAATGTAGGTTACTTTGCCGATGCCCCCAAGTTCAACCAGGCTTTCCTGAGCCCCCGTACCCGAAACTCTCTCATGGAAGGACTCACCACCGCCAAGACCTTCTCTTCCGATGTGAACTACCAGTACAGCGCAAACGGTATCAACTTCCGCGGTACCCTGTACTACACCACCATCAAGGATCAGAGCAAGGTGATGAGCGCATACGATGACCTCCAGAACGCATTCTCCAACTTTGCCATCACCGGCATCAACCAGAGGAACATGGGCCTGGAAATCGGCTTCAAGATGCCCACCTACATAATCCCGAACCTCTCCCTGCAGGGTGTCCTCGCACTGGGTGAATATGTTTATACTTCCACCCCCAATATGACCCAGACCGTGGACAACAGTTCTGAGATCGTAATGAACAACGTGCCCGTGGCATACTGGAAGCAGACAGAGTATACCAATGCCGACGGCAAGTATGTCAAGCAGAAGCACTACATTCCTTCCACTCCTCAGACCGCAATGTCCCTTGGCCTTGCATACAACTACAACTACTGGTTCATTGACGGTGACGTCGAGTTCTTTGACAGGGCATACCTTGACATGAACCCTCTCTACCGTACAGACTATGCCGTTGCCGGTCTTGACAACACCATCACCGACACCGAAGTCGAGTACATGACCACTCAGGAGAAGTTTGCACCGGCATTCCTGGTGAACATATCCATCGGCAAGTCCTGGTACATCCAGCGCAAATACCAGCTTGGCTTCTCCCTCAATGCAAAGAACCTCCTGAACAACAAGAAGGTGAAGACCGGCGGTTACGAGCAGACACGTATCGTTGACAACACCGTCAACGCAGAACGCTTCTACCGCTTCGATCCCAAGTACTTCTATATGGCAGGTACCAACTATATGCTTAACATTTACTTCAGATTCTAAGAGCCATGAAAAAGACAGTTATCGCTATTTTAGCGCTTGCAGCGCTCGTTTCCTGCCAGAGTCTGAAAGAAGAATGGCAGCCCGTCCTGTCTCCGGCAACGAAGCCCGCAGACTTTGTCCCTTATACCCCCGAGTCCCTTCCTAATTTCCCCGGGAAGTTCACTTCCATCAAGGACCTCAAGGCTATGTACAAGAGCGGCCAGCCCAAGGAAGTGACCGGAAATACATGGATCAAGGGAAGGGTGTCCACCAGTGACCGCACCGGCAACATCTATAAGGAAATCTACATCCAGGACGAAACCGGCGGCATCGACCTCAAGCTTGGAAAGTCTTCGCTCTACAGCGAATATGCCCTTGGCCAGACCCTCTATGTGTACTGCGACGGTCTCACCCTGGGCGCATACAACGGCATGCCTCAGCTTGGCTGGGAGGCCGACCAGACCTCCACCAACGAGTACGAGACCTCGTACATTGACCTTCAGGCCATCATCGACCAGCACGTCTTCAAGGGCCCTTACGGTGACCCCGTAGAACCGGAACTCATCTCTGAAGCCGAACTCAAGGCTTCTATCTCCGCGGGGTATAACGGGGAACTCTGGGGCAAGCTTGTCACCGTCAAGGGTGCCAAGTACGGCAACCAGATTTTCGCCCTCTTCTATCCCAACCCCAGCCTTCCCCACAAGAGCGGAAACCCCGAAAACCGAGTCTTCCTCTCCGACAAAGGCACCTGGGGCGTGAACACCTGGTCATGCTCAAAGGCCGGATATATCGCATATCTGGAAAAAGGCGTTTGGGACAGTGCCGAGGTCGGCAGCGGAGCAACCCGCTACGGCAGCATTGCGACAGTGACCCCCGCCAGCGCCGGCCTTACCGGAAAGACCCTGGACAGTTTCCACCCTTACGAGAACAGTCCATACAAGGAAATCATGATCAGGAACGCCTCTGCAAACTATATTTCGCATTACTTCAAGTTCGGCTCAACCGACGTCCAGGTGCGAACCAGCGGATATGCAAAGTTTGCCGATGTAGAACTTGACCCCCAGCTTTTGAGCGGCGCCAGGACTGCCGATATCACAGGCATCCTTACCATCTACAACGGCGCAGCCCAGTTCACCCTTGTCGATGAACCTTCGGTATCAGTGAAACTCAATTAATTATGAATAAAGCTTCATTAGTAGCCAGGCTTTCGGGCCTGGCTGTTGTTATCACCATGACAGCAGCGTGTACAAGCACCAATCCATTCTTTGAGGAGTGGAACACCCCTTACGGAACAGCTCCTTTCTCAAAGATCAAGACAGAGCATTACCTTCCCGCATTCAAGGAAGGCATCAAACAGCAGAAGGCGGAAGTCGAGGCCATCATTGCCAATTCAGAGGCTCCCACCTTCGAGAACACGGTAGCGGCATTTGACCGCAGCGGGAAACTTCTCGCAAAGGTTTCCGGAGTATTTTTCAACCTCTCGGAGAGCGACTCCACCCCCGAGATGCAGGCCATCGAAGAGGAAGTCACTCCCATGCTCACAGAGGCCGACAACGAAATCTACATGAACGAAGACCTCTTCAAGCGTGTCAAGGCCGTTTATGACAACATGGAAGGCCTCACCCGTGAACAGCAGATGGTCACCAAGAAACTCTATCAGAGCTTCGAACGTAACGGCGTAGGCCTTGACGAAGCCGGTAAAAAACGCTTTGCCGAGATTTCCACGCGCCTTTCCTCCCTCTCGCAGAAGTTCGGCCAGAACCTCCTTGCAGAGAACAACGCCTTCAAGGACAAGACCGGCATCACCGTGAGCGAATACTACGACTTCATGGGCTCCTGCCCGGACCGCGAAAAGCGCAAGGCCGTCTTCGAGGCATACTCAATGCGAGGCAACAATGCCGATGAACACGACAACAACGCCATCGTCCTTGAAATCCTGAAACTGCGTGCAGAGATGGCCGCCCTCCTTGGGTACCGCTCCTTTGCCGATTTCCAGCTTGCCGACAAGATGGCCGGAGACCCCGCCACTGTTGACAACTTCCTCCAGCCCATCATGGATGCGGCCATGAAGAAAGCCAAAGAGGAAATGAAAGACATGAAGGCCCTCGCCGGCCATGACATCGAGCCCTGGGACTATTCCTATTATGCAGAGAAGGTCCGTGCCCAAAAGTTCGCGCTTGACGAAAGCCAGACCAAGCCTTACTTCCAGGCCGACAGCGTCCTAAAGGGCGTTTTCACGGCTGCTGAGACCATATACGGCATCAAGATAGAACCCGCTCCCGAGGTTGAGGTCTACAATCCGGTTGTAAGCGCATGGAAGCTCTCCGAGCCGGACGGCCGCCTCATCGGCATATTCTACCGCGACTATTACGTCCGTCCCACCAAGCGCGGCGGCGCCTGGATGAACAACTTCCGTGACCAGTACACTGTCATTTCGAGCGAAGTCGAGAAATCTAAAGACATCAGACCAATCATAGTGAACGTCTGCAATTTCCCTGCACCTTCAGATGAACAGCCTTCCCTCCTGACCATCGACAATGTACAGACCGCCTTCCACGAGTTTGGCCACGCCCTTCACGGCTTCCTTACCCAGTGCCACTACACCAGTGTTTCCGGCACCTCTGTTGCACGTGACTTCGTAGAGATGTTCTCCCAGTTCAACGAGAACTTCGCCTTCGTGCCCGAAATCCTCAGAGCCTATGCCAACGACTGCCGCACCGGCGAACCCATCCCCGCAGAGCTTGTGGAAAAGATACAGAAATCCCTCAAGTTCAACCAGGGTTTCACCACCGGTGAACTCTGCGCCGCCTCCATCCTTGACATGAAATGGCATGAGATGAGTGCCGATGAACTCCAGGCCTTCAAGACCCCTCAGGACATACGCGACTTCGAGACCAAGGTATGCAAAGAGATGGGCCTGGTGGATGAAATCATCCCCCGTTACCGCACAACCTACTTCAACCATATCTTCAACAGCGGCTACAGCGCCGGCTATTACGGCTACCTCTGGAGCGAGGTCCTTGCCGCCGATGCCTGGCAGAAATTCGTCTCCGACGGTATCTTCAACAAGGAAACGGCCGATTCATTCCGCAAGACCTTCCTTGAGAAGGGCGGCAGCGAAGAGCCTATGACCCTCTACAAGTCATTCCGCGGCGCGGCTCCCGATCCCGCAGCACTCATGAAAGCCCGAGGCCTGCAGTAGAATATGGAAATCTTTAAGTTCAAGCCGATACTCAAAACCGTTGTATGGGGCGGTGAAAAAATCGCCCCGTACAAGGGTATACAGACAAATCAGACACACATTGGCGAAAGCTGGGAGCTTTCCGGCGTGAAGGGCAGCGAATCCGTCATTGACGGAGGATCCCTTGACGGCAAGACCATTGCCGATGTATTTCCGGGCGAATTTCCCCTTCTCATCAAGTTCATAGATGCCGCAGGAGACCTTTCAATCCAGGTCCATCCCGATGACGCCCTTGCGGCCGTGCGCCATAACGGCTCCAAGGGAAAGACGGAGATGTGGTATGTAATCGATGCCGAACCCGGCGCTCACCTCTATGCCGGTCTCAAGGAAGAAATCGGCCCTGAGGAGTATTCCAGAAGGGTTGCCGACGGTTCAATAGTAGATGTCCTTGCAAGGCACGACGTGCACAAGGGAGATGTTTTCTTCCTTCCTGCCGGACGTATTCACGCCATTTGCAAAGGCTGTTTCATCGCCGAAATACAGGAGACTTCGGACATAACCTACCGTATCTGGGACTACAACCGTCCCGGTCTTGACGGCAAGCCCCGTCAGCTCCATACGGAACTGGCAAAGGATGCCATCGATTATAAGGTATATCCGGATTACCGTACTTATTACGAGCCCGCAAAGGATGAAGAAGTGGTCCTGGTGAGCTGCAAGCACTTCACTACAAGCTTGTATGACCTCACTAGGCCTTTTACCCGTGACGTCCCGGGAGAATTCCTTGTGGTGATGTGCATCGAAGGCTCCGGCTATGTAGGGAACGTCCCTGTGCGTCAGGGACAGACTGTGCTTGTGCTGTCTTCAGGGAATCACGTCACGTTCACACCGGACGGCTCCATGAAACTTCTCACCAGCCACGCTTGATCCTCCGCCTCCTTGAGAGGCTGGTGCGTGGAGCACATGATGGTGAAGGTTCCGGGGAAACAAATATTGGTATTATGGAAAGAAATGGCTAACTTTGAAAGATTTTTGAATGGTCAAAAACTAAAGCAAAACCATAAGTAATTATGTTACAAAAAAATCGTTTTTACACCGCTCCTGAAGCGGAGCTCCTCGTGGTACGATTCGAGGAGAATTTCCTGGATTCCGCAGGAACCAGCATCGACCCCATTTCCAATGACGGTGACCCTCTTGGCGTATTTGGCACTCCCGATTTCCTTCCTGACATCTTCTAGCCATGAAAAAGTATTTTAACTATCTGGGCATCATCGCGGCAGCCGCAATGACCCTCGTTTCCTGCGCAAAGGAAGCCGACAATTTCACCGCAGAAGAACCCATCAAGGACGGTGGCGAGTTCACAATCGTCGCCAACCCTGCAACCAAGACCACCATTGACGGTTACCAGACCAAGTGGGCCGCCGGCGACGCCATCAATCTGTTCCATGCCGTTGCTGGAAGTACTGATTATGTTGACAACGGCAAGTTTACAATAGCTGAATCAGACCTTGCTGCAGGCACTTTTAAAGGCGCATTGGCCGGGGAGCTTACTTCCGGCACTTATGACTGGTACGCAGTATATCCGTATACTAGTTTCCTGAAGAGTGTTGATAACGCTGACGAAGCCCGTTTTTACATCGGGTGCCGTTCCGACCAGGTACAGACCCAGACTGGGAACAACAGTACAGCACATCTCTCCGGTTCAAATTACCCTTTGTTCGGCAAAGCTTCCGGCGTGGCATTTGACAAAACACCGGCTATTACTCTTTCGCCGATAGCTTCTTTCATTGAAGTTGTTGTTACGAACAAGAATGAGGAGCCTCTTACAGTTTCCAATGTTACGTTTACAGCTCCTGAAGGCAGTGAGATTGTTGGTAACTACATCATCAAATTTGATACTACGCCTCTTACCATTACTAAGTATAGCACATATGTTAGTGATGAGGCTGTTTTGAATGTGTCGAGTGCTACTGCATTGGCAAAAGATGAAGTTGCAAGGTTCTATCTTGCTGTTAAGCCCTTTGCGACCACAAACGGAGATGATATAAAGGTTTCCGTTAACGGTTATGAGAGGACCATTCACACAACTAAAGACTTCACTTTCCAGGCAGGTAAGATCAAGACCGTGAACTTTGATTATGACGACGTGATTGAACCAGCCAAAACCTACACTCTCTATACAGGCAGCATTGTTGAAGGTGACTATCTAATCGTTGCGGATGATGTTGCAATGAAAGCTGCGGTTTCATCAAATAGGTTTGCTTACAATACTGTCTCAATTGTTTCAAACAGCATTACGACAAATGATGCTAGCATAGTATGGCACATTGCACCTTCCGGAGAATATTGGACGATCTATAATGAGGATGCGGCAAAATATGCAGGCGGAAACGGAACCAAGAACCAGGGTGCTCTTCTTGACGCAGCAACTGGTAACGGGGCTAAGTGGACTATAACAAATGGAGTTGATCCGACAATTGTCAATTATGGTAATACTCTCAGTTCCGTCAATGCAACACTGAGAAGAAACGGCACATACGGCTTTGCCTGTTATGGATCCTCTACTGGAACAGCGCCTGTACTGTATAAGTTGGACAATAATGCCGATCCTAATCCTCTTGTCACTGCCCTTAAGTCTGCTATTAGTGATGTCCCCGCTGCCGGAGTTGACGCAGAGGTGGAATCTGATGTATACACCCTTACTGATGCAGACGACTCCGATATAACTGTAACAGTTGACGGAACCATAGTGACTGATGCAACAGCAGCTGACGGCGATGTCCTTTATTCTGTAGCAGCAAATACTGGTTCAGCCCGCTCAGGTTGGATCAAGATTGCCGTGGCTGGAGGTAATACCGTCCAGATTGATGTGAATCAGTTGTCCGGAGAGACCGGAAAATCTTATACCATTACCTGGAACTCGACCAACAATTCCAAGGGGGTTAGTTCTTATACTGCTACGTGGACTGTGACGGCTGACGGCCTTACATGCAATATGACCAACTGGAACAATAACAATAATGGATGGAATTATGTAAAATGCGGTTCCAAGAGTGCTGCGTCTGTAGCAACAATCATTACAAATACCGCCATTCCCGAGGCTATAAAGACTGTAAAGATAACTATCGATGCAGTAACTGCAGCCAATATCAATTCCATAAAACTGTATGTAAGCGACAGTAATACATTCGGTTCTACAGAAGAAGCCAGTTTTGAAGTAGGAACAGGAGAGAAATCTGTAACCATTTCCAGCCCTGCAGCTAATAAGTATTACAAACTGGAATTTGATTGCAAGAAGTCCGGCAGTAATGGTCCGCTGACGCTCTCCCAGCTTGTTTTTACTACTGAATAGGTCCTGAAAATTACGTATATACAAAGTAAGATTACGACTGGCATCAGTGAGATGTCAGTCGTAGTTTTATTGATGCTTACGTCCTCAAAAACGGGCAATTCCGTAAGCCTCCGATGAAGTGCATCTTGTAGCCAGGAGAGATCCTGGCTACATTTGCAAAAAGTTCATAGATATGCTTACAAGAGAACAGATTCTGGAAATTGACACCAATTGT
>JAFTFV010000040.1 GCA_017458265.1 Bacteroidales bacterium | reverse complement strand
GCGATGGTGTGGCCGACAAAGTCAGGGGAAATCATGCTGGCACGGGACCAAGTCTTGACAACCTCTTTCTTCTTGCTGCCGTCATTCATAGCAAGAATTCTGTTTTCCAGGGCTTCCTGGATGTACGGTCCTTTTTTAAGTGAACGACTCATAATCTGAACTTGTTATTCCGTTATTTCTTTCTCCTTTCAATGATGAACTTGTTGGAAACGGCCTTCGGGTTGCGAGTCTTGTAGCCCTTTGCAGGCAGACCCTTACGTGAACGGGGATGTCCACCGGAGGCACGTCCTTCACCACCACCCATCGGGTGATCGTGAGGGTTCATAACAACACCACGGTTGTGAGGGCGGCGACCCAGGTGACGGGTGCGGCCGGCCTTGCCGTAGGATTCCAGATTATGGTCCGGGTTGGAAACCGTACCAACGGTTGCACGGCAGGTTACGGGAACCATACGGGTCTCACCGGAAGGGAGACGGAGGATGGCGTACTTGCCTTCACGTGCAGCGAGCTGAGCGTAAGTTCCGGCGGAACGGGCCATTGCGGCGCCCTGTCCGGGACGGAGCTCGATAGCGTGGATAAGGGTACCCACGGGAATGTTGGCCAGAGGGAGGCAGTTGCCAAGGTCCGGGGAAGCGGCGGGGCCGGATTCCAGAACCTGACCTACCTGAAGGCCGTTGGGGGCGATGATGTAGCTCTTCATACCATCCTCATACTGGATGAGGGCGATACGGGCGCTGCGGTTAGGGTCGTACTCGATGGTGAGAACGGTGGCCTTGAACTCATCGCGGTTGCGGACGAAGTCCACAAGACGATACATCCTCTTGTGTCCGCCGCCACGGTAACGAACGGTCATCTGACCGGTGTTGTTACGTCCGCCGGTGGACTTAAGGGGTTCGAGGAGGGGTTTGTAAGGCCTCTTGGCGGTGATTTCCTCAAATGAGGAGATAGCCTTGTTACGCTGTCCGGGGGTAACCGGTTTGTATTTCTTGATTGCCATAACTCTTCCTCCTTACTAGATGTTAGCGTAGAAATCAATCTTATCCTCACCTGCAAGAGTTACATATGCCTTCTTGAAGTGATTGGTGCGACCTTTGAGAAGGCCTGCCTTGGTCCAGCGCTGTTTGCGCTTTCCGTGATAGTTGAGAGTGTTGACCTCAGCAACGGAAACGCCGTAAGCCTGCTCGATTGCAGCCTTGATCTGGATCTTGTTGGCCTTGCGGTCCACGATGAAACCGTAACGGTTCAACTTTTCGCCCTGAGCCGTCATTTTTTCGGTTACGATTGGCTTAATTAAGATACCCATTTTCTTTTCTCCTTTACTTTACTCTTGCTGCGAGGATATCCTGAACACCATCAACAAGCACCAGGGACTGGGCGTTCATGAGGGCGTAGGTGTTAATCTCGTCAACGGTGATGACCTTCACCTCGGGAAGGTTGCGGGATGACAGGAAAATATTGTTGGAGCCCTCAGGGAGAACTACGAGAACCTTGCGGTCACCGGCCTTGATGTTGGCAAGGATGGTGAGAAGTTCCTTGGTCTTGGGAGCTTCCATTGTGAAGGGCTCTACGATGGTGATGGCCTCGTTCTTTGCCTTGTAAGAGAGGGCGCTGACACGGGCGAGCTGCTTCACTTTCTTGTTCAGTTTGAAACGATAGTCGCGCGGCTTGGGACCGTGGATGTTACCACCGCCCACGAAAGTACCGGCCTTGAGGGAACCGTGACGTGCACCGCCACCGCCCTTCTGGCGACCAAGCTTCTTGGTGGAATATGCAACCTCGCTGCGGTCCTTGGTACGGGAGGTACCCTGACGCTGTGCTGCGAGATACTGAAGAACGTCGAGATAGATAACGTGGTCGTTGGGCTCTACACCGAAGACCTTCTCGTCAAGGACAACTTTCTTTCCGGAAAGGGATCCGTCAATCTTGTAAACAGATAATTCCATAATTAAGCCTCCAGAATAACATAAGAACCCTTGGCTCCGGGAACGGAACCCTTGATGACGAGCATGTTGTTTTCGGCGTCGACCTTGAGAACCTCAAGATTGAAAACCTTAACTCTCTCGTTGCCCATATGGCCTGCCATACGCATGCCAGGGAAAACACGTGACGGCCAGGATGATGCACCCATGGAACCAGGGTGACGGAGCCTGTTGTGCTGGCCGTGGGTTTCCCCGCCCACGCCGGCAAAGCCGTGGCGCTTCACTACGCCCTGGAAGCCCTTACCCTTGGAGGTACCAACTACGTCAACGAACTTCACATCGTCAGTGATGACATCTGCGAGGGTGACGGTGTCTCCGAGCTTGAGCTCACCCTGGAAGTCTGCGGGGAATTCCACAAGCTTCTTCTTAGGGGTAGTTCCTGCCTTCTCAAAATGACCCTTGAGGGCCGCGCTGGTGCGTTTCTCTTTCTTTTCGTCATAGGCAAGCTGAACTGCTTCGTAACCATCGGTTTCAACAGTGCGAACCTGCGTGACAACACACGGACCAGCCTCGATGACGGTGCATGGAATATTCTTTCCATCAGCACCGAAGACGGAAATCATTCCGACTTTCTTTCCAATTAAACCAGGCATTGGTTGAATGTTAAATAATTGTTACTTAATACTTTACTACGCATTGTAGGCCTCGTGGGCACAATTGCGGACCGCAAAGATACGAATAAAACTTTGATTTACCAAAACTTATGAACAAAGTTTTTAACAGACCGCCCCACCCTTCCAACACCCCTCGGGCACGGAAAAGGCCGTTTTTCCGTCCGAGCAGGCCAAAAAAGCGCGTCCGGGCACGGGAAGGGGTGTTTTCGTGCCCGCGCATAGTAAAATGGCCGTGCCTGGCGGAATAGGATAATAAAAGGTAAATAATTGCTAAGACTACCGAACCGGTTTTCGCTATCTTTGTAAAAACTAACCATGCAGCCATGAAACAGAAAACACTGCCCCTTCTACTTGCAATAACCATGGCCTGGAGCCTGAGTGCCCAGGAAATTGTAATAAGCGAAGCCAGATACATGACTGGGGACAACCCGGCATGGAAAAGCGCCGGCATTGACGACAGCGGTTGGGCCACGCTTGACGTTACCCGCGAATGGACCTATCAGGGCGTCGACAATGAAAACGGCTACGGCTGGTACAGGATAAACCTCACCATCCCCTCTTCCATGAAAAAGGCCGATTCCCTGAAGAAAGCCTTCGTCATAGACCTTGGCTTCGTGGACGACAGCGACGAGACCTTCCTGAACGGGAAACTGGTGGGAAAAATCGGCACGATGCCTTGCGATCCGGAAGGCTACGAGGGCAAGTACAATTCCCCTCGCCGATACCTGGTGAGCCCCTCCCTGGTGCGCTGGGACAAGGAAAACGTCATTTCCGTGCGCGTCTATAACGGCGGAGACCCCGGCGGCATCTTCGGCGGCCCCATAAAGCTTCGCATGGCATCCCTTGCCGACATCACCGACATCTCCTTCAAGGAAGGCGAAAACACCTGCAGGATTTCCGTGAGTTCACCATACAAGCTCAAGGGCACCCTCTGTCTTGAAGGAAAAGACCTTGAGACCGGAGAAACAATCGACGGCGGCAGCACAAAAGCGGCCGGCATTGACATCCCATACGAAAAGGGCCGCCAGATACAGTGGACGGCCACCTTTACCGACAGTAAAACCGGCCTCACGGCATCCAGGACCTTCATTCCCAAGTACATCCTCACTCCTGAAGCCCCGAAGGCACCCCGCTACAACGGCCCCCTTGCCTTTGGCGTAAGGCCAGGCTCCCCCATCATATTCCGCCTTCCCTTCTCCGGGGAGCGTCCCATGACTTTCTCTGCCGACGGCCTCCCGGAAGGCGCGACGCTTGACACCCGCAGCGGCATCCTGGGCGGAAAGGTCTCCAAGGCCGGCGACTACAGGATAACTCTCACGGCAGCCAACGCCCACGGTACCGTACGACAGACCTTTACCCTCAAGGTAGGACAGAAAATAGCCCTCACTCCTCCCATGGGCTGGAATTCCTGGAACTGCTGGGGGCTTGCCGTATCCCAGGAGCGCGTCATGTCATCGGCCGCCGCAATACTCAACAAAGGCCTTGCCGACTATGGCTACAGCTACATCAACGTGGACGACGCCTGGCAGGCCGATGAGCGTAATGCCGACGGCAGCATCGCCTGCAACGACAGGTTCCCGGACATGAAAGGCCTCGCCGACTGGCTACACTCAAAGGGACTGAAACTTGGCATCTATTCCTCTCCGGGAGACAGAACCTGCGGAAGCTATCTCGGCTCCCTGGACCACGAGAAGCAGGATATCGAGACGTACAACGCATGGGGCGTGGACTACCTGAAATACGACTGGTGCGGCTACTCCAGGGAATTCGCCAAGAGTGCCGACAAGTCCGTGGCGGCATATGTGCGCCCGTACCTTAAAATGGAAGAATACCTGCGTGCACAGCCCCGCGACATCTTCTACTCCCTCTGCCAGTACGGCATGGCCGATGTGTGGAAATGGGGTCACGCCGTGGACGCCAACTCATGGAGAACGACGGGAGACATTACTGACACCTGGGAGTCTTTGTATGACATCGGATTCGTAAGGCAGGCGGAACTGTATCCCTACAGCCAGCCCGGCCACTGGAACGACCCCGACATGCTGATTGTAGGCAAGCTTGGCTGGAGCGCGAACCTCCGCGACACACGCCTCACTCCTGACGAGCAGTACACCCACATAAGCCTCTGGGCCCTTCTCGCCGCCAATCTTCTCATCGGATGCGATGTTTCACAGATGGACGATTTCACTGTCTCACTCCTCTGCAACAACGAAGTGAATGCCGTTAACCAGGACCTCCTGGGGCAGCAGGCAAAGCCCGTAATCGTGGACGGAGACATCCAGGTCTGGGCAAGGCCCCTTGCCGACGGCGGCACTGCCATTGGAATCTTCAACCTGTCTTCCACAGTAAAGAACGTGAACATCGGCAAATACCTCAGGGAGCTTGGCGTTTCCGGCACCGTCCGCGACCTCTGGCGCCAGAAAGACGTCAGTGCCGATGACCGCCTTACAGCCCCACACGGAGTTGTACTTCTAAAAGTGAAAAAATGAAAAGAATGCTTTTCTGGCAGCGCTGCTATGCTCCAGACTGGCTGCAAGTTTCAAGCCCTGAGAAAGGAGACCAAGCGGGTATGATAAAGCGAATAGTATGATTGTTTGGCATGGTCTGGCATGAATGAGGAATGGACCATGGATTCAATTGCCGAAGATGGTTAATTCCCGTGCTGACGACGAATAATCGGCAAATATTTTGTAGTTACAAAAAAAAATGCCACCTTTGAAGAAATTGGGATAATATGCTTGACATCATAAAAGCTGCTTCTTACATCTCTCGCCGGTATGAAAAGGAATTTGGTTCCCCTATCGACGAGATGAAGTTGCATAAACTCTTATACTTCGCTCAGCGTGAATCCCTTATTCAATTGGATCAGCCTTTATTCACAACGGCATTTCAGGCTTGGAAATATGGACCGGTCATCGTTCAGATAAGAAGCCTGTACAAGCAAGGGAAACTCACAAAAAGAGTAACAGCCCAAGAAATTGCTCCTTACCAAACCGTTTTCGATAAGGTTTTTGAGCAATACGCACCAAAGGATGCATGGAGTCTAAGCTCCATTACTCATGGCGAGATTTCTTGGCAGAAGGCAAGGGTGGGTATTCCGGCCGGAGAAAACAGTGACGCGTTGATTGCCTTGGACGATATTCGGAAGGATGCACACCATATCAAGCTTCGTCGGTATTTTATAAGTCACCTTCGTCCTGTTAATTAAAGTATTGTCTATGTCCAGGATTACCGAACAACAGGAAGAGATATTGGAGAGTTTTTCTATCGAAAGGCTCTCCTCTTCTGATATTAATCTACAACTGGTTGGTAATTTCTCTAATCCCAAGAGCGAAAGTCTCACCAACAAGATTCAGTCAGAGGCTTTTGAAGAAGACGAGAATGGTTCTATAGCATATTACGTCATTAAAAACAAGGAAGATGGAGGCATCGTCTTCTATTTCTCTTTAAAGTGTGGTCAGCTGTATGACAAGCTGATTGAGAAAGAGCAACTTCGTCTGATAAATAACCTCTTTCAGTATTTCGATGAAATAGAAAAAGAAGATAGTACCAGCGAAGAGGATCGCCGACTTATCAAAGAAATCCGCGAAAGCGTACGTACCAGTAAAGGTGTCTCAAAAGCTGATCTTGACAAGATTCAGAAGAAAGACAACAAGGCTGTTACTGATATCGAGAACATTTTTACGGAGAATCTTCAACGGGTAGGGCAGACATTTGCCGGAATAGAGATTGTACAGTTCTGCGCCAACGAGAATTACCGTAAGTTCTTTGATTCGTTGGGATTTTTCCCTCATTTTGGTGCCGTAGTCTTCTGGCGCTTCCTTGTCCCCATTGTGCTGGAAGTCAGAAAGCATATCGGCTGTCAGTATCTGTTCCTGTTTGCTGCCGATACTTCCGATGACGAGAGCTTAATTCGATATTATCGGACGCTTCGTTTTACCGATGCGGGAGAACATGGTGCGGTTATCCCGCTTTATGACTGGACCTGCCGTTTTATGTATCAAGAAATCTCTGGCCTGCCGCAAGGCAAAGAAGAGTTTTTTGGCGACTTCAATAGAGACGAAGAAGACGTATAGTCAAGGAAAAGTCAGTTCACCCCTGTACTGATGCTATTCAGAAGTTCCAGCTTGCCGTCGGCTATCAGTTTGAGGATGAGTTCGCCGAAGAGGGTGTTCTGCCAGGCGAACCAGTCGCGGGTGTAGTTTGACGGGTCGTCCTTGTGGAAAGATTCATGGATGAATCCTTTTCCGGCGTCGGCGGGCAGCCCGCCAGTCTCTCCGGGGCGCACCACCGACGAGAAAGAATCAGTCTTCCGGTCATACCTGTCCAGTGCCGATGCCGTACCCACCCACAGCGTACCGTCGCTTCCAAGGCACAGGGCCGACAGATTGTTGTCCGACAGGCCTGAGCCGTCATTTATCGTATACACGCGGCGAAGGGCACCCTCGCGCGAGTATCTCTTGAGGCCGCCCTGGGTGCCAACCCAAAGGTCCCCTTCGCGGTCACGGAGCACTGCGTAGACCTTGTCAGACGGGAAAATGAGGTCTGAGCCGCTGAATACCGGAGGATTCACCTTGGAGGTGTTCAGGTCGTATGAAACAAGGCCAAGCTCCATTGCCAGCCAGAGGAGTCCGTCACGGTCTTCGAAGAAACCGTTCACGTTACGGATGGGGAGCGGGATATCCTGCCTTTTCCCGGTGGCAAGATTAATGCGCGTAATGGAGAACCCGTCACTTCCTATCCACAGGTTGTGGCGGGAGTCTTCGAACAGGGCCCGGCCCACCGTCTCTGCATGGATGCTCTTTATCTTGGTGTACGAGACAGACCCGTTTTTCTCTGTGCGCACCCTGTAAAGGCCGTCTTCGGAGCGGAGCCAGACAGTGCCCTGAGAGTCCTTGAAAATGCTCTGGGTGTATTCTGAATGCGTTTTTCTTTCCGGAAGATGGAGCCGTCCGAACTGGATGACGGAGGGGTTGTACAGGTGCAGTCCTCCCGTTGTACCAACCCACATGGAACCGTCCCTGTCACAGAAAAGACAGGTCACTTCCTGTGACAGAAGCCCGTATTCACCATCTTCTGCAGCAACCGACGTTATGGCTCCTGGAGAACAAATGGCAAGGCCGTTGGTGAGGCCCACCCACAGGTTGGAGTCCTTGTCCTGGGCTATGGTTGTGACGGCGTTGCCCGGGAGACCGTCGTCGGCAGTGATATGTCTCCACTGCTCATTCTCCGTACCAAGGCAGAATAGGCCAAGGTAGGTGGAGCCTATCCACAGGTCTCCCTGACGGTCAAGACAAAGGCATTTTAGCTGGCTGTAGCGGATGTCGGTGCCGCCGGGATAGGAATAATTAGTAAAGGTTGCGGTCTCGGGGTCGAAACGGTCAAGGCCGCCGCCCCAGCTGGATATCCACATCTTGCCGCTGGAATCCCTGCGGATGTCCGTAACGGCGTTGTGGGACAGCGAGGACGGGTTTTCAGAAGAGTGTTCGTAACGGATGATATCCCCTGTTTCCGGGTTCAGGCGCACAAGGCCGCGCCTGTCAACGGTTATCCAGATGTTGCCGCTGAAGTCTTCGGCAATGGCAGACACATCACCGTCAGATTCCTCCACTGAGAAGTAGCAGACGTAATTCCTGAACGATTCCGTCTCCGGATCATAACAGCTTACGAGGCCCCCCAGAAGGCCGATCCAAATCTTGCCGCGGGAGTCTACGAACAGGCACTGCACGCAGTTTCCGGCGATGGAATTACCGTCCGACGGATTGCTCCTGTAAACCTTGAAATCATAACCGTTGAAGCAGTTGAGGCCATTCTTCGTCCCAATCCACAAAAAACCTTGCCTGTCCTGGGTTATGGCCGTGACATTGCTGTCAGACAGCCCCTGGCGCACGGAGAACTGCCGGAAACGTATGTCCCCGTTCACGGCATCCGCCTTCCACCCTGCCACAAGCAGGGCTGCTATCGCGGCTATTAGTTTACCCCATCGCATAATCCGCACAAATGTAACCCTTTTTTACCAATAACCCTATCCCCACCCAAAAATTCTTCCACGGACGGGAATCAGGCCGTTTTTCCGTCCGAGCGAGCCCAAAACACGCGTCCGGGCACGGGAAGGGGTGTTTCCGTGCCCGGGCGGGGAATAAGAAAATCTATTACAGTACCTGGAAAGTCACATTGTCGGAGCGGCCCGTATCGGAAACCACCGTGAAGGTGCTTCCGTGCGGCCCGACCTTCAGTCCGGGGAATTTCCAGATTACGCCGGTGTCTTCTCCGGAAGACGTCTGCTCAGCCACAAGTTCTCCGTTGTCGTAAAGTGTTAGCGAAGATGCATTGGAATATACCGTGAGCGTGAATTCCTCACCTTCGGGGCGCTTTGCGAGACGTTTCCCGGCAATATAAACTGTTTCCTCGGAGTGGTTCCACCATGACTTGTAAAGGTAGAAGACATCCTTCTTCGTTTTGCGGTCGCGGGTAACCAGGCCCTTATCGTTCATGAACATGCGGTCCGGGTTCTCAACGTAATTCACGCCATCGGAGCTGTCAAGGTAGCCTTCGTGGCGGTCGGCAACCGGGAAGTCGAAGAGTATCCACAGGGATGTGAAACCCAGCCATGGCATGCGGGAAATCTGCTGCGCATGTGACTCGTGGGAACGGTTGGCATATTCCTCTACATGGCGGGCATCGTCCTTGTATCTGCGGATATCATCGGCCTTCCAGGTATGGCAGAAGGGGTTGTTGCCGACGCCATACTCGGATATGTTCGCCCGGCCCATGTTGTCATGGATCCAGTTCATCGCGTCCGATATTCCGGAGAAATCTCCATAGGTGTAATACCAGCCGTAGTAGCGGTTTTCCGAATAATAATCGGCCTTGAGCTCGGTATAGAAATCCCGGCGGAAGATACTGTCATCGGTGAGGCCCACGAAACGGGTAGTGTCCAAGGTCTTGGCATAATCATAGAGGCGGGCTGTCTCGTCCACCACCCTGCGGGCGTCAAGTTTCCCCTGGAACTGTTCCTTGTTGCCCCAGCTGTCAAGCTCGTTCCACATGCCCCAGAATACTATTGAAGGATGGTTGTACAGGTTTGTAATCATCTCCTTCATCTGGCTGTGGATATTGTCGAAATACGCCTCCGTGGCCCTTTCACCGCAGATATTCACCCAGGGGATTTCAGTCTGGACGATTATTCCCATCCGATCACAGAGACGGAAGGCATAGTCGTTATGAGGGTAATGAGCAAGGCGGAGGAAATTGCATCCCAACTCACGCACGGTCTCATAATCGGCATCAAAATCGGCATTGGAAAGCGCAGTTGCCTTAAGATGCAGGTCCTGATGCATGGAGACGCCTCTCAAAGGATAAGACCTGCCGTTGAGGAAGAAGCCCTTATCCCTGTCAAAGGAGAAGAAGCGGAAACCCACCTCCGTAACAGCCTTGTCCTTTCCTGCCGATATCTCCACCTTATAAAGATAAGGGTCGTCGACACCGTCCCAAAGATGGGGATTCTCCAGCGAGAATGCCTGCCGATACTCCCCTGAAACAGCCTCCGAAACGTTTTCAAGCACGGTATTACCATCGGCATCGATTACCTTGAGGGTAACGTCGCCGCTCCCGTGAAGGAATGCCTCAACGCTTGCCGATGCCTTCTCTACCGACACATCCCCCATCGTCACATGCAGCCTGTAAGGGCCGAAAGCCGCCGGATCAAAATAAGCATCTTCTGCAGGTATATACAGCCACACCGGGTTGTGGAGGCCGCCGTTCTTGTTGAAGTCGGAACTGACCGGAATGAGCTCCAGGTCTTCGGTATTGTCACATTCAACCAGAACCTCATTGGCGCCCTTTTTCACCTTTGCCGATATATCCACGGTAAACGCAGTATATCCGCCACGATGATAACAGGCTTCCTCACCGTTCACGAATACCCTTGCCGTCTGGGCGGCACCTTCGAAAACAAGGTATGCCGGCCGTGAAGGATTGGAAACGCTCACATTGGTCCTATAGAATGCCTTGCCGCGGTAATATGATTCGCTGCGGCCGTCGATGGCATTGTATGAATGCGGCACGATAACCTTTTCCCAGGACTTCCCGTCCTTGGAAAACTCCCACTTCACGAGGGCTGTCTGTCCCTCGGGTACATATCGCTGGAAAGACTCAGCGCAGCTCCACAAAAGGAGCGCGCCGAGTACTGATACCAGTAGTTTTTTCATCTCATCAGAATATTGAAGGGAGCTCTGCAGGAATATCTATGATCCAGTTGCCGTCGCCCCACTCAAGGTCTTCGCCTGAGCCGTTAATGTCAGACATAATGTTCATCTCCATACGCATGGAGAGAATATCGGTTTCGGGATTGATGTAATTCTTCTTCATGGCTACTTGAGATAACAAAAATCATCATAATATACTATACGGGAACCTTCAGTGGTTGTGGTTCCGTTGGAGATGGTAACAAAGTTCCTTAGCTGAAGGGTTGCACCGTTATTAACAATGTCAGAGTTGGTATACTCAAACTCGTTCCAGCCGTCAGCTATCACAAGCGAGGCCCATGTGTCGGCATCCTGAGGTGTAAAGTCTGCACCATTGATCCTTGTAGGAAGAGCCGCTCCCTTGCTGTTGAAATTAACACGGGGGAAATAAACGGCGGCATCTGCAGTATTGGCAAAATGCACCTTGAACCTGAATGCTACGGAATTATTGCGATAGCCCGTACCATAAACTGCATTTCCTGCTGCGATATTGAAGAATCCGGATGTTCCCGTGTTAGAATTTGACATATCCATGGCAAGGACCTTATTGGACTGATTGCCCGCATCCTTGAACGGATTGTCAACCACTTCAAGGGCATCACCTTCCTTGCCGTGGTTCTGATTGGTCGTAGTGAAGTTTGTAGGGACATTACCGTCTTCGAAATCCTCAAGCAGAGTTGCACCGGAGAGTTTGGGCATCAGGATGATACTTGCCCTGCCCACATTGATGGTAGCAGAAGCGGCCTCTTTGGTTGAGCGGTTGTATCCACCTGTACGCTGGGTTTTAACAGTAACGTTGCTGTATGTTCCTACGGGAACAGGCACATAGAATACGCGGTCAACGTTAGTGGAGCCGGGCTCGGTGAACTTTACCGTGTAAGTGCTTGCTGAACCGGTAGCCTCGGCGGTAATCTGAGGATTCGCAGCGGTGAGATCAAGGTCGAAAAGACCTGTTATACGGCTTGCGTTGGAAGTGAATGTGAATTCCTGTGCCGTTGAAGACAGATCCTCGAAAGGAACGCAGATGACGCCGCCGATCTGCTTGAACTCGATGGCGCCTGTACCTGTCCAGGCTGCGGCCATAGGGCAGTATACAGCCCTGTTGTACCAGTCGCGCTGGGTTGGCATGTTATACTGGACCGTGCCGTCAAGGTTGTTGACGTGGGCATCGCTGTAAGGATACAGTGCGGGGCCGACCGCTGTAACGCCTTCGGGAAGTTCAGCGGAGAATTTTGCCGATGCCTTGCCGGCATCTTCGTTGTCAATAGTGAAGGCTGTGAACTTGCCGTCAGAAGTGTAAACTGCTATACGGTCACCTGCAGCCCAAGTGAAGGCGCCCTTTCCGGAGCCGTCATTGTCGGCCACATAAGCCTTAGTGTCTGCCGGAAGTTCTATCCCGGCCTGAAGAGTCACTTTATGACCTGTTGCAACAGGTGCCGACTCTTCCGTCTTGCCGCATGAAACCGCTGCTACAGCGGCCGCTGCGATGAAAAGTAAGGTTTTGGTATTCATATTCAAATAATTATCACCAAGAATCATCAGTAAGCGTCATCGAGTCTGCGCCAGCACCCTTGTCAGACATTATATTGATTTCCTGAACCATCTGGACAACATCCATTTCAGGAGTATTGTATTCTTTTTTCATAGTAACAACTTATTTCAACAGTTCAAAATTGTCAAGATAAATAATTCTGGTTCCGGTAGAAGTGGCATCTCCGTTAATATCTGTAAGGGTTCTGATATGTATCTCTCCCTTACTGCTAAAGTCTCCGGAAGCATACTCGAGAGTATTCCAGCCTTCGGCATCTATTGCCGCCGCCCATGATTCTGCATTTAATGTTGCTATTGTTGTACCATTAACAACACTTGGCTTAATCTTGGTTGCTCCACTTCCTCCCACATGAATGCATGGGACATAAAGAGCGGCATCATCTGCAGAACTGTATTTTACGCTCATCCTGAAATAGTTGACATTATTCTTGAATCCAGAACCATAGTCTCCTTCAGTAAAAGTTAGCATGAACATCCCGCTGCCACCACCATTGTTATTGCAAAGAACATAGGAAGAAGAGTTCTTTGATGATGAGGATGGATTTTCCACAACAGAAATACTGGAATACTCGTTTGAGAAATTAGATGGAACACTACCATCCTCAAAAGTATTCATAACATTTACGGTAGAAAGGGATCCCATTCTAACCAGGTCACCAGGATTAATCGTTCTAGCCTTAGCCGAAACTTTCGAGTAACGCTCGCCTTCGAAGCCTCCATCTTTTTTGTATGTTTTGATGGTCCACTTTGAATAGTCGCCGGCCGGGATTGGCAAATTGAACACCCATGAAGATCCTGTTTTATCAGGTTTGGTAAAAGTAAAGTCTACAGTGCTCTCGCCACTCATGTCCTGAGCTGTGATTTGAGGAATCGTATCATCAAGATCAAATGTAAATGCACCTGTAATACGTTTATCCTCCGAGAAAAACCTCACCAAAGAACCGTCTGTTGCCAGATCTGTAATTGGAATGCGAACTATACCGCCCAGATGATGGAATGTAATGTCGCCACCAGCAACATTTGCATACATCGCAGGATATGACCTGTTCTTCCAATCTTTATTCCACGAATAAGAAGTGGGGAGGTTATAAGTTACTTCGTGAGTTGCCGTATCATACCCGCCTGCCGCAGAAAAGGGATAAACAGCGACGCCATTGTCGACAACAATGCTGACACCCTCGGCAAGGTCTGCATGGAACACTCCATTAGCTTTACCATTATAGCCATCTGCCAAAACAAACTTAGTGAACACACCATCCGATGTATATACAGCAATAGCATCACCGGTTGCCCATGTGAAATTACCGGAGGCATTATCCACATTTGCCTTTGTATCATCGGCTGATTGCGGAACACTTGCTTCCAGTGTTACTCTAACTGTGCCCGGGGCTTTATCGGCCTCTGCACTTTCATTCTTGCCACAAGCAGCCAATGCCAGCGAAGCAAGAACTACAGAACATAATTTTAGTGTTTTCATAATAACGCGTTTATATGTAATTTATTCTACAAATTCAATGTCGTCGAACCAGACCACCTTGGTGTTGTCTGTTTCGTTGGGGGTGGCGCCGGAACTGCCGCCGCCCCACAGGGAGAACGGGCGCAGCTGGATCTGGTTGAGGCCGCTGAAATTCTCGGCACCTACGGAAGAAGCATAGTACTCCAGAATATTCCAGTCATCGGTCTTCAGAAGGCCTGTATAAACGGCTGCCGATGAGTCTGTTATCTCGACACCGTTAACCTTGTTGGGGAGCTTGCGCTGCTGGCCGTTAATGAAGATATCCATGTACGGGAAGTATGCATTGGCGCCCTGATAGGCCTTTATCCTAAGGATGGTGGAGTTTGCCTTTCCGTCAACTGAAATATTCTTGACATCCATGTATCCAGAAGTGCCCCAAGTAGCAGTATGCATGTTGTCCACAAGGACATAGGAACTGGGATTGGTGGCTGTAGGATAAGGGTTGGGAACCACGCTCCAGGCGGGAGCGCCGCCGACATTGTTTCCTGAAATGTTGGAAGGCGTGACACCGTCTTCAAAGTTCATGTACATGTGGGTTATCTCGGTATTGAGTTCTGTCACCGTAACGGCCCAGGTATGGGAGAAGGTCTCTCCCTTGCCATTTCTGGCATCATAGGAGATTCCGTATTCTCCCGGCGTCTCAAAGGTATGGGACATACTTGCCGATGTCGATACTTCCACCCCGTCAAGTTTCCAGCTGTGGACTATGCCGCGGCCACCGTTGAGGACATTGGCAGAGAGGGTGATTTCCGTACCCTCTGCACAAGTGATTGTGGCATCCGGGTTGGACAGGGCAATATCCAGAGGAAGTTCATCGGCGATGACTGTCCATGTGCGGGAGAGCTCGAATTCGTCGAAATTATGGCCGTAATACGTTACGGTATACTCTCCGGCGGCGGGGACGTGGAAGGTGAAGGCGGCATCTGTTCCAGCCTCTTCCCCGTCAACGCTCCACTTGTGCTCGACACCCTTGGAGCCGGCTGTCACATCGGCCTTGAAAACTATATCCTCAAGCATCACACAGTTTACCGTGCTTCCTTCGGGAGTAAATGTAATCTCAAGAGGAATGCCTACGACGGTGACAGTGTAGGTTTTACCTGCACTTCCGGCCTTGTTGAATGCCCTGAAATCCACCTTATACTGCCCCACATGGTCGAAAACATATACGAAAGTGGGGGTTGTGGCAACAACGTTGTCATTGACCTTCCATTCGCAGGACACGGGGCCCTCAGAAGTGATCCTGGCGCCGAATTCTATACCGGCATCCACCGGCACGGACATGGTGTTCTCCGTAACGGAATACTCTACCTGCGGCTGCACTTCCGGAAGTTCTGTCTCAACCTCCTTGGGCGTGCAGGCAAAGAGTGCCGAGGCGGCAAGAGCAAGCAGATATCTATAGTCTTTCATATTCTAAAGATTGCTTTCAAGGAATTCAACATCATCAATGTAGATGATTCTGGGATTGGTATCGCTAACTGCGCCGGAAGGGATATTGCTTCCGTCCTCCTGAAGCATGGGACGGAAGGTGATGTTCTTTCCGGACTCAAAGTTGGACGGGAAGCGGAAATCCAGAATTTCCCACTTGTTGCCCCTCTGTGCAGGGGTTACCGGGGCATACTTTGTTCCTGCATACTCTATCCTTGGATAGTAATTGGAATTGCCAAGATGAATCTTGATGCGCACTCCGTTATACTTGCTCACATCGATACCCTTGGAAGAAGCAAGGACGGAGAGTTTCAGGTTAAAGTAGCCGGAGGTTCCGCCTGTACCGGAAACCTGGTCGCTCATGACATGCTCACTTGTATTGACGCCTGTGGGATCAGGGTTGGGGGCAAGTTGGACGCCGGGCTGGTTCTCGTTGCGGTTCCACCAGGAGGACAGGTCGGAGATGTTTTCGAAGTCGTCAATGAGGAACCCGCTGCTCAGGACATTCACGAGCCAGCTCCTGAATGCAGTTTCGCCCTTGGCATTAACTGCGCTATATCTGAGGTCATGCTCTCCCGACAGGGAGAACTTGTAGCTGAGGTCCTTCTCGGTTGAAATGGTCTCTCCGTCAAGAGTCCATGTGCTCTGGAGCCCGGAACCGCCGTAAATTGCAGTAGAAACAATCTCGAGGGTTTCTCCCTCGTTCAATGTTACAACGGCATCCAGCACAGACCATGTCATGGTGAGGCGGGTTTCATCAACGTTAACGTCAAACTCGTGTGTAAAGCTGCCGGCAGCGTTATGGCCGCGATATGCAACGCGGTATGTCTTGACCTCCTGCAGTACGAATGTATTGAAATAGGCATCAGTGGATTCAACCTTGCCGTCCACCTGCCATTCATGTTCAACTCCGGAGCCGGCGTCAACGATAGCCATGACCTTCAGAGTCTGGAGCTGCGTGCGGCGGATAGCCGTAGAATCCCCCACAGAAAGATGGGCTTTGAATATATCGTTAACGGTAACAGCGAAAGTCTTCTCTGCCTTGCCGGCACCGTTTCTGGCCTCAAAGCGGACACTATAGTTGCCTGCGGTCTTGAAAACGTACTCAAAATGCGCCGTAGAAGCCTCCAGGACGTCATTTACATACCATCCTAAGGTGAGCCTGTCGCCATCTGTTACGGTAGCGTCCAGAGTCACTTTCTCTCCTACGCTTACTGTAATGGGGCCGTCAGTTGAATAGTTCACCTTTGGCGCAGTATATACAGTTGGCTCTACGTCTACTCTGCATGAAACAACAAGAGCGGCGGCCAGCGTCATGAATACTAAGAATCTGTTTCTCATAAGCCTACTGATTGTCATAGAAACGGGCCAGCTGATATACCTGGTGGTTGATCTCATTCATGCTCTCAAGGAGAGGAGTATAAGTCTGGAAATCCCAGGAAACGATTCCCTTGTTGGAATCCTTGTTGGAAGCATCCGAATTGGGGTTCTCGGGGTCATTATCCATGTACGTGAACCAGTGCCAGCCCACACATGTCTTTGACTTGATGAGTTCGTTCACGAAGTTCTGGTAAAAATAACCCCTGTCCTTCTGTTCGGGAACAATCCATCCTGCTCCGGTTGTATTTCCAAGGCCGGAATCCATCCCCTTTGTATAGAACTCGGTAACAAGGAAAGGCTTCCCTGACCAACTGTACCAGTTCTGCATGGCAGTCTGGTCAGGTTGCCATTTCTGATAGTGATTGATGGAAATCACATCCATATACTTGCCTGCCACCTTGAAAATCTCATCATTGATAAGTTCATAGTTCCACTGGTTGAAACGGCATCCGAGGAAGAGATGGTTGGCATCATAGTAACGAAGCCTCTCGGTAACTTTCTTAAGATAAGTTTCGAGGCAATAAGCGATGAAGGCGCGCTTGTCCTCGGCCGTGGCTTCGGAAAGGGTTGCACCCACCTTGTTTTTGCGGGCATCCAGCCACTCCTGAGCAGCTATGTGATTTACGTTGTCAGCAGGGAATCGCTGAAGACAGCGCTCAAGGGCATACTGCTTCCAGGGTATTTCATTGTCGATGAAATAGCCTATGCAGTAAGGATCAGATGCGTAAGTGGCAACAGTCCTTATGGCCTCGTCCACGTATGTATCGAAACGAGGATCAAAGACAAAAGCAAAGTCTTCGGGATATCCTTCCCAGCCATAGCTTGCATTTGGCCATTCCTTCTTTACAAAGCCGTTGAAACTGCCCATCGGGCTCACTATGACGGTGTATGGTGTTTTCACGCTAAGACTCCTTACGGTGCCCACGTTGGACCATGCGCCAAGAGAGTTGAAGCCGTTCTCGCGAAGGCGGCCGCTTTCCTCGCGGGCCCATGCGCTGACGCTGCCGAACTTTTCTGCAAGGGCCGCAGCCTGGCGGTCAGAGCCGCCCTGGCTGAACACCGCAACCCCTTTACTGATATAGAGGTGTCCTTCCGGAGTGACCAGCCACCATCGGCCCGCATACTCCTGAACGCGGAAGAATCCCGTAGCTTCAAGCTGCGCCACTTTCCACCCGCCGTATTGATCCAGTTCCGGTTCGGCCGAAGGGGCAAATCCCTGAATACGGTCAATCGTTACCGCTTCATATTCTCCCCAGGAAGAGTTGTTGTCCTTTCTCGCCCTGACAACATGCGGGGGTTCAACTTCGCCGGGAGTCACCCCGCCGGAAGAGGAGCCGTCTTCCTTGTAAACTTCAGGAAGAGCGTACGTCTTTTCACCAGTAGAGCAGGAGGCCGCAAAGAGGGCCGCCGCAAGAGTCAGTGCCGATATGATTCCCATTTTCATTGCATCAATAGTTTTCCTGATTTTCATCCTGCCATTCATTTACGCCGTCACGCAGACGGTTACGGAAGCGGAGGGTATCCTTTACATGCCACTCCTTGTCACCAGAAGTGTACTTGTAGCTTAGATAGAGTTCCCTGTTTTGCAGAAGCTTTGCCTTGTTGTAACGGCTTTCGCCGTCGGGGGAAACCGTATATGTCGCGCCCGGAAGGCTTTCAATAGTAATCTGTCCGTCTTCTTCCAGCGTGAGTTTCATCTGGGAGGTAGAACCATTCAGCTCTCCGGCCACGGCATTGGTGACAACCGAATGAGGAGAAACAGTCGTCAGTGTCCACACACGGGTATCGGCCTGTGGGATTTCAAGGGCGTAGGTCACCCTGTCTGTCTCCGCTCCGGATTCATCAAGGGCCACGGCAACGCCGCCGTGCCACCAGTTTCCGAAGAGCATGTTTTCGAAGCGGACCCCAATGACCGTTGTTGTCTTTCCTTCCATGAGGCTCAGGCCGTGCCCGTCGGTGATACGGAGGGGTATGACATACCTTGGAAGAAGGTTGGCATCATCGGCCAGGAATTCATCCTTTATGCCGATTTCTATCTTGCCAAGATGCTCCCCCTTGGGAATGACAGCCTGGCCGCTCACTCCACCCTTGGTGGTAAGTGTATACATCCCTGCAGGAAGCGGGAGAATAGCATCCAAACCGGAATATAGATTCTGAATATATGAGAAGGTGTGGACCTTCATGGCATCAAGCGTTTCCTTACCGACAAGGGAATAATCCACCTGGAAATCCACCTTGCGGTTCTCCTCGTTTGCGATGACGCCGCCAAGCGCAACACCCGTGGAAAAACTCATGCTTTCACCCACCACCACGCTGCGGACATCGGTCTGATTTGCAAATCCCACCGCCTGGACATCATAGTCGATGATATACTTATCATAACACGACGCTACTGCGGCGGAGGCTAATAATATGTAAAGTACTTTCTTCATATCCATAATCATTACTGCCAGCTTTCCCAGCCCTCATTCTGGGCAAGACCACTGATATTTCTGACTTCCTTGTACGGTATGGGGAGATAGGCCGACGTGAAGGTCCTCCTTTCCACCACGGTATCAAAGTCATAAGAGAAGTCGCCATTGGAAAGGCGGGTAACGGTTACACCATGGACCGGGGCATTCAAAGGGCCAAGAGTTGTACTCCACCGACGAAGGTCAAAGAAACGCAGACCTTCAAAGCAAGTCTCAATGCGACGCTCATTATGTATGAATTCGCGGAAAGCCGCGGTTCCGGCAATGGCGACATCTTCAAGATAACGGTCATCTGAAATGCCTGTGGCACCATCATATGTTGCCCTTGAACGGATCCACCCCATCACCTCAACAGGTGTATGGCCGCCTATGCTGCAGTTTGGCCCGCCTACTTCATTGGCGGCCTCGGCAAATGCCAGGGCCATATGCGTCCAACGGATGAAGAACTTGGTATGAGGCATGCGGTTTACGGTGCTCTCGGACCAGTTGAGGCACATATAGACAAACTTCTTTACATGATAGTTGGTGCGGGAATTCTTTGAATCGGCCCCGGCCGCATCTTTGCCGCCTGTCCAGTTCTCAAAGGTGTATGTCCTTCCTGAAGAGCCGGTAGAGACTGAGCGGTCATTATAGAAGATTATGCTGTTAAGCCTGGGATCCCGGTTCTCATAAGGATTTGAAGGGTCGAAGGTATAGGTCGGGGACTTGCCCACGGGATAGCCGTCGGCCATGCCGAATGCATCTACGAGATCCTGGGTGGCGCCCACCTGGCCGTTTCCCTGGAAGCCGCCGGGCCAGAACGCCTTTTCCATAGCCTCGCTTCCGTCGCTGTAGCGGGATGCGAAAACTATTTCCGGGTCATTGGGGCTGAACCAGTTCACGGACTTCATGCGGTTGAATCCGCCGGAAACGTTATCCACTGTTTCCTTGAAATTCATCACCTCAAGAGCAAACTCCGCGGCTTTTTGCCAACGTTCAGTATCATTGTCAGGATTGAAACGGGGGCTGGCCCATGTCAAATAAGTAAGGGCCTTGATTGCGACAGTCGTGATTCCGTCCATCCTTCCCCAGTTCTGAGAGCCCAGGACTGTAAGGTCAGCTGTATTATCTACCAGGAAGTTCCTGTGCGCGATGGGAAGATATTTGTAGGCGCTGTCACAGTCGGCAACAATCTGTTTCACGCAGTCTTCGTATGACGCCCTCTTGAATTCAAGTTTCGAAATCTCATCGGGGCTCATTTCCCAAATCTTCACGGGCTCAAGCATGATGGGGAATCCAAGAAGATCTCCATCTACCGAACGCCCGCCGAATTTCTGCAGAAGGTCATACTGGAACCATGCCCTGAGTGCGAAGGCCTCACCGATAAGACGCTTGGTCAGGAGTTCATTAAGGTGGGAGTCCAGCATATAGGTCACTTTGCGGCCTGCGTCATCCTTGAAAAACAGGTTGACATTATAAATCCCTTTGTAATCCCTTTCCCAATAAGTCTGGAACAGGTCATTGTTCGGAGATGCAAGGCCGGTTGCAAAACGGGTGATTCCGTCTGTGAGGGACGTCCTTACGGCATTGTCGGTTGCGCAGTCCAGGAAAGCGCCCTCGTTGTTGTCGTAGTTTTTGGACATATACTCATAACATTCGCCTATCAGGCCTGTAAGCGTAGTAGGATTGGAAAGCACGTATTCTTCAGAGCGGACAGCGCTGGGATACGGCTCCAGGAAACCGGTACAAGAAGCGGCTGCAAGAGCGATTATTGTAATTACAAATCCTTTTTTCATAGCTCCGTCCTCCATCAGAATGTCAGTTTTACACCGCCCACGAAAGTCTTCATAAGTGGATAGTTCGTAAGACCTGCCGATGTGGATTCCGGGTCCACATCCGGCAGACTGCTAAGGGTAAGAAGGTTATTGGCACGTACAAAGAGCCTCACCTTAGGAAAGTCATAACCAAGCTCAAGAGTCTGAATCTTGAAGAAACTACCGTCCCTGAGCCAGTATGTAGAGGTCTTGAAGTTGTTGTTTACCTTGTAATATGTCAGGCGGGGTGCGCCGGGGTCGCCGGCATGACGCATTGTATAGGCCGAATAGTTTCCATCTCCCCAGCCGTTCCAGAAATAACTGCTCGTAAGGGCGACATCGGCAAAAGCGCGTCCTGTACCGGTGAGCGTAAGGTCCCAATTGCCATACTTCAGATATAGGTTCAGGCCATATATGAGCTTTGGATTGGTGTCGCCTATAACGCAGATATCGCTGTCATCGATCATTCCGTCGCCGTTCATGTCCTGATACTTGAAGTCACCGGCCTTGAGTTCATCGTCAAACGCCTGGTTTTCAGCTGCCGCCTCTGCATCGGAAGCGAACTGCCCCACATACTTTAAACCCCAAATTGCCGTAGTGGGATAACCCACCTTTGAGCGATAAGCATCGGCATAAGTCTGCTCGTCCACCTTAATAACATTGGACAGGTTTGTCGCGCCCCAGGCACCAACACGATAGAACAGTTTGCCGACATGGTCAGACCAGTCAAAAGACAGTTCTGCTCCCTTATAGCTTGTCACATTGTAATTCATCCAAAGCGAGCCGCTTGATATACCGGCAACAAGGGGAAGGACGTTCTGAAGTTCGGTGATAATGCCGTCGGAAAGGGAATAATAATAGTTGACACTCAAGTTCAGGCGTTTCCCAAATGCCTTTGCATCCACTCCCGCGGTGAACTCCTTGCGAAGTTCCAGCTCAAGGTTGGGATTACCCAGCATGGATGCATATACCCTGTCAGACGATGTGCTCACGGCACTGCCGAACCACTGATTCGAAGAGTACGGGCCAAAGCGCTGGCCGCTGTTATCCCAGTGATAATTGTCGATATCCCTGTTTGCCGATGTTGCACTGTCATATCGGAGCAGTCCTCCCTGCACACGGAGCTTAAGATAGTCTATCACCTTGCTTCCCTGCATGAACGGCTCCTTGGAGACGACCCATGCCGCGCCCACGGTAGGAGAGAATGACCACGCCTTGAGGAGGGAATATGTTCCATGCTCATTCAAAGCAGCCTGGAAAATGTATCTGCCATCGTAGGCGTACGTTCCGCCAAAGCCAAAATTCATTTCACGTCGATGCTCCGTAATGAATTTCTGGGAGCGCTTTGTTATCATGTAATCGGCACGGAGAGCAAGGGAATTCCTGCCCCACTTCCTGTCAAAGGAAAACTTCTGAACCAGGTAATAACGGTTGGAGAAGTAGTCCAGGAGCTTGATGTCGGCCGACATGAGTTTCACGCTGTGGCTGCCGCTCTGCACGGGGATGACGGTATCCTTGCCGTACTCGTCAATACCCTTCTGGACTATGTATGCCGCATAATCCTCCTCCTGGCCGATCCTGACCACATTCGTGGCATCGAATGCCGCATAAGTGTGCGACTTGAGGCCGGGAAGAACAGGAGAAAGGTCCACGTCCAGGGCAAGATTGAAGAGACCCTTGCGCGTGGTTTCCTTGTAATAGCCGTTCTGGGTGAGGTTAGCATACGGGTTGGACGTGTAAAGGGCCGACACCGCATACCACGGAGACTCCAGCGCCTCGTCATTATTCGCATAAATGGGGAAGGAGATTGCCGGAATGGTGTTTATGTCGCTCAGAAGGTCGGGAAATTCTGTAACGCCAAGCGCTCCGGTATAGTCTGAACTGTAGCCATAGTCAGGTGAGTTCCTGAGCCCCATGGCGGTAATGATTCCAAAGCGCGCGGTCACATACTCATTGAGGTCAACTGAGAGATTTGCATTGATGTTGACCCTGTCAAAGCGGGCCTCCGGGCCAATCTTGAAGATATCGTCCTCTCCGGTATAACCAAGGTAGGTGTTATACTTCACATGGTCGGACCCGCCTGCCGATGAAACGGAGGCTCCGGTATAGCTCATTGCCTTTTTAAGCATCATCGAGCGATAATCCACATTGGGATACATCAGGTCGTATGCGTCTCCCTTTTCGTAAGAATAAACGTCCGTGCGGGTATACAGTGGCTCCAGGCCGCTCGCCGCCCTCGCAATATTGTTAAGGCGGGCGTAATCGGCACCACTTACATATTCAGGGAATTTATCCACCACGTTTACGCCCTGTTCGAAATCTACCCGGAGATAACGTTTCCCGGAAAAACCTGTCTTAGTCTTGATGTAGATGATTCCGTTTGCTGCCGACGGACCGTACATGGCCTTTTCCACGGGATCCCTCACTATTGTAACGGACTCGATCTGGCGGGCATCCAGCATGGTTTCGTCAATATTCACGGGAATGTCGTCTATCATATACATGGGAGATTTCCCGCGGACGGATATCGTGGTCTTATACGCAGCACCGTACTGGCCGATATGCTCCATCGCAGACACCCCGGGGCCGCCAAAACGTTCCGATACCTCGACCCCGGCTGCAATTGCCGTAAGGATGTTCCTGACATCGGAAGAAGAGTATTTCTCCAGCTGGGCACCGCTTATGACTATAGTGCTGCCGGTAGAGAGGCTGTCGGCCTGTTCCCCATGCGGAACAGGGATTTTTTCCTGGGCTGCGAGAAGCACAGGCACCATTGCAAGAAGTATGGATATAACTGTCTTTCTCATATTACCAGGTCTGGTTAGGAGTGTAATTCTTCATTTTCAGGAGGTCGCTGGTCTGGAACTGTATGTAGTACATACCATCGTTCTTCCATGCAATCTGGCGGTTCTCCGGAAGAGCGAAGCGCTCATATCGGAAACCAGTAGGATAAGCGGAGGTCGCTCCGCCGGAGAGTTTCGTCGCCCTGAGGCCGTAAAGCCTTGAACGGCCGATTGCAGGGGCGTCTTTCCAGCGGCGGATGTCGCAGTAGTAATGATAGCCCTCAAAACAGAGTTCGACGGCTCTCTCGTTCTTGATGCGGTCACGGAAAGCATCGGCACTGCCGGTATACTGCGAAAGAACGCCCGGCATTCCCGCCCTCTCGCGGACCGTATTCACAGCCTCAACAGCAGTAAGGTTTGCACCGGGAGCGCTTCCCGACGGACCGTAAGCCTCGTTGACCGCCTCGGCGTAGTTCAGATACACCTCGGCAAGGCGGATGATGGGATCTGTCAGAATCACATTCTGTTCTCCTTTGCTGGAAAGGTTGCCGGTGCGCTTCTGTTCGTAGTAGAATGTTTCGGAGACTCCATCTGTGGAGCCTTCCCTTTTACGGAGGAGCGACTCTGTAGGCAGAGAGCCGTCCTCATTTACATAAAGCGATGCTGCGCCATATCCGCGGAGGTCCTTCTGGTTGTAAATAACCACTGCGCCAAAACGGGGATCACGGTCCTTGAATGGATTCTGTTCGTTGTATTCCCCTGCAGCAACTGCCGCGGCGCGGTCTGCTTCAGTGTTAAGCGGATAACCGTTTTTTGTCTCGAACTTATCCACGAAATTCTGTGTGGGGCACTGGGCGCTGCTGAAGGCATTATTGGAGAAAGGATATCCCACAAAGGCCTGAACGCGGTCGTTATTGTAGTTAGTCGTGCTTCCGGTAGTGTATGCCCAGAGTTGCTCGTCCGTGTACTTCGTCCCGTAGAAATTATTGGTATAATTTGCAAACGGCAGAAGGATAAAACCATTCGCCAAAGCCTGGTTAAGCGCCTCCCAGTTAGCCGCGGCCGCTTCCTTCCATAGTTCAGAATCATTGGTGGTATTGCTGAGCGGAGATGCCGCATAGAGTAGAGCTCGGCCCTTGAAAGCTAAGGCGGTTACGCCATTGGGCTTGTCTTGATCCGTTGCCGCAAGATGACCGGAGCCGCTTACGGGATCCCTTCTCATGAGAGCGGCAGACTTGAAGTGGTCGGCAGCGGTCTGGAAGTCATCGGCACATCTCTTACAAAACTCCACGTCTTCAAGACGGGGGAGGTCCCATTCGTCATTCGCGCCCAGCACTTTGTCGATATAAGGCAAAGAGCCATAGAGGCGGAACAGCTCAAAGTGGCAGTAGCCCCTCACGAAGTATGCCTGTGCAAGAAGGTCTTCCTTCTCCTGCGCGGTTGCATCCTGTATCCTGTCGATGTTTGCTATCGCAGTATTGCAAACGCGGATTATTTTCCAGGAATATGTGACTTTCGCAGTACGGGATGCCGATTCATCATTGTATCCTACAGCCCAGATAAGTGTCGAACCGTCTCCCATCTTTCCGGGCTGCGCCCTCTGGATTCGGGACATGTCACACATATCCGTAAGCGCCTCAAGTGTAAGTTTCTGGTTGTTTCCATGAAACCACATCGGATAATGGGCCCGGAGAGTGAAGTTTGCGCCGTTATATACGCTGTAAAAATAGCTCTTGAAATTGGCGTACTTCGTAAATACGTCGCTGTCGGAAAGTCCGGCTTCCGGTGCCCGGTCAAGATATCCCTTGAGGCATGACGTGGTGCCGGCAAGAATCACAAAAAGTGACAGAATTATATGTAACGTGTTCTTTTTCATAGCGCAGAATCCTTTTTACATTCCAATCTGTACACCGATTTTAATTGTACGCATATGCGGATAATCTCCCCATACAAGATACTTGCTTTCAGGATCGCCTTCAAGGAGGTCGGTGAAGGTGAGAAGGTTGTTACCTGTGATATAAGCCCTGAGGGACTTCACACCAAGGAAGTTCTTCACGGCTTTTCCGTCAAGAGTATAAGAAAGCGAAACCTCCTTGAGTCTGAGATAGTCGGCACGGCGCCAGGACTGACCCATGATTTTGGCGTTGTAACCGCCGGTAGTTGCGCTTTCGTTGTATCCCGACCAGGACATGTTCACAAAGGAAGATGCAGAATAGTGGACCGCTCCATGAGTAGCATCACGGTTTTCAGGAGTCCAATAATCGAGGGATGAAAGGTGGGTCCTGTAATTGCCCTTGTAGAATTCCCACTGATACATCTGGTCATATATGACCCATTTCTGACCATAGCCCTGGAACTGGACATTAAGGTCGAAGCCTTTCCATTTGGCTCCGAAGTTGAAACCATAAGCGATTGGAGGATACAGGGAACCTTCCATGCGGGCAAGGTCGTCACGGTCTATGATGCCGTCGGCAGTGTAGTCAAGGAACTTGTAGTCACCGATGACCACGTCGCTTACAGAACCGGGAAGGATATTGGAGTGAATGTCATCCACGCTGGAAAGATACCCGTCTCCAGACATGTACACTCCGCTGAGCTGTGCTCCAAGCGGGGTTCCGATTTTGCGCTGGTGAGAAAGCGCAAAAGGGGCATCATCGGCATATAGAATCCTGTTCTCGTTGAATGAGAAGTTACCTCCTACGAAGAGCTTGAGGTTCTGGTTTACGGTATGATTGTAGCTGGCTTCCAACTCAATGCCGTGCTTCTTGATCTCGCCCTTGTTCAGTTCCTTGGAGGTGTTTCCAACCCACATGGGAGTATTGTTGTCAACGGAGATGAGCATCTTGTCACGGTGCTCGTCGAAAAGATCCATGTTGAAGGTTAGGGCATGGTCAAAGAAGGCCATTTCAATACCGAGGTCCCTCTTTCTGGCCTGTTCCCACTGAACGAATTGATTGGCTCCTTTATCCTCAACGATATATCCGTTCGCATCCTTGGAAAACTCACTGATATAAAGCCAGCGGTTGTTGGCATAGTCGCTTCCCACAAGACCGTCGGAATAACGGAATTTGAGCTTGGAGAACCATTTCTTGATAGGTTTGAAGAATTTCTCTTCAGATGCCACCCAGCCGATGGCCCCGGAAGGGAAGAAACCGAAACGGTTCTCGGGGGAGAACCTCTCAGAGCCGGTATAACCCATGTTCACCTCCACCAGATATTTGTGGCCATAGTCATAAGTCGCGCGGGCCACCAGCGCCTCATTATAATAAGGGAAGTCCGAGCCCTTGTCCTGCTCCTGGCGGTTGAAAAGGAACAGTCCCGTCACTGTATGATTGCCAAACGTACGGTTGTAGTTTACCGAAGCATCGTAGTAGAGGTCCAGATAGTAGCCGCCCTGAAGTGCATTGTCTGCATTTGTATAAAGGGGATTCGGCACAAAATAGTAGCCTGTGTCACCAGTCCTTCTCCATGGATTCTGCCCCTCATCCAGACGGGTGAAATCCAGATACCAGCTGGGGCGGTTGTATTCTGTGCGGAGAGTAGAATATTTATAGTAGGTGCTCAGCGAAACCTTCGCCTGCACCGAAAGGCCCGGTGTAATGAAATCCAGCTTCTGGTTTGCAATGAGGTCGGAGAAAACCTTTGTGTCCGTGAGCTCGATGAAACTGCCCTTCATCATCTGGTAGTAGGGGTTGCCTGTGGTCTGGTCGGCCTCGCTGATGAGACGGTCTCCGCTGTCCAGAGGATAATTGGGATCCGGAACCTGCTCAAGCACCCATGCGGGATAATACATGGGGAATTTTGCCGATGAACTGCCGAAGATGTACTTCCACATGCCTTCGTCCCCATCCTGAGGCTGAGGCTTATTCTTAATGCCGACATTTCCTCCAAGTTTGATTGACACCAGAGTGGAAGAAGTGACATTGAAATCCAGATTGGTTCGGAAGTTCACTCTGGAGTATTTGTAACCGGAATCCACTTTCCCGTCGTTGTACCCCTTGAATATGGAGCCCTCGTAGGTATAGCCTATGGAAGTGAAGTACTTGACAAAGTCGGTACCGCCCGATATATTCACGTTCGCATTTATGGTAGGAGCAAAACTCCTTGTCATCTCCCTCAACCAGTCAACATCCGGATAGCGCAGGGAATTAAGGGCCGATGAAGGATTCCTGTACTCTTCAAGGACCCGCTCTGAAGCCATCGACGAGAACAACTGGTCGTTCATCATCGCCGTATTCAGGAGACTCATCGTAGTATAGGAATCCACGTGCCTTGGCGTATTAATCGGGCTTGAGAAACCGGAAGAATAGGAGAAATCCATCTTGGGCTTGCCCTCAAGACCGCTCTTGGTTGTAACGATTATGACACCGTTTGCACCCTTGGCGCCGAATACCGCCGTTGCAGAAGCATCCTTCAAGACTGAAATGTTGGAAACCTCATTCGGGTCTATAGATGAGAAGTCTCTTTCAACGCCGTCAACCAGCACCAATGGTGCGGAATTGGAGAAGGACGAAACGCCGCGGATGATGATTTCGGCATCATTTTCTCCAGGCTGGCCGGAAGTCTGCAAGGTTGTGACACCGGAAAGTTTGCCACCGATGGCATTGGTGATATTGGACATACCAGAATTCACCAGGCTTTCACCCTTCACCTGCGTAATGGCACCCACTACGCTCTCTTTCTTCTGGACGCCATAACCGACGACGACCACTTCAGAGAGCAGTTCAGAATCTTCCTGCATGACAACCACAATATCCTTGCGGCCATCTATTCTGAGTGATGTGTCTTGAAAACCAAGGGAAGAGAAAAGAAGTGTAGCTCCTTGCGGCGCGGTAATCGTGAAGTTACCGTCAAGGTCGGTGATTGTACCCACTGTAGATGCACCCTGAACGGTGATTGCAACGCCAATCAGGGGCTCACCGGCAGAATCAACCACACGCCCGCTGACCGGGGACGCTTTCTGTGCCACTGCGGTTATACCCACTCCGAAACACAGGAAGCAGGCAAGGACAATCGCAAGCGTTGTTTTTAGTTTCATACCAGAGATGGTTAGTTTCCGCAAATATATGTGTTCTCACATGCGTGAACAAAGAATACACCCCTACAAAACTACTACATTTTGCTCTACAGCCTTATTTTCTTATATTTGCAATCGCCATGAGAAAAGAATATCTACAAATTATATTACTCTTTGCCGTGTTCATGCTATACAGCACTACAGCTTATTCCGAGCATTTGGGATACAGGCATGGAGAACGGATTTCTGACGAGAAGAACCTCGTTGACGAGTCCAAGGTATGGGGTATCTGCCACAGTTCATCCAGGGTGTTTTTTGCCACAAACGACGGACTCTTCGTATACGACGGTGCAAGACTCATCAGGCACTACGACTCCCGAGTGATGGTCTTGCACGACATAAAATATGACGAAAAAACCGGACGCATCTATTCAGCGGGGAACAACGGTTTCGGCTGGTGGGAAGAAGATATGCCAGGTCATTATATCTACCATTCTGTAGTAAGCGACTATTATTCCGTTCCCAACCAGGATTTCTGGAGAATCGGGCTGACGGCAGAGGGAAAAGTCTATTTCCAAAACTTCAGCAGAATATGTGTTTTCAATCCGGCCGACGGTGAAATCATTGAAATCCTGCCGGCTTCCCATTTCAGATTCATGCACGAAGTCAACGGGCAGATCTTCGTTCAGGATGGTCAGGACCTGTGCCTCATTAATCCGGCAGGCAGCCTTCTTCCCATCGGCAAGACAGAAGACCGCATCATGAATATCGTCTCTTGCGGAAACAAACTGATTCTGGCACTGGAGAGAACCGGGCTTATGGAACTCAGGGGCGGAAAACTCACTGCGCTTGATTCATCGACAAACAAAGTACTTTCCCGACTGAAGATATTCTCACTCGCCGGCTTCGATAACAGCCATGTCATGGTCGGGACCACCCAGGGGGGATGCTTCATCGTCGGCGCCGACGGCACCCTTCAGATGGACTCATATCGTTCACCTGAGTTTTCAAGCGCCACCATCCTGTCCATGTCAAGAGACTTCAACGGCGATATCTGGCTCGGAATGGAAGCCGGAATAGCAAGGATAGATGGGAGTTCACAGGACTACTATCTGCAGGATTCGCGGCTCGGAAGAGTGCATGGCGTCGTTCCCGTCGGGGAAGGGAGGCTTCTCATCGGCACAAATAAAGGGGCTTTTCTGATAAAGGACAATGCTATTTTGCCAATTGAAGGCATCTCCGGATCTGTTTGGAATGTGTATGTCTTTGAAGGAATCCCGTATATTGCGCATGATTTGGGCTTATATACACTTGACGGGAACTTCAGGGCACATCCGGTATTCATGGACTCCGGCGTATTGAGCATGGTACAGTGCAACCGGGACAGAAGCACCATCGTCTGCGGCACATACAACGGACTCGCTCTATTCAGAATAGCCAACGGAAAAGTATCATTTGTCTCAATGATAAAGAATTACGGTGAGCTCTGTCGTAATATCGATATCGATGATACTGACAGAATATGGATCAGGGACTGGCGAATGGGCTTTATCTGCCTCACGATTGACTATGACAGAAAGGAAGTGACAGACAGAAGAAACCACGAACTCGTAAAAAAGGAATCGGATTTCATATTTTCGGCAACCCTTGACAACCAGCTCCTGTTTTTTTGCAACAGGGAAGGATATTCAATCAATCCAGTAACATCAGAACTGGAAAGAGACACAAGGGCAGACGAGGACCTGTCTGCTTTCGAGCGTTCCTATGGCGACCCTTCCGGACGCGGGAAAAGCACAAAACCTTTTCCTGTTGGAGAAAACACCTATGCTTTCGGCCTTCTTAACGGAATAAGGACATGCTACGGTCCCAGAATAATAAATGAGTCTCTCACTGTTCCGGTGATAGAACTGCTCGGAACCAGACAAAGCCGGAGCATGTATGTTACCGGAAACCGTATCCGTGTTCCATACAATATGAATACGGTAAAGATATACGCTGCCGGAAACTTCAACAACAATGCTGCCGAGGTCTCCACCGACAATGCTCCTGGAGTATGGTCTCCCGTCAACCTCAATCAGCCCATTCAGGTCTCATCATTGCCGTTTGGAAACCATACGATATCTTTGCGACTTAAGGATTCACCGGATATATCATGCTCATTAGCCTTAAGGGTCTTGAGGCCCTGGTATCTCACGGGATATGCCCTCGCCGGGTACATGGTAATCATACTTCTCATTGCTTATGGCATCCGGGCATACTACAAGAGTAAAGAAAAGGAAACAAGGGAGCGGACCCAACTCAAATCTGACCTTAAATCCAAAACAAAAGAGCTCGCAAACATAACCTTCAACAACGCTCAGCGCAATGTTTGGCTCAATGAGATCAAGGACAGTCTCTCAGACCCTGACAAGGCCTCAAAAGATACAGCCCGGCTCATTGACAGCTTTCTTGAAGACGAAAGCGACTGGGAAAAGTCAGAAGAGTATTTCAACGTAATCTATGACGGCCTCCTTGACAAGCTTAAAAACACCTATCCTGGCATCTCCAAGACAGACATGAAGCTGTGCGTATATACCAAGCTGAATCTTTCCACCAAAGAGATTGCCAATTTGATGAATATCTCTGTCAGAAGCGTTGAAATGGCCCGCTACCGTCTTCGCAAGAGACTCAATCTCCCTGCCGGCCAGAGCATAAACTACCTGCTGAAAGACCTCTGATTCAGATACCGGCGCCGTCGGCGAAAGACTCCTGGGGAGAGCCCTGGAGGATGCGGGAGCCGGGCGGGACGCTGTGGGTGAGCCAGAACCATTCACGCCCTAAGGAATGACACCAGACGGGTATGATAAAGCGAATAGTATGACTCTTTTGCGTGGTCTGACAGGAAAGAGGAACGGACCATTGATTCAATTACCGGATAATCGGCAGTAAAGCGGTCCAATTCTCTTCTGACAATTGTTTCTGGAATACCCAGCGCCAGGCCAAATTCATAAAAGTCTTTGTTTCCTAATCCAAGAGGGAAAGAGCGCCCGTCGGCGAATAATCCCTTTTGTAAAGCAAACACACTGTCACCAGGCAGATGAATACTGGTATTTATGAGATCATAAGCCGGAGAAAGCCTGTAATCTCCTGCCGGGTTTCTTAGTGCGGAAAAGTTTTTCAAATGGGCATCTCCGTTGGAGAACAAGAAATTGAACAGTATCAGATCAAAGAATTTGACAATCTCTATCCTCCAGGCTGGAATGAATTTTTTTATCAGGTCACCTATATCCTGGTAGCTCAGTGCGGTGTATTTGTAATCGCGTCCGTATCTGTCGGCCGAGATTCCACCAAGTGATGCAAAATCTTCCTGCTGGATTTTGGTCCCGTCGGGGGCATAATCGTATCGGCGGGTTATATAAGCCGCCTCTCCGCTTTTGAAAAAGCATAAGGCATTGGCTGCAGTATCTATATGGAAAACCAGCCTGGCAATTTCCATAGTCAGGTGCTCATTGGCAGGACTGTCGGCGTAGTTTTCAAAATCCGTGAGCGCCGGCTTAAGTATATGGGTTCCCTGTTCTCCTTCAGAAGTAAGCTGAAACTTGCCGTCCCTTATAAGAACCGAATACTTGCTCTGCGCTCCTGAGAGAGATATTCTCCCCCTGTTCTCATTCAGCTTTGTGATTTCTGCCGACGGGCTCTCGAAGGGAAGAATTGGCGAAACCGCAACACCTCCGGTCAAATGCCGCAATTGGGTGGCAGTGTATTGATGAAACGGTATATTGGTCATAATGGCTTCACTGTTATTGCTCCAGGTGTGTCTGTTTGCGCCGTTGCCAGAAGAATCCCAAAATCATCCTCCCTGTCAAGTTTATGGATTGCGGCCTGGACTGTCCTGTTGTGCCCTTCAGAAAGCATATTCGCAAAAAAAGGAAACAAAAAAGGCATATGGTGCTCCTGCCTGCTTTTGGGTATTGTCAAGCTTATGGCAGGAGCATCTTTGTCTGCAAAATAGACATCGTCATAGCGGAATATGTATTCTGACGGCGAGGCCTCCGTGAGCAAACCGGCAAGACGGCCGTTGTTGTATACAAAAGCTTGTCTCATTATAGATTGACGGGTTTAACGGTTGTAGTTAATACCAGCCCGAGCGTATCAAGGATCTTCTCTATGATTCTAAGGCTGGGGTTGGCCTCGTCCCTTTCAATCTTGGTGAGTGTATTAATACCCACCCCGGACAACTCCGCCAGTTGCCGCTGGGTTACTTTGAGGCTTTTTCGTCTTTCCTTTATTTGCTTTCCGATACTGTCCATATCCCAACACATTGTGATTTTTGCAAAAATAATACAAGAAAACCAGATTTGCAACAAAAAAATCACAATATGTTGGTACTTTTCAGAAGTTCCAGTTTAGTTATAGCCGGTCAATGTCGGCCCAGCCGAAGCGGGCGGGGTAGAGCCAGGCGCGGGCGGTGCGCTCCATGACGCCGTAGTCCAGGGAGACCTTGGGGCATTCGGAGTAGGCGCGCTCGACGAAGGCGGGTTCGGTGATGTGGTCCTGCCAGCCGCGGAAGAGTTCCGTGACCTCAGGAATATATGTCTCCATTTCCTTGGCAATGGTGGATGCCTTCCAGACGAAGATACCGCTGTTCCAGAAGAACTCGCCGGTGCGCACAAAAACTTCTGCCAGTTCCGCACTGGGTTTTTCGGTGAAGGTCTTCACCTGCAGCGGGCCGGCCATGAGATGGGCATTTCGGCCTTCCTTGACCTGGATGTAACCGAAGTTCACATCCGGAGTCTTGGGCACTATGCCAAGGGTCATCAGGACGTCGTTCTGTTCCACGTAGTCGAAAGCCTCGGACACCGTACGGGAGAAGAGTTCCTGGTCACGGATCACAAGGTCCCACGGGGTTGCCACCAGGACGGCATCGGGGTCACGGGTAAGAAGAGTATATGCTGCAAGCGCCATGCATGGGGCCGTCTTGCGTGCAAAAGGTTCTGAAAGAAGATTCTCCGGAGGGAGTTCGGGAAGGATGCGACGGGCGCTCTCTGCAAATTTTTCAAGGGTGACAACGAGGATGTTGCCTTCGGGTACTACGCCTGTAAAACGGTCATAAGTGAGCCTTAACTGGTAGGGGGAACCTGTTCCATCTGCCATTATGACGCAGTATCTGTGGTTATTCATAGTGTGTTTTGTGTGTGGTTATGTAAACATGGGAATCCAGGCCTGCGGATAATATTTGAGCATGGTCTGGGGACCATCAAAAAGGACGGATACAACGTCAAAGAAAACTTCTTTGCCGCTGAGTGCGTGTGAGTTAAGGTATTGGAGGGCGGCGGCGCAGATGCGCTTTTGCTTTACGGGTGTCACCTGTTTGTCGAGGGGCGCCGCGGATGGAGCGGTACGGGCTTTCACCTCAACGAAGTGGACGCCGTCGGGAGCTTCTGACACTATGTCTATCTCCAGGTGGCCTCCCCTCCAGTTGCGGTCCAAAATATGGTGCCCGCGGGTTTCAAGGAAGTCGCATGCCATCTGCTCTCCCTGAGTGCCAAGTTTGGATGTAGGTTGTAGGTTCATCGGTTTTAGTCAAATTTAACGACGGTGACTCCGCTTCCTCCAAAACGGATGTCTTCGTCTTGAGCGGATGCGACGCCGGGTACGGTCCTGAGGAATTTCTGGATTTCCTCACGGAGCGCACCTGTTCCTTTACCATGCAAAATTCGCACCGAAGGAACACCCAGCATGATGGCATCATCAACATATTTCATCACCGCTTCAAGAGCATCGTTCACCCGCTCTCCCCTGAGGTCTATCTCAGTGGAAAAGTGAGCCTTACGCTCCTGCAGGCCGGTGTCATATACCTGCCTGGGACGCTCTGCGGCCTTGGGCGCAGCCGCCTTGAACTCCCCTGCAGTTATGCGTTCCACGCGGTCCAGAGGCAGCTTGGAACTTATATTTCCTATAATTATGGTAACGGCTTTCGTACTCACCTTGGACACCTCTCCAACCATGCCGCTGTCCTTCACGCGCACCTTCTCCCCTACCTTGAGCGGAGCGCTGCGGAAGGCTGCTTCCTTGCGGGCCGCCTCCTCCTTCTCTGCCATCTGGCGGAGGGTTTCGCCATCGGCACGTTTTACCTTGCGGGAGAGGTCTCGTTCCTTGCGCTGCTGCACGGTCTTGAGCTTGCCTTCGATGTATTCGTCGCGGCGGGTGCGGCCCTCGGCAAGAGCGCCAAGGAAGCCTTGGAGTTCGGCACGGGCCTCTTTCGTCTCTTCCTTCGAGGCCTGCGATTCGCGGATGGTGCGGATGGTGCTCTCTACCTGCCGATTGGCGTTTTTCACTATCTTTTCGGCCTCGCGGCGGGCGTCGTCGATGATGGCCTTTCGCTGGTCCTTGATGTCCCGGAGCTCCTTTTCGTACTTGTCGGTGAGGCCTTCCAGGGTCTTGTCAGTGGCACGGATGCGGGTGAGCTTCTCGTCAAGGGCGCGGCGGCTCCTGGCAATCTTCCGGAGGTTGCGCTCCATACCCACGAAGCTGTCGCCGGCGCGCTGTTCGGCATCGTGCACCACACTCTCAGGGAGGCCCATCTTGCGGGCCATCTCGAAGGCGAATGACGAGCCGGGAAGGCCTGTTTCCAGGCGGAAGAGCGGCGTCACGGTGGCGGCGTCGAACTGCATGGCGCCGTTGATGACGCCGGTATCGGCACCGGAGGCGTAGACCTTGAGGTTGGAGTAGTGAGTGGTGATTACACCGTAGGCGCCCTTCTCGTCAAGGGCGTGGAGGATGGCCTCGGCAATGGCGCCGCCCGCTGTTGGCTCTGTTCCGGAGCCGAATTCATCGATGAGGATGAAGGTGTCGGAATCGGCCTCGGAGAGCATGGATTTCATGTCGGCAAGGAAGGAGCTGTAGGTGGAGAGGTCGTTCTCCAGGGACTGGTCGTCGCCGATGGAGACCATTATACGCTTGAAAACGGGCAGTTCCGACGTTTCGGAGGTGGGAATGAGCATGCCCCACTGGAACATGTACTGCAGGAGGCCGGCCGTCTTGAGGCAGACGCTCTTTCCGCCGGCGTTGGGGCCGGATATGAGAAGGATCCTCTTTGCGGGAGTAAGGCCGATGGTGAGCGGGACTATCTCCTTGCGCTCCTTGCGGAGGGAGGCCTCCAGCAGCGGATGACGGGCCTTCCGGAGGGAGAGGGTGCCGTCGGTGGAGACTATCGGCATGCCGGCGATGTAGTCCAGCGCCACGTGGGCCTTTGCCATGTTGAAGTCCAGCTCGCCGATGAACGTCGCGCCGTCGATGAGCTCCGGCACGAAGGGGCGCAGGAACTCGGAAAACTCATACAGGATTTTGGCGATTTCGCGGGTTTCGGCAAAGCGCAGTTCCTGGATTTCGTTCTCAAGGGCAACGATTTCGGCCGGTTCGATGAAGGTGGTTTTTCCCGTTGCCGATTCGTCATAAATGAAGCCCGGGAAGCTCTTTTTCTTTGCCGATGGTACAGGGATGAGCATCTTCCCGTCCCTGAGGGCGACGCCGGCATCGGCATCCACCAGACCGTCCTGGCGGGCCTTTGCGAGGATGGCGTTCATCCTCCTGGACATGCCGGTTTCCTTGTCGCGGATACTCCGGCGGATGCTGTAGAGCTCGTCAGAGGCGGTGTCCTTGATTTCCCCGTGCCTGTCCAGGATGGAGTCTATCCTGAGCTTCACCGCCTGCGGGACAGCGAGCCCTGAAGCCAGGTGCTGCAGGTTGGGATATATGCCCTCCTTCACTGTGTGGAAGAAGCCCAGGGCCTTTTTCAGCGTATCCAGAAGGGTGCGCAGCTTCCCAAGGGAGAGAAGGTCGATGGTGCCCCTTTCGGCAATGGGCTTGAGGAAAGGAATCGCGTCGATGTAGCCGCTTGTGGGGAAGGAGTCCTCGAACATGAGGATGAGGCGCATCTCGTCGGCAAGGAGGTGGCGGCGGTGAATTTCTTCAGCGTCCGTGCAGAATTCCTCCCCTTCAACCCTTGCCGATGCATAATCGGTAGAGCAGCGGGCCTCAATTGCAGCCCTCACCCTGTCGAAACCAAGTTTTGCCTCGAGCCTTGCGTCTGTCATTATGCCTCCTCCATTATGCTCACCAGCAGGGACCGGAGCTGCTTCATGTCCTGGACGGTGGTAATCTCACCTCCGCGGACGAAGCTCACGTTGCCGGTCTCCTCGGAAACCACCAGGACGTCTGCGTCAGTGTCTTCACTGAGGCCGATAGCAGCCCTGTGCCGCATCCCGTAATGCGCGGGAATGTCCGTGCGGTTGGTCATTGGCAGCTGGCAGCGCGCCGCGGCTATATGGTTGCCGATAACTATCATTGCACCGTCATGCAGCGGGGAATTCTTGAAGAAGATGTTCATGATGAGGCGGCGGTTGATTTCTGCCTCGAACTTGTCTCCCGTTGCAATGTACTCTTCCATCGATGACTTGTGCTGCAGGACTATGAGCGCACCCGTTTTCTCTGCGCTCATTGCACGCACGGCCTCTCCCAGCTCCTCTACCGAGCGGCTCCCCATCTTCTCCTCCTTCACGCCGAACAGGCGGTTGAATATCTCGCCCGTCCTTCTGGTAATGCCGGAAGTGACGGCAAGGCGGTTAAGGAGATGGCGGATTTCCGGCTGGAAGATTATGATGAGCGCCAGCACGCCCACGTCCAGGAGGGCGTTCATGAGCGCTGTCATCATGCGCATGCCAAGGGCGTTAACCACTGTCTGGAGCAGCAGCAGTACCGCAAGCACCAGCAGGATATTAAGCACCGAAGTATCTTTCCGCACACCTCTGATCAGGAAAAACAGGATGGCTGCCACCATCACAATGTCCAGCAGGTCTACGAAACTGAAACTCAGGAACCCGAATATGCCCAGCACTTTAATCATAGTCCACAAAGGTAAGCATTTTTTGTCATATATTGGTAGCCGGGGGGGATTGGCGACCGGGGCGTGGACTCTGGCGGCCGGGGCGGATACACGCAAACCACCACTTTTGGCTTTGGGAGGGCGTTTTTGGTGGTTTGGCGCTGTTTAAACTATGCCAAACCACCGTTTTCGGCCTCTGGTGACCAAAAACGGTGGTTTGAATGTATCAATACGCGGCGCTAATCCCAGACTTTCTTGAATTCATCTTCGGCAGAAGTAAAGCCGCAGTCTGTGCCGTGAAATATAACCACCTGGCACTCAGGCGCTCACGTAAAAGGCTCCGGTCTATTTCACCCGGAGCTTTTCGCGCATTCTGCTCCTTGGTCTCGTTGATCTTCTGAAGCTCGGCATTGCGCCTCCGCGCGCGGAGCAGATAGTTTGTCAGAATGTGTCGATGGCATAAAGGGTGATAAACGGCAAAAGCGGCCCGAGGACCGCTTTTGTTGTTGGATTGATATTGCCCGCTTTGAGTTTAATTCTTCACGGGGCGGATAGGGAACCCGAATTCCCGGCTAATGCCTAAGTCTGTTTTTATTCCAGAGTAGTCGAAGTACAAGTAGTCGGCACCCACTTCGCTAAAAGAATTAGATGACCAGTAATAACCTTCGTCACCTGCACCGAGGAGCGAACCATTGTAGAGGCCTGCAGCGACAAAGAACACGGATATACCATTCTTCTTGCTGGTGATGAGCCAACCTCCCTTAGTGCTGCCGATGCTGGTCCAATTACTCACCCACTCCGATAATGTGTAGGAAGAACTGATTAGCGCATCCAACTGCTCATGGGTAGGGATACACCAGGCATTGTTTGCCTGATAAGCCGCATCGTGATCAGTGGACAGAGGCGTCTCTTCTCCAGTATAAATGGCATCGGAGCTGTTGTAGGGCGTGGTCTTGCCGTACATGAAGTACTCGCCCGCCTCCAGCGGGTCAACGATCTTGCTGTTGGTCTTGTCCAGGTTCCCCGTGGCCCAGAGGCAGTCGCCGAAGCCCAGGCTTACAAAGTTGCCGTTGTCCGTGAGACCGGTGAGTTTGGCGGCGAAACTGGCGGGGACGGTCTTTCCCGTTATGCTCTTGGACTTGGAAGAAATGGCATATTCCTTTTCGGCATTGCGCTCCACCAGCTGGAAGTCAAAATCGTAAGTGCCGGCGCCGCCATCCAGGATGCCCCAGAAGTAATAGCCTGTCTGGCCGCCCAGGGTCCCGTAGTATCCGGTCAAGGGGTGACCAATGCCGCCGTTGCTTTGTATAACGTCGCCTCCGGCGTAGGCATAAGCGAAGCCGGTTTGAATGAGATGAGTAGCCGTGAGGACATATTCGTTGCCGCTTGCCGGTGCAGGGACTTCCGAGTCAGGAATGAATATCTGGGAAATACGAGCAGGAGCAGTCAAGGTCAGGGTTGTATTGAGAGTAGTAACATTTGAAGTGGTTGTAACAGTATATTCCACGCCATTTGCCTTTTGGAAATAGCCGCTCCAAACAACGTCCAAAGTCCAACTGCTTCCATCATAGAAGAAGGTGTTAGAGCCCAATACGAAATCGGGGAAGTACACGGCGCTCACTTTCTTGCCGCTGGCTTCAAGGGTGAGGCCTGCAAAGGTGGTACCACCGTCCTTGTCGGCATAGCTCCAGGATGTTCCGTCATAGGTCATTTTCACGTACTGGGTGGTGTTGTCCTCGAAGAACACATACACGTCGTCACCGTTCTCCCAGGCGGTCTTCACGCCCTTGGTGGCATTGCCGTTCTGAACGTCGATATTGAATACAAGCTTGGAGACGTCAATGGTTCCTTCTACTTTCACGGGGCTCTCTTTGGAGCAGGCGGCCAGTGCAAGAACGGCCGCGGCAAACAGTAAAGTCTTTTTCATTGTTCTTTCCTCCTTTGACTTAAAAGACCAATTCACTCCCTCCAAAGGGATCTACATAATCCTGAGGATCACCGCTGGCGGCAATCATGCCGTCAAGGCGCAATTCCATCACCTCTGTTTCGGGTGAAAAATAAGATTGTTTTTTGTCCATATTATTAGTTTTTACTTGAAGATTACAGGGCGTATGGGTTGATATACAGTCGAATAATAAACAATCCAACTGCTGATTGATGAATGTGCTGACAGGCAATAATACTTGCCGCCGCTGGAGTTATAATACTCTGAAGTCCAGTATTGTCCTTCGGGGAGGAAGATGGTGGCGCCTTCATATCCGGGAATGGACGATGTGAAGGTGTTGCCGTTGGTTGCCCTGGAGGTATCCCAGTCTCTGGAAAGAAATCTCGTGGACGGGAAGTCGTAACAGAGAAGGTTCAGGTGGTCGACTCCGGGGATTCTCCAGTCTCCGCCCCAGTTCTTCGTTGCGGCGTCGTAGCTGACATTTCCACCGATGTCCATATTCGATCCTGGCTTGTAGGAATTAGTGGAAGGAGACGGGTTCACGTCACCCCAATAATAGGTGTCTCCCAACAGGTCTATATCAGAAGCCCCGAGATTCCGGTCGGCAAAATACAGCTTCTTTCCACCGTGCACAAACCCGAGATCAACATAGGTGTGACCGTTTGCGTCGGGTGCAGCAATGGTTTGCGTCCAGCTGGTACCGGCTATGGAGAACTCGCCCATGTCGTATATCCTTCCTCTTGCCGGAGTGAATGATTTACCTGTTCCTCTCACATAACGGGTGCCGTCCGTAGCCACGAAACTGAGGTCGAAGCCCTCAGGCATCTCCATGGGATATACGCACATATAGTAGTCTTTCCCCGCTTCGATATTGCCGGACAGGATTATGGAAGTGGAGTTGGAGCTTAGATTGAAGGTAGGGACCGCAACCATTGAAGGATCTCCGGAGTTCCAATAAAAAGCAGTTCCCCCGCTTATTCTGACGTAAGTTCCCGATGGCTGCCTTGCAGTCAGATAAATCTGTTTGCAGTCGAATTGGGGTGTCACCTTCAGCAGGGCGACAAGCGGCTTGAAAGAGAAATTACCAAGGGTGGCGCTATGGGCCAGCATCAGGAAACTGTTCCTGTCGAATGAGCCTTCGGTCGCCCTCTGGTATGCATTCAGGTAACATCCATGATGGTCGCCGTTCTCGCTATCGCCCACTAATCTGGCATCCTCGTACGGCTGGTAAGGATAAAGGGCCGACCATCCCCCGTCTGTGCAAGGTGTATAAATATCAGCGCCGGCGCCGGTGAACTGTGCGGTTGCGCTCATGCTTCCGGAAGACAGGGTGAATGGCTCGTTTGAATCTGGCGTATAGACGCCTATCCTGTCGGCAGGGGACCAGATAAGCTGCATCTTGTTCGCCGCCGAACCTGTCGTTAACTGGACCTTTGTGTCGCCGGAACCATCCGTCGTTGCGGTAATTGTTATATATCCAGTCTCCGGAATAATATCTTCCGCAGGATTGGATTCATTTTTGAAGCAGGCTACCGCTAATGCACCGAAGGCAAGAATAATCAATGCTTTTTTCATGACATTACCTCCTACCATACATATTTTTCCAGTTCCATTTCCTGCAGGGCATCCCCGCTGTTAATAGGGTTGCTGGCGCAAAAAAACCCTTCAGTCATTAAGGAATACTTGGTTACTTGCGGACTTTCATAATAGCTCTTTTGCATAGTGTTCATGAGTATTACTTTAATGCAAAAGTGGGGAATTATGCCGTTTTGAGATTAATGAAAATTCAGTATTTTTGCCTTTGAAGGGTCCTAAATTCTAATTATGCTGCCGTTGTTATGGGTTTTTGACTACCTTTGTATCGACATAAAGCCTCATAAACGATGAAACTCCGCCGACTATTTCTTTTCCTCCCTGTCTTCATTCTGACGACCTGCAGTCCGTTCCAAAAGAAAGATGAATGGGCTGTTCAGAATGCTGTCCTGATTGAGCAGGCTACAAAGGATGTGGAGAGGCAGAACTTCGAAGCCGCCATGGAAAATGCCCTTCAAGCGCTGGAAGTCTCAAGGGCTCAAGGCAACAGGCTCCAGGAGGTGCAGGCGCTGCGCACGATGGTGGGCATCGGCATAATGACCAGCCGGGATGCCGATGCGTGGGAGAAAGCGCTTGAGGCAGAGGGAATCGCCCGCAAGGAAGGCTTCCGGAAAGAGCTCGCCGGCATCCTCATCTCCAAAGCCAAGCTCTGCTCCTATGCCGAGATTTCCCCCGAGACCAGCCGTAACGACGAAGGCCTGCAGTACGCGCATGAGGCCCTGGAAATAGCCGGGGCAGATGCCCTGAAAGAACAGGAGGCCGAAGCCTGCTACGTCATCGGCTCCCTCTACATAAACAAGAACCGCTGGAACGACCCCATCGACAAGGAGCTGTACCGCAAGGCCGGGGAATACCTGGACCGGGGCCAGGCCATTGCCGATGAACTCCGGCTGGACCGCCTCCGCCGAAACGGCATCCTCTTCCGTTCGCGCTGGTTCCAGCAGGGAGACCGCAATGCCGAGGCCCTCGAGTATTTCGCCGGGGTCCGCGAAAGCCTGGACGAGGAAGACCACCTCATGGCCAGCTCCCTGGACGACCGCCTTGTGCGCCTGTACACCCGCACCGGCAACGCCGAAAAGGCCCTTGACACGCACGACGACTACGTCTACCACATAAACCGTTACATGCAGCAAAAGGCCGATGAGACGCTCCAGGAGATGGAAACGCGCTTCGAGGTGCAGGAGAAAGAGCGGAAATTGGAGCGCCGCGGCTACCAGATTTCCCTGCTGCTCCTGATAGTTCTGCTCTCTGCCGCAATCATCGTCATTGCCATAGGCTATATACGCCGGGTACACCGCCGCAACGCCGAACTCCAGCGCCTTAGCGACACCAAGGAGCAGATCATCGACACCATCTCCAAAGACCTCAGCAGCCCGGTGAGCGGGTACGCCTCCAGACTGGAGCAGCTGGCGGTGAACCCCGGCATGCTTAACGAAAAAGTAGCCGCATACGTAGAAAAGGCCATGCAGCTGCGCCAAAGGACGATATCGGATATCGGCCTCACAGAACGCGAGCTGCAGATCATTCATCTGAGTGCCGAAGGCCTTAGCGCGGCCGAGATAGCCGCAAGGCTCTTCATCAGCGTACACACCGTAAACACCCACAGGCAGCACATTTATGCCAAGATGGACGTAAAGAACGTCTCCGACATGATTCACAAAGCCGGCGAAATGGGCATTATCTAGATTTTGATTATCTTTGCAAGATGTCTGATAAAAGAGCATACAGAGTCCTGAAGTTTGGCGGTTCGTCCGTAGCAAGTGCAACCGCAATGTCCGGAGTGCTGGACATTGTGGAAAAGGAGGCTGCCCTGGGGCGCGTTATTCTGGTGAGTTCCGCCATCAGCGGATGCACCGATGCGCTTCTTGGCGGTGACGCTGCGGCGCTTGAGACCGTGCAGCAGCGCCATGCGGCCATCGTGAGCCGCCTGTTCACCGGCTCCCTGAGAACCCACGTGCAGGAGCGCGTAGACGGCCTGTTCACGGAACTTGCCGCCGCTCCGTCCGATGAGAAAGTAACCTTCGGAGAGCTCCTTTCCACCACCATACTTGAAGAAAAACTGCGTGCAGAAGGATATGACGTCCTCTGGCTGGATTCCCGTGAACTGGTAGTTTCCGGGAACGAGCCGGAAACGTTCAGGCGCATCGCCGCGGCGGTTTCGGCCTCATCGGCACAGGTGTTTGTGGCACCGGGATTCATCTGCCGGGACGCTTCCGGCAAGGTGAGCACGCTGGGACGCGGAGGATCTGACTACAGCGCCGCACTCTATGCCGCCGCCGTGAAGGCCGCCAGCCTCCAGATCTGGACCGACGTCCCCGGCATCATGACCGCCAACCCCAAACAGGTTCCGTCGGCACGCACCATTCCCGTAATCTCTTTTTCAGAGGCGTTTACCATGGCCGACAGCGGCGCCAAGGTGCTCTATGCACCCACAGTGGCGCCTGCGATGGCCGCTGGCATCGACATAGAAATCCGCAACACCTTCGCCCCCGGCGGCGCGTTCACGGTTATCGGCAGGGAAAGTGCCGGCAGCAAGGTTGGCGTGGCGTCATCTTCAGACGGTATCGCCCTGGTGGGAACCATTGCCGATGACGATATCCGCACCGCCGAAGAAGCCCTTCTGGAAGCCGGAATCAGCCCGCTGGAGATAGTGCCGTCCGCCGGCAAGTGCGTGTTCAAGGTGAAGCCCATCGTGGAAGAAAAGGCCATCCGGGCCATCCACAATGCGTTTTTCGTAAAGCCGTCAAACCGGGAAATTCCCGTGTTCATAGCCGGTTACGGGGCTGTTGGCAAAGCCCTTGCCGATTCCATCGGCCGCAATTCCGGCAGCATCGCAGAAAAGACCGGGAAGAAGCTGGTGGTTGCAGGAATAGCATCGTCAAGGAGATTTGCCGTGAACCTTTCGGGGCTGCCGGTGCTGGAACCGTCCGAACCGGGCAACTTCGTTGACGAGGTGTGCAGGGTTGCGCCCCGCGGCGCCGTATTCGTAGACGCCACCTCCAGCGAAACCATCTGGAAAGACTACGAGCGCATCATGAGCCGCGGAGTGAACATCGTCTCCTCCAACAGGCGCTCCCTCTCTGTACCCTATGCCGATTATGCCGCCATGCACGCCGCCGCCCGTGAAAACGGCGTGTTCTTCCGGTATGAAACCACTGTTGGCGCAGCACTTCCCATCCTGGAATCCATCTCACGCGGGGCCTTCGGCTCTGACGAGATACTCTCGCTTGAAGCAGTTGTATCCTGCACCCTGAACCGCATCCTGGACGAATATGTGCCGGGTGTAGAGAGTTTCGCATCCCTTGTATATGATGCATGGACAGAAGGCCTCACGGAAACTAATCCGGCAATGGACCTGGGCGGCAGAGATGCCCTCAGGAAGCTCCTCATCCTGGTACGTGAAGCAGGTGTGCATATAGATACGCAGAACGTAGACGTGCAGCCGCTCATTCCCCAGACCATGAACGACATGGCCCCGGAAGAGTTCTGGAAGGCACTCGAGGCCATGGAGCCGGTGTTCTCGGAGGCGGCCACCGCCGCCGCCCGCGACGGCAAGAAGCTCCGCTACGTAGCCCGCTACTCCGCCGGCACCTTCGCCGGGCGCAACCCCGAGGGCGCACGCGCGGCCGCGGCCGGGCAAGCCGCCATCGGCCTGCAGGCCGTTGCCCCGGAGCACCCCGCATACTACCTTAAGGGCACGGAAAACGCCATCATCGTCCGGAGCGCCCTCAAGCCGTATCCGCTCCTTATCAAAGGCCCCGGTGAAGGCCCCATCGAAGCCGCCTCCAGCATCCTCAGCGACATCCTCCGCTGATCTCCCGCCGTCCACGTCCACGTTTTTGGCCGTTTTTGTTCCCATCCGCGTCATGGATGACGTCCAGGTAGTCATTTTCGGCCGTTTTTGACAACCCACGCGTCGTGACCAACGTCCAGGTAGTCATTTTCGGCCGTTTTTGTCAACCCGCACGTCATGACTGACGTCCAGGTCGCAATTATGGGCCGTTTTCAGGGATGGTTAGCGGAGCATTTCCTCCAGATGGATGCTGCCGGCGGTTTTCTCGTCGCGGTATTTGACGATTACGGGGCAGTAGAGGTGCACGCCGCTCTCAAGGGGTTTGCCGTTACGGATGATGGGCTTGGAGCCGCTCACCACCACGGCGTTGCGGGGAACCACGATTCGGCCGTCCGCGTTGCGGCGGATGAACTCTCCTGTGGTAGCGTCGAAAATGGCTGTGGATGAGGTGATTATGACACCGGACGCAATCACGGCGCCTTCCTGCACGATGGTGCCTTCATAGATGCCGCAGTTGCCGCCGATGAATGCGCCGTCCTCGATGATTGTGGGCAGAGCCCCGGCCGGTTCCAGCACCCCTCCGATCTGCGTCGAGGCCGATATGTGGATATGCTTTCCCACCTGTGCACATGAGCCTATAGTCACATGCGAATCTACCATGGTGCCTTCGTCCACGTATGCGCCCACGTTCACGTATGCCGGGGGCATGACGATGCTGCCAGGCGCCAGAAATGCGCCACGCCTTATTGACGACCCGCCTGGAACGATGCGCACGCCGTCTGCCGCCGTGAACTCCCTCACCGGGAACGTGTCCTTGTCGAAGAAGGAAAACTGCCCTTGGGACATGTCCTTGATGGCTCCAAGGCGGAATCCCTCAAGGATTGCCTCCTTCACCCAGCGGTTCACTTTCCACTCGCCGTCAACCTTTTCTGCAACGCGCAGCTCGCCCTTTTCCAGGGCATCCATTATCTTTCCAAATTCAGCTAAATCCATGGCTGGTCAAGTAATTCTTTGAGGAGTTTTTCTGTTTCGGGGGTTGCCTTCACAAGGGGAAGACGCAGGCTGTTTTCCATCAGGCCCAGGATGGACATTGCGGCTTTTGCCGGAATGGGATTGGGCTCCACGAAAAGTGCCTTGAAGATGGGCTCAAGGCGTTTATGCATGGCAAGGCCTTCCTCGAAATCGCCCTTCTGCAGGGTGTGTACGAAGTCTGCCATTGCCGACGGGCAGACATTCGATGCGACGGAGATGACACCATCGGCACCCTTGGACATGAGAGTGCAGGTGTCGTCGTCATTCCCGGACAGGACGGAAAAGCCCTCCGGGCGGCCTTCCAGGATTTTTTCAATCTGGCCGATGTTCCCGGACGCCTCCTTGATGCCGGCGATGTTGGGGATGTCGCGGGCAAGGGCGAGGGTGGTTTCGGCCTCGATGTTGGAGCCCGTGCGGCCCGGTACATTATAAATATATACAGGCTTGTCTGTCGCCGCAGCAACAGCCTTATAGTATTCATAGATTCCCCTCTGCGGCGGCTTGTTGTAGTAGGGGACCACCACTAGAAAGGCATCGGCATCCTGAAGGAGACGGAGGTTTGCAAGGGTGCCGCTCACGGAATTTGTTCCGACTCCCGCCATCACCGGACGTCCGCCGGCATGCTGCAGCGTAACCTCCAGAACCTGAAGCTTTTCCGACTCACTGAGCGTGGGAGTCTCTCCTGTTGTTCCAAGCGGAACCAGGAAATCCACGCCGGTTTCTACCTGCCAGTCTACCGTGGCAGAAAATGCGGGGTAGTCTACCTCGCCTCCCTTGAAAGGCGTCACGAGCGCCGTTCCAAGACCTTTGAGAATACAGCTTTCCATAACATCACAAAAATAATGAAAATTCCGGAAAAATTGTGTATCTTTGCATGCATTACAAACCGTAATGCAATGTCCTCGCTTAAAACCAGAATAATCCAGGAAGGAATCACTTTTGACGATGTCCTTCTTGTGCCTTCGTATTCAGAGGTGCTCCCAAAGGATGTAGACCTCAGAACGCATTTCACACGGAACATCACGCTTGACGTGCCTTTCATCTCTGCCGCCATGGATACGGTGACGGAGGCTCCCATGGCAATCGCCATGGCAGAGGCCGGCGGAATAGGCGTCATCCACAAGAACATGAGCCCTGAAAAGCAGGCTGCAGAGGTTGCCAGGGTCAAGGCCCGCGGCCTCAAGGTTGCGGCCGCTTCCGGCATCACCAATGACGCCCTCCAGCGCGTAGAACTCCTTGTGAAAGCCGGTGCCGACGCCATAGTCCTTGACAGCGCCCACGGCCACTCCAAGGGCGTGATCACCGCCCTCAAGGCCGTCAAGGCCGCATTCCCGCAGGTAGATGTGGTCGTAGGGAACATTGCTACTGAAGAAGCCGCCAGGGCGCTTGTGGAAGCAGGTGCCGACGCCATCAAGGTGGGTATCGGCCCCGGTTCCATCTGCACCACCCGCATAGTTGCAGGCGTGGGAGTTCCGCAGCTCACCGCCATTGCCGATGCAGTCTCCGGCGCAGGCGACGTCCCCGTCATTGCCGACGGCGGCCTCCGCTACTCCGGCGACATAGTGAAGGCCCTTGCAGCAGGTGCTTCCACCGTGATGTGCGGCTCCATGTTCGCCGGCACGGAAGAGGCCCCCGGAGAGGTTGTAGACGGCATGAAGAGCTACCGTGGCATGGGCTCCATCGACGCGATGCAGGCCGGATCGGCAGATCGTTACTTCCAGAAGGGCGGCGGCAAACTGGTCCCGGAAGGCGTTGTGGCGGCAGTTCCGTTCAAGGGTTCCGTCAAGGACATCATCTTCCAGCTTGCAGGCGGCCTGCGTTCGGGCATGGGCTACACCGGCAGCGCCACCATCCGGCAGCTGCATGAGGCCCGCTTCGTGAAAATCTCCCCCGCCACCGTGAAGGAAAACCACCCTCACAATGTGACGATAACGAAGAAATCCCCAAATTATCAATAATATGGACAACAGCAACGTGCGCCCGGACGAGATGCAGCGCATCACCGGAGAGCAGCAGGCAAAGCAGTTTATCGAAAGCCAGGTTCAGGCTCTCAGAAACCAGATAGGCGACGGCAAGGTACTCCTTGCCCTTTCAGGCGGAGTGGATTCTTCTGTTACGGCCGCCCTTCTGATCAAGGCAATCGGCAGCCGCCTTGTATGCGTACATGTCAATCACGGCCTCCTGCGCAAAGGCGAACCCGAACAGGTAATCAAGGTGTTCAGGGATGAGCTCAAGGCAGAACTCATCTACGTGGATGCCGTAGACCGCTTCCTTGACAAGCTTGCCGGCGTCACGGACCCCGAAAAGAAACGTCACATCATAGGCGAGGAGTTCATCAACGTATTTGCCGAGGAAGCCGCAAAGCTCAGCGGAATCAAGTTCCTGGCACAGGGAACCATCTATCCCGACATCCTCGAAAGCAAGGACGGCATCAAGGCCCACCACAATGTGGGAGGTCTCCCGCCGGAGCTGAACTTCGAGCTGGTAGAGCCCGTAAAGCTTCTCTACAAAGACGAAGTGAGGGTGGTAGGAAAGGCCCTTGGCCTTCCTGACAACATGGTATTCCGCCAGCCTTTCCCCGGCCCGGGACTTGGCGTAAGGTGCACCGGCGCCATCACCAGGGACCGCCTGGAGGCCGTCCGCGAATCCGACGCCATCCTCAGGGAAGAATTCGCCAAGGCTGGCCTTGAGGGCAAGGTTTGGCAGTACTTCACAACTGTCCCCGACTATCGTTCTACAGGTATAAAGGATGGCCGCCGCACCTGGGAGTGGCCGGTAATCATACGTGCCGTCAACACCCGCGACGCCGTTACCGCCACCGTTCCCGAACTGCCGTTCAGCCTCCTTCAGCACATTACAGCCCGCATAACCGCAGAGGTTGGCGGAGTTAACCGCGTCCTTTGGGACTTGACACCGAAACCCACCGCAACAATTGAATGGGAATGATGACTTTTGATGAGATGAAGGCCGACTTCAAGGCCAAATTCGGAACATCCTTCGACTTCCTGAAGGATACCGGCATTTACGAAACGCCTCTTTACAAATTCCTTGAGCGCATGCCCAAGGGTGCCGATCTTCACGCCCACGCAGACGCCATCCTGCCAATGGACCTGCAGGTGGAATTCCTCAAGGACCATCCGGAACTGGTGATTACGCCGGACTGGCAGATAAGGTTCATCGGCCCGGGAGCGCCTTATGGGAGCCGCAACATGAAGGAGTGCCTGGAAGACGGCCTCACGGTGGAGGATTTCCGCCGCGTCTGGACCGTTGGCGGCGCACCCCGCAACGGCTACGTCTGGGACTGGTTCGAGGGCATTTTCACCAAGTGCGGCGCCATCTGTACAACCCCGGCCCTGGTTCAGGACTATTACACGCGGGTGATGCTGTATTACCATTCGATAGGGGTTGAGCATCTGGAACTGCGTTCGCCTTTCTTCGGCACGCGGGAAGATGCGCAGGCTCGTGCAGAGGCATATATCCGTGCACTTGCCGCAGTGCGCAAAGTTGCTCCCCTGTTCACTCTGTCCATAGTGGCCTGCGCCGGCAAGAACGACGCCTGGGACCCCCTTTTCGACCTTCTCATGGACAATGCCGTATGGGTTTGGAAGAACGTCAAGGACGGAGACTATGACCTTGTGAAAGCAATAGATATCGTGAACGACGAGGACCGCTCATACTCGCTTGCACGCTATGAGGACAGGATCCGTAAGATACTGGTAGAGAATCCCGGCCTGCGCCTTACGCTCCACGCCGGAGAGAGCCTCCGCGGCGAAAACGAGGAGATTACAATCGCCCTCCGCTGCGGCATCAACCGCCTTGGACACGGCTTCAACCTGTACCGCTATCCGGAGGCAGAAAAGGCCGTTCTGGAAAAGGGTATCTGCATGGAAATCTGCCCCGTTTCCAACGCCATGCTGGGCTACTGCCGGGACTTCTCCCAACACCCCGCAAAGCGCTACATGGAGTCCGGAATCCCCATAGTGATATGCTCCGACGATGCCGCCTACCAGGCACACTCTGTCCTCACGGGAGACTATCTTGCCGTGGTTGTGGGATGGGATCTGTCCTTCAAGCAGCTCAGGAACCTGTGCCGCAATTCAATCGAATACTCCTTCCTTATCCCGGAGCGCAAGCGCAAGCTCATGTCCTGGTGGAAGAAGGAGTGGACGGCCTTCTACAACAGTTCAGAGAATTCGTGAACCCCTTTGAGGCCTTCCGTGAGAAGGGCCGCAGCAACAGCACCTTTTGCGAAGCCTTCCCTGGAGAAGGCTTCGTGCTTTAATGTGAGCACGTCGCAGGCCGATGTGAGCGTAAGTGTGTGAATGCCGGGCACTTCGCCTTCGCGGACGGAGGTGATTATCGGCTTCTCCCCAAGAGTGCGCTCAACGAGCTCTCCCATGGTCTTTGCCGTTCCCGAAGGGGCATCCAGCTTGTGGATGTGATGAATCTCTTCGATTTCTGGCTTGTAGCCCGCTCCCTTAAGGATTTCCGACGCCTTTGTGATGGCGGCGAAAAGCGCATTCACCCCCAGCGAGAAGTTGGATGCGTAGATCATCGGCGTTCCGGCTTCTTCGAAGGCCTTGATGACATCGGCCTTTATGTCGTTCCAGCCCGTTGTGCCGATGACCGCGGCCTTGAAGTTCTGCGCTATGAACCTGTAGTTGCCCCTGAATGCCTCCGGGGTGGTGAAATCTATGCACACGCACTCCTTCGCAAGGCTTTTTTCAGTTGCCGATATATCTTCGCTCGCCTCTGCGAGTTCAATGCCCCTGGCCTTGAGTTCTGCCTCTACCATGTGGCCCATTTTGCCGTAGCCGCTTATTATGACTTTCATGTGTAAAATGTAACTATTTGTTTTACAACCATTTAGTTAAATTACTTTCCAGAAATTCCGGAAAGTAATTCAGCTAACTTATTGATTGCTAATGTCTTGTATTTTACGGTACATTTGAATATACTGGGAAACGGCGGTGTCGATGTCCGCTTCCGTGATGAATTCGTCGTCACGGTGGGCGACACGGATGGTGCCGGGGCCGCAGATTGCCTTGTGGGTGAAGCCCGTGAGGTGCGGCGCGTCGCTTCCGAACGCCACCGGGGCGCTCTCGAACCCGGGCAGCGTGAAGTACTGAGCCGGCATGTCGCCGCCACGGGTTGTTACCCGCACGAGATTTCTCCACTCGCTGCGCTCGGTCGAAATGACAGGACTGTCATTCACATCGACTCCTCTGTCATTCCGAGCGAAGTCGAGGAATCTCATTTTTTCTTCCACCAGAGCGTCACTGGCGAAGGTGGTACGGAAGTAGATGCGGCAGGTGAGCTCCGGGGAGAGGATGTTCTGGGGGTTGTCGCTGTGGAGAAGACCTACGTTCCAGGTGGTTTCGCCAAGCTCCGGATCAACGGGGAAGTGAGTGTTTTTCAGTTTGTTATAGAACTCATTGAAGAGGTCTACGGCGCTGAGGCCGTACTGTGGATAGCCGCTGTGGAAGGCGGTGCCGCGGAAGACAAGGTCATAGGACTTGGTGCCCTTTGAGGCGCTTACCATCTTGTTCTCTGTGGGCTCGCCAACTATGAGGTACGGTGCCTTGAAGCCGGTCTTTGAGAAGGCTTTGGCGCCCCAGGAGCCGGTTTCCTCTCCTGCAAGGAGAAGGAGCCCGAAACCGGTGCATCCGGCGGCCTCCAGCTGCTTGCAGGCCGTGTACATGGATATGAGCTGGCCTTTGGCGTCGCAGGTGCCGCGGCCGCGCCAGATACCGCCCTCATACGTGGGCGCAATATACGGCGGCACCGTATCCATGTGTGTGCAGAACACAACGCGGGGCGCTCCCCACTTCAAAAACAGGTTAAGCGTGCCGTCCCCCACCTCCGTCAGCTCTATGGAAGGAGCCGTCAGGTGCTCATTGAGCCAAAGCGCCAGCTCCCGTTCCTTCCCGGAAGTGGAGTCGAAGGAAAGTATGTTCCTGAAAAGTTCTTTGTCGTATGCCATACAGATGCAAATTTAATCAATTTTTGCTTATATTTGTGTGAAACACATAATGTATGAAACACACACTGTTACTAGCTCTTATTCTCGCCGGCACAAGCCTCTTTGCCCATGAGAACAATCCCGTTGCCGCACCAGGTGCACAGGTGGTGGCGGGAAACGCCCGCTTCACCGTGCTAACAGAGCGGCTCGTCCGCATGGAATGGGAGCCCGGGGCGCAGTTTGAAGACCACGCCACGCTGGCCGTCATAAACAGGAACCTTCCCGTCCCAAAATTCACAGTTAAGCGCAATGGAGAGGCCGTGACTATCAGGACATCGGCCCTCACGCTCACCTACAGCGGGGAAGGGAAGTTCTCCGGAGACAACCTCAGCGTCGTTTTCAAGCTCAAGGGCAAGACCGTTACGTGGAAGCCGGGGGCCGATGCATCGGCAAACCTCATGGGCACCGCACGCACGCTGGACGGCTGCGAAGGCCCGGAGAAAATCAATTACAGCGACCCCATGGAGCCCGGCATCCTCTCCCGCGACGGCTGGGCCGTGATTGACGAGAGCAAGCGCCATATCTTCGTGAAGGACAGCTCCGACTGGGGCGAATGGGTTGCCGAAAGGCCCGTCCGGGACGGTCAGGACCTGTATATCTTCGCCTACGGACACGACTACAAAGCTGCCCTTGCCGACTATGCAAAGATTGCAGGCAGCATCCCCATGCCCCCGAAATTCGTCTTCGGATACTGGTGGAGCCGCTACTGGGCATATACGGACGACGAGTTCGTGGCCCTTGCAGAGGAGTTCCGCTCGAGGCAGATTCCCATCGACGTCATGGTCATCGACATGGACTGGCACGAGACCTGGAGAAATACCGGCAAAAGGTATAACGGCCGTGACGAGTTCGGCGAAAGCGTGGGCTGGACCGGCTACACCTGGAACAGCGACCTCTTCTCAGACCCGGAAGGCCTCCTTGCCGACATCCACTCCATGCACATGAAAACCGCCCTGAACCTGCATCCGGCGTCCGGCATCGTCACGCGTGAGAAGGTGTACCCCGCCTTCGTTAAGGACTACCTCTCCCGCACCGACGACTACGACGGTCCCAAGGACTATATCTACAGCGGCGGGGAGAAGATGGCCAACGGCCGCATCGCCCGCAAGGGTTACCATGCCCCGGTGCCCTTCCGCATGGACCAGAAGGAATGGGCCGATGCCTACTTCAACTCCGTAATCCACCCCCTGGAGGCCCAGGGCGTAGATTTCTGGTGGCTTGACTGGCAGCAGTACAGGGAGAGCAGGTACATCCCCGGCCTCAGTAACACCTTCTGGCTCAACCATACCTTCTTCAACGACAAGGTGCGAAGGGACAGGGACCTCAAGCCGGAAGATGCCGAGCGTCCCATGATATATCACCGCTGGGGAGGCCTGGGAAGCCACCGCTACCAGCTTGGCTTCTCCGGAGACACCAACATCAAATGGGCGGTCCTTGGCTACCTGCCGGAGTTCACCGCCACATCTTCAAACGTGCTCTACGGCTACTGGGGCCATGACCTTGGCGGCCACATGCAGCGCGGCAACAACCCCACAGACCCTGAACTCTATACCCGCTGGCTGCAGTACGGCGTGTTCTCCCCCATTTTCAAGACGCACAGTACCTCCTCTGCCGCGCTGGAACGCCGTTTCTGGGTGTTCCCGGACCATTACCGGTACATGAAGGAGGCCCTGGAGCTTCGTTACGCCCTCACTCCTTACATCTACGACATGGCCCGCGAGGCATACGAGACCGGCGTCTCCCTGTGCCGTCCGCTGTACTATGAGTACCCAGAAGAGGAGAAGGCATACACCTGGAAGCAGGAGTATTTCTTCGGGGACAACATCCTTGCTGCAACCATCTGTGAGCCCCTGGGGGCAGACGGCACCGCCGGCCGCGACGTATGGCTCCCCGCCGGCACTTCATGGTACGACATGGCCCATCACCGGATGATGAAACCCGGTATCTACAAGCTCAAATATACCATCGGCCAGAATGCCTGGTTCGTGAAGGCCGGGGCCATCATTCCGCTTGCCGGAAAGGGCATCCAGAACCTGCAGGAGCCCTCGAACGAGCTCCGTATCCTCATCGCTCCCGGCGCCGGAAAGAGCGTCTGCCGCCACTATGAGGACGACGGCGTAAGCCAGGCATATCCCAGCCAGTTTGCAACCACTGTGATCAGCAAAAACGCCACCGGAAGCGGCCTCACCGTGGAAGTGGGCGCTCGCCAGGGCTCATACAAGGGAATGAGCGGCACCAGGAAACTTGGCCTTGTCCTGCCCGGCCTTAGCCGCTGCCCCAGGGCCACACTTGACGGCCAGCCGCTCGAGTGCAGCTATGACGGAGACACAAAAGAAGCCTTCATCGACATTCCCGAAGGCCCTGCCGATAAAGCTGTCAAGCTTGTGGTGAAATTCTAGATAAAACCTTTTTCGATAAGCGCCTGAGCTATCTGGACGGCGTTTGTGGCGGCTCCCTTTCGGATGTTGTCAGAAACGCACCAGAGGTTCAGGCCGTTTTCTATGGAGCTGTCACGGCGGATGCGGCCCACGAAGACTTCGTCCTTCTCCCAGGCATCAAGGGGCATGGGATAGAGGTCGTGGGCGGGGTCGTCAAGGACTGTGACGCCGGGGGTGGAGGAGAGGATGGAGCGGACATCGGCAAGGTCGTAAGGCCTTTGGAATTCGATGTTTACGCTTTCCGAGTGGCCGCCCATGACGGGGACGCGGACGGTGGTGGCAGAGACGGCGATGGAGGGATCGGCAAGGATTTTACGGGTCTCGTTCATCATCTTGGCTTCTTCCTTGGTGTAGCCGTCGGGGAGGAAGGAGTCGATATGGGGGATGACGTTGAGGTCTATCCTGTGGGGGAATTTGGTGCCGGAGCCGCCGTCACGTTCGGCAAGGAGCTGGTCTTTGCCCTTCTGGCCGGCGCCGGTGACGCTCTGGTAGGTGGAGACCACTATCCTCTTGATGCCGTACTTCCTGTGAAGGGGCGCCAGGGGAAGGACCATCTGGATGGTGGAGCAGTTGGGGTTGGCGATGATGCGGGCGTCCTTAGTGAGGGCATCGGCATTGATTTCCGGGACTACGAGAGGGACTGCGGGGTCCATCCTCCACTGGGAAGAATTGTCCACCACGTAGGCGCCCACGGCCGCAAAGCGGGGAGCGAGTTCTGCCGATACAGCCCCTCCGGCGCTGAAAATGGCCAGGGCGGGCCTGCGGGAGATGGCTTCATCGGCACTGATTACCGTCCATTCCCTGCCCTTGAACTGCACTTTTTTGCCCCATGAGCGCTCCGACGCAACGGGGAGAAGTTCCGTAACGGGAAAATTCCTCTCCTCAAGCACCTGAAGCATCTTTGAACCAACGAGCCCTGTGGCTCCGACAACTGCTACTAACATATCTTTGTCATTTATGAGGACAAAGATAGGTAAAAGTTGCAAATTACACCAATTCTTCCGGAGCACAGTGGAGTGCATGAGCAAGACGCAGGAGCGAGGAGGCTTCGGCCTTGCCGATATCCTGGCGGCCCTGCTCATAAGCGCGAATCATTCTCAGAGAAACGTCGGAAAGCTCTGCCAGTTCCTGCTGGGTGAGTCCGTTCAACTTTCTCTGCTCCTTGAGTGATTTGGGCCGGGGACGGTACCAGGAGTCAAAGACGTCGAAGACTTTGGTGATGTCGGCCTCGTGAAGAGGATTGAAAAGCGAATGGATTCTCTCTATGGACAAGCCGTATTTGTCAATGGATGCAAAACTGACGTTTTTATACCACTGATACTGGCAAAGAGCCCAACCCGTCCAGAAATAGGAAGAATCTTCCTGCGGGAAGGTGTAGGTGTCATCCAGCGGGAGTGAGCCTCCGGAGTTTTCCACGACCCTTGCAGCGAGTTCTATACCACTCATTCCAAGTGTGAATTTAGGGTGGCCGGCTGCAAACATTTCGGGAATGCGGCTTCCCAGCCAGCGGCTATAAAAATCACGAAGCGGCATTCTGCACCAGGTAACGGCGTAGTCAATCATCACTGCCATATTCTGCCTTGCCGACAGCATCATGTCCTTATCGTATGCGCAGGTCATCGTTTTTCATTTTATTTCTGTAAACATCGATGGCAAAGATGCAGTCCAATACCGAATGGCCATGCTTTATTCTTTGGAATGCCTCTCTTGCCTTTCTTTCCCGAACCAGTCTCTGTGGAAGATAAACAGATCTGTCTACCACCTCTGCAGAAGTGAATACCAGTGCTTCAAAAGCCTTTTCGCTCTGAATGAACACCTGTTCTCCAAGGTTTCCAATGTGCATGGCTTCATTTAACTGCTCAAGGCTTATGGTGCCGTTCAGAAACAGGCTTGTGTACTGGAAATATGAATCGTCGGCACGGTAGCCCCTGATGATATCGAAGCCGGTCAGATCCGGAAGGAATTCTTCAATTATATATCTTTTGATTACAGCAGGGGTACTCTGGCTGGTTTCGAAAACCCTGTTCGCCATCAGGACCGCCAGCCAGTTGAGTATGTTGAAATCTTTCCCGGAAAGATTGCACACCTTTAAACTGTAACTTGGCTCAAAGCTGTAATGGTTCACAAAGGCCGATGGCGCTTCTGTACAAGACCACTCCCTGGCAAGTTGAATGTCCGGTGTACAGTAAAAGCCCTGCCCAAAGTCATTATGGACCTTTCCCCCTGACTTGACTGGATTGTCAACAATCTTGTATGACCCATGAAATAAAATATCCTCCATATCGCAAAAGTAACATTATAACGTCACTTTTGCAAAGATAATCAAACAACCGGTGATTAGCAAAAATATTACTATCTTTGTTTCTGTATTTTACAGCAACGCCAGCCAATGGATTACAGCAAGTTCTTTTCTGCCGATGTGCCCTCATTCCTGAGGAGTCCCGTGAGGGAAATCTTCAGGAAGGTGGACCTTTCTGCAATATGTTCCTTTGCAGGAGGATATCCCGCGGCAGTTACCTTCCCTACAGACCAGATACCGTCCCTGACTGCCAAGGTGCTGGAAAAATACGGCACCAAGGCCCTCCAGTACGGGGCAACGCAGGGCGTTCCCGAGCTGAGGGAAGTTATAGCCCGGCGCTACGGAGTGCCCGTTTCACAGGTGCAGATAACAACCTCCTCTCAGCAGGGGATAGACGTCTGCTCCCGCGTATTCCTGAACCCCGGAGACGTAGTCCTTGCCGATAACCCCGTCTATCTTGGCGCCCTTCAGAGTTTCAAAGCATATAGAGCAGAGGTACACTCTATCTCTGAAACCGTCGCTTCGAATATCAAGTTCATCTACGTAATTCCGGACTTCAATAATCCTTCAGGCAAAACCATGACACTTGAGGAGCGCGAAGAGGTGGTGCGCGTTGCCCGTGAACTGGATATTCTCATCATTGAAGACAGCCCGTACAGGGAGCTGCGCTATAGCGGAGAGCCCGTAAAAACCATACGTGAACTTGCCTCGGAGCGCACTTTGCAGCTTGGAAGTTTCTCCAAGATTTTTGCACCGGGTTTCCGGCTTGGCTGGATAATAGGACCGGAAGAGCTGCTGGAACAGATTTACGTTTGCAAGCAGTGCCTGGACCTGTGCCCCCCGGTTCTGGACCAGTACATGGCAGCGGAATTCATGGGAAGCGGAGCTCTGGATGCCAACCTTGTGAAAACCATTGCCGAATATCGCCGCCGCAGGGATCTCATGCTCTCGCTTTTGGAAAAGTATATGCCCTCCGGCGTGTCCTGGACATATCCTGAAGGCGGCCTGTTCCTCTGGCTCACCCTGCCGGAGGGCGTAGACACCGTTGCCATGTACGACGAAGCACTCTCACGCGGCGTCGCCTACGTTGCCGGCTCCTTCTTCTACACAGACGGCAGCCACCGCAACACCATGCGCCTCAATTTCTCCTTCGTGGACGAAGCCAAGATGGAGCCAGGCATCAAACTTTTAGCCGATATCATATCCCATGCTGTATAAATTTACCGGTGCCGGAAACAACTTTGTGGTCCTTGACGGCCGCGGCTGTGACGTAAATGAGTACCGTAACACGGCTCGCATATCACAGCTTTGCCGTGAACACCACACAGACGGTCTCATGATTCTTGGAGAGGGCCACGACTGCGACTTCTCCATGGAATTCTACAACCCAGACGGCTCCGGCGGCATGATGTGCGGCAACGGCGGCCGCTGCATAGTGGCTTTTGCCGACATGCTGGGCATCAAGCCCGCCGCCGGCGCTGAATACCGCTTCCTCGCCCCGGACGGGATCCATGTTGCAACCATATTGTCCTCTGTCATTTCGAGCGCCCCTACTGTCATTTCGAGCGAAGTCGAGAAATCTCTCTGGACGGTACGCCTCAAAATGATAGACGTGGAAGGAATTACCCCTGTAAAGGATGGGTATTTCCTCAATACAGGAACGCGTCATTTCGTGAAATTCGTGGACGACGTGAATGCCGTTGACGTGGAAGAGGAAGGCAAACGGCTGCGCTGGGACCCCGTTTTCCAACCGGAAGGAACCAATGTGAACTTCGTCCAGATTGCCCCTGACGGGCTCCATGTGCGCACATTCGAGAAGGGTGTGGAAGGCGAAACGCTCGCCTGCGGCACCGGCCTCACGGCAAGTGCCGTTGTGTATGGCTCCCCCACCAACCTGCAGTGCAGGAGGGGAGACTGGCTGCGGGTAGACTTCACGAAAAACGGAACCGGCGCGAAAGATGTCTTTCTCACCGGTCCCGCAGAATGTGTATCAATAATCTAGAATAACTCCTGGCTGTCTTCGGGGCTGTCCTTTGCTGCGGCCTTGGCAATCATGGCCTCCAGCTCTTCACGGGACATTTCTCCGTCAATGGAGATGAATGTGGTCTCTCCGGGTTCGCGTGCAAGCATTATGAAGGTGCGAACGGTCTTTTCGTCGCCGGAAGTGTAGAAGCGTACGGTTTCACCGCTGTCCTTGGCTTCCATCAAGAGTTCGAAGTCTTCGCGATCAAGGCGCTTTTTTACATCGGCATAGAGGTCGTCGGCAGTTTTTGACTTCTCTGCATGGAGCAGGTAGAAGCCGCGCATGGAATTGATGGCCGGCGCAATGTCAACGTCGCCGTCCCCAACCTGCATTTCCGGAAGCTTGCCGATGAGGCGGAACATGGCGGGAGAGATGTACACGGCCTCTACGCCTTCGAGGTCTGAGTACTTGTTGTAGAGGGTCTTGCCGTCCTGGGCGAAGGCCGCGACGCTCATGGTAATGAGCACAAGAAGAATATACAAACGTTTCATTTCCAGTAATATACTTTTTCAATCGGCACGGAGGCCTGTTCTACTTTGTCAATGCTCTTGGAGACTTTTCCTTCCACCATTGCAAGAGCTTTCTCAACGGCGGCGTATGCAAGATAAGGATCGTCGAAAGTGTCCTTGGGAGAGGGCTGGCGGCTCAGGAAGAATCCGCCTGCAAGGACCACCGCAGCGGCGGCGGCAATGCTTCCTATCTTTACCCTGCGGCTCCGGCCGGACACCGCAGAATAGACTCTGGACGGGAGGTCTTCGGGGATGGGGATAGACTCGTCGGCCCCTATCCTTTCAAGGTCTTCCGCACTCAGGCGGGATATTTCATCTAAGCTTTTCATTTTTCAGTTTTTTTCTGGCCTGGGATACCTGAACCCTTATGTTGAGGCTTGAGAGGCCGGTTTTCTTTGATATTTCTTCGTAGGAGAGGCCCTGGAGGACTCTGAGCCTGAGGAGTTTCTGCTGCCCCGGCGGAAGCTTTGCCATGGCTTCGGAGACCATCGACAGGCTTTCCTTCCTCTCAAGTTCTTCGTCAGGCGGAGCCTTTTCCAGCGTCACTTCCGTGAGCGGTGCCGACGGCTTCCTCCTTCTTATCCTGTCGATGCAGAGATTCCGCATGAGCATGCTTCCGTAGGCTGCCGGCTCCTTCACGATGTCCAGGCTGTCCCGCAGGCTCCAGAGCTTCAGGTAGAGGTCCTGGACGGCGTCGGAGGCATCGGCACTGTCTTCAAGGATGTAGAAGGCGATGCGGTAAAAACGCTCCTGAAGGGGTATCCAGACGGTATGGAATGCGGCTTCCGTCATTTGGCAAGTTCCATGATCTTGTCGATGTTCACCTTCCCGCGGGCATAGATGAGGGCGCCGTCAGAGCTGTAGAGGATGCAGTCACTAAGGTATTTACCATTATCCTTGCCATAGATTCTGAGGGTCTCGCTGCCGTCCTTGGCTTCAAGGAAGAGTTCTGCTCCTTCAAGGGCCTTTTCTATCTTGCGGGAGAAGTCCTTCTTGCAGCTGGCATCTTCAAAGTCCACGATAGTGATTCCGTTAAGCCCCTTGACGGAACTCAGCAGCGTGAGAGCCTCCTTGTCAAGGTCTGAGGAAAACGTAGCGGCAAGTTTTAAAAAACCCATACCCACAGGGCCGATTCTCACTACGTCGAACCCTTCCGTGCCCTTGTATTCGTTCACAAGAGTATTGATTCTTACTGGCCTTATGGCGGCGGCGCAGCTTATGGCGCCAAGTGCAACAATTATTGTAAACAGTATCTTTTTCATAACGTTTTCTGACCGGTCCACATATAAGACGCATCCCGGCCGGAAATGTTAATTGCAAAAAAGACGCCGTCCTTAAAAATGGCGGAATTTAAGGATAAGGAAGTCATTGCGTGGTGAAGGTCTGTTTTATAGCGACAGACCTTCGCCATCAATAATGGCTTACAGGTAACTGTAGTTGTGTTTGGACGGTGAAGTAATGCAGCAAAAAAACAGACCTTTGCCAAAAGGAATGCAGACCTTAGCCATCAGAGGGGGTATTTATTTAATGCTCCAAACGTAGCCAAGGGTTATATTGAACGAAAAAGCATCCATTATTCCGAAATCTCTGGCCGCAAGACATCTGATAGCAAGGCTATGCTCATGGCTCGTGTACTGTGACAGTACTCTATGGAACTTGAACCTGAACTCGGCTCCGGCAAGGGCAACCGTATTTGAGAAATCATCTTTCAACATATTATTTCCTGTGCCTCGGCTCCATGAAAACTCCCTCCCTCCTATTCCTGCACGGGGTATTAATGCGAAGAAGGGACCGTCATACAGCATATAGCCATAGGCAAAGCCAATCATTAGGTGATTAAACCCTTCACCCTGCAACCATTGGTATCCATCATGGCTGAAGTCTGTTCCCAAGGTACCGGATGAAGGACTCATCGCCACAGTTACAATATGCTTGAGATACCCTAGCGAAAAATCCATATACATCCCAAAAGCCGTAGGGAATGTGCTGGCCCAGTCTCCTGTCATAATATTGCAAGACGCACCAAATCCAAAATCCAAATACGCTTGAATCAGTTTGGAACCGTTTACATATCGACGTTCATCATACTCCGGATACTTGACTTCCGCCAGTTCATCTTTTATCTTTTCGGCAAAGGTTACCACGGCAAGTGAATCCATACCACCTTCGGTATCATCATCAAGTTCCTGCCACCTTGACCGAAGCTGGTTGGAATAAAAGGAATAAAGTTCATCGGGAGAGCGCCGATTATCCTTGGCATAGAGTTCACCCATCATCTTCCTGTGATAGAGTTCATTCATGTCAAAAATGGTCTGGTCATAAAGCAGTGTATAATCATACACCCTCGCGGAATTATGCCAGGATACCGATTTGTCCAGTGCCGTTGCGGGCGTGGATACATATTGCACTGTATTCCAGTATGGCTTTGTTTTCTTATTTTCAGTAATCCATCGGAAAGACAGATCGTTGGTACGGAAAATATCCTTGGGGGATTTTAATGTAAGGTCATCCCAAGTCAGCGCTCCCTCCGACCAGTATTTCATGCTCTCATCAAATGTCTGGGCACATAGTTCTACGCAGACTAGAGCCATGGCAAAAAACAATGCTATACGTCTCATTAAGTTTATTTAATTTAGAAACCTGTTGCAAACTATGCTTATGCTCTGGTAATGCAGGCGCCAAGGGCGTTGAGGCGGCTTTCAATGTCCTGATAGCCGCGGTCTATCTGTTCGATGTTGTCGATGGTGGATGTGCCCTTTGCGCTCATTGCGGCAAGGAGCATGGCAATACCGGCACGGATATCGGGAGACACCAGGCGGGCGGCCTTGAGGGTGATCCTGTGGTCATGGCCGATGACAACGGCGCGGTGAGGATCGCAGAGGATGATCTGCGCGCCCATGTCGATGAGGCGGTCTACGAAGAAGAGCCTGGATTCGAACATCTTCTGGTGAATGAGGACACTGCCCTTGCACTGTGTGGCTACAACCAGCATAACGGAGAGAAGGTCCGGGGTGAGGCCGGGCCAGGGGGCATCGGCAAGGGTCATGATGGAACCGTCAAGGAAGGATTCGATTTCGTAGCTGTCCTGGGCGGGGACGTAGATGTCGTCTCCCCTCTGCTCCAGTTTGATTCCAAGGCGGCGGAAGGCGTCCGGAATGATGCCAAGGTCGTACCAGGACACGTCCTTTATGGTGATTTCGCTCTGGCAGATTGCGGCCATGCCGATGAATGATCCCACCTCGATCATGTCCGGCAGAATCTTGTGCGTGGTGCCTCCAAGCTTCTCAACTCCATGGATGCGGAGAAGGTTGGAGCCGACGCCGTCGATGAACGCGCCCATCCGGCCCAGCATCTTGCACAGCTGCTGGATGTACGGCTCGCAGGCGGCGTTGTAGATGGTTGTAGTGCCCTTTGCCAGTACAGCGGCCATGACGATGTTGGCCGTACCGGTTACGGAGGCTTCGTCAAGGAGCATGTATCGGCCCACAAGGCGGCCGTCGGTTGTAAGGTGGAAGGCGCGGCGGGTGGCGTCGTAGTCCATCTGTGCGCCCAGTTTCATCATGCCGTCAAGGTGGGTGTCAACACGGCGGCGGCCGATTTTGTCTCCGCCGGGCTTAGCGAACCATGCGCTTCCGAAACGGGTCAGAAGCGGGCCGACTACCATCACCGAGCCGCGGAGGGCGGCACACTTTGCAACGAACTCCTCTGTCTCGATGTAGGAGGTATTGAGCTCATCGGCCTGGAAGGTATAGTTACCCAGGGAATGACGGGTGACCTTAACGCCCATCTGCTGAAGAAGGTCAATGAGGTTCTTCACGTCCAGGATTTCCGGGACGTTGGTGATGGTAACGGGCTCTGCAGTGAGAAGCACGGCGCTTATCACTTCAAGCGCTTCGTTCTTTGCCCCCTGCGGGGTAATTGTACCGGACAGTTTGTGTCCGCCTTCGATGATGAATTTACTCATATATGCTCTACTTCAGGATGGAGTGTGATGCCGTATTTTGCCGATATTGTATCTATGACCTTGCGCTCAAGCTGCAGGATATCCTCTGCCGATGCATTTCCCGTGGCGTTGACTATCACAAGCGGCTGGTTCTGATATACCTGTGCCCCGCCAAGCTTTGCGCCCTTGAAGCCGCACTGCTCTATCATCCACGCAGCCGGAACCTTTATCATATCCCCCACCACATAATGCGGCACTTCATAGTCAGGGCCGTTGTCTGCCTTTGCCGTGGAGACTATCCTTTCAAAATGCTCTCTGGAGATTACCGGATTACAGAAAAAGCTTCCCGCGCTTCCTGTCTCCTCCACCGCCGGCAGTTTCTTTCTCCTTATGCCGATGATGGTGTCCCGTATGACCTGCGGAGTCAGAGGTACAGACTGTGCCCCGGCTTCCAGGGCCTTGCGAATGCCGCCGTAGTCAAGGACGGGCTTGGGCTCGCGGAAGAGCCTGTATGTGACGGCGGTGATGATAAACCGGCCTTTCCAGGACGTCTTGAACCTGGAGGTGCGGTAACCATACTCACAGTCTGCGGGGTTAATGTCCGTAAAACGCTTTTCTACGAGGTCCCAGGCACGTATTCCGGCAATTATGTCCTTTGCCTCAACGCCATATGCGCCGATGTTCTGCACTGCACTGGCGCCCACCTCTCCCGGTATGAGGGACAGGTTCTCCGGGCCCCAGAGGTTCTCCGACGCCGCCCATGCGCAGAAGTCGTCGAAGACAGTGCCGGCGGCGAGGGTGACGAGGAAAGGAGATTTCTCGACTTCGCTCGAAATGACAAAATCGCCCCTTCTGTCATTTCGACCAAGCGAAGCGCGTGGAGAAATCTCGCCATAGTGGAGGACGGTGCCGGGGAAGAACTCCCTGGTGAAAAGGAGGTTGGAGCCGCCGCCGATTACCATGAGCGGCTTTGGCAGCGAGTCCCAGTCCAGTTCCTGAAGGTCCTTTTCCTCGGTGACTTCAATGAAAAGCGCACAGGACACCTTCATGCGGAAGGTGTTCCGTGCACTTAAATCGTATGACGCCTTGCGGCTAATCATGACGGCGGACGTCTATCTGGAGTTCGTCAAGCTGGGACTGGTCGATTTCTGACGGGGAGTCAATCATGACGTCGCGTCCCTGGTTGTTCTTGGGGAATGCGATGTAGTCACGGATGGTGTCCTGGCCGCCGAAGAGGGCGCAGACGCGGTCGAAACCGAAAGCGAGGCCTCCGTGCGGCGGTGCACCGAACTTGAAGGCGTTGATGATGAAGCCAAACTTGTACTCTGCCTCTTCAGGGCCGATTCCAAGCACTTCGAACATGCGTTTCTGCATTTCGGCATTGTGGATACGGATGGAGCCGCCACCAAGTTCGGTGCCGTTGAGGACGAAGTCGTAGGCATTGGCGCAGACGCGTTCAAGGTCTTCCTTGGCATTGCTGTAGAACCACTTTTCGTGCTCCGGCTTGGGGGCGGTGAAGGGGTGGTGCATGGCGTAGAAGCGCTGGGTCTCATCGTCCCATTCGAGGAGCGGGAAGTCCACGATCCAGAGGGGTGCGAACACCTTGGGATCCCTGAGGCCAAGGCGGTTAGCCATCTCAAGGCGGAGGACGCCGAGCATGGTCTGTACCTTGCGCTTCTGAGGGCCGCTCATAACCAGGATGAGGTCTCCGGGCTTCGCCTCTGCGGCGGCGGCGATGCGGGCGAGGTCATCGGCACCGTAGAATTTGTCGATGGAGGACTTGAAGGTGCCGTCGGCATTTACGCGGATGTAGATGAGGCCTTTAGCGCCAACCTGGGGGCGTTTTACCCATTCGGTGAGCTCGTCCACCTGTTTGCGGGTGTACTCTGCGGCACCGGGAACGGCGATGGAGCCGATGTAGGCGGCATCGTCAAGGACGCTGAAGCCCTTGCCCTTTGCGGCGGAGGTGAGCTCGTGGATTTCCATGCCGAAGCGCACATCCGGCTTGTCAGAGCCGTATTTGTCCATGGCGTCGTACCAGCTCATGCGGGGGAGCGGGTTGGGAATATCCACGTCCAGGACGTTCTTGAAGAGGGTGCGCATCATGCCTTCGAACATGTTCAGGACATCTTCCTGCTCTACGAAGGACATTTCGCAGTCTATCTGGGTGAATTCGGGCTGGCGGTCTGCGCGGAGGTCCTCGTCACGGAAGCAGCGGACAATCTGGAAGTAGCGGTCGTAACCGGCAACCATGAGGAGCTGCTTGAAGGTCTGGGGGCTCTGCGGCAGGGCGTAGAACTGGCCTGGATTCATACGGGAAGGAACCACGAAGTCACGGGCGCCTTCCGGAGTGGACTTGATGAGGTAAGGGGTTTCTATCTCGAGGAAGCCGTTGGCGTCAAGATAGTTGCGGGTTTCGTGCGCGATGCGGTGCCTGAGCTGGAGGGCCCTCTTGAGGGGACCACGGCGAAGGTCAAGGTAGCGGTACTTGGCGCGTAGGTCTTCACCGCCGTCGGATTCGTCCTCGATTGTGAAGGGAGGAGTGACCGACTTGTTGAGTATGTTGATCTCTGAAAGCTTGATTTCAATGTCTCCGGTGGGCATTTTGGCGTTCTTTGCCTGCCTTTCCACAACCTCTCCGGTTGCCTGAATGACGAATTCACGGCCAAGGGATGTGGCGATATCTACCAGTTCCGAGGGAGCGTCTGCCTCTACTACCAGCTGAGTGATGCCGTAACGGTCACGGAGGTCGATAAATGTCATGCCGCCAAGCTTGCGGGCCTTCTGGACCCATCCTGCAAGCGTCACCTTCTGTCCTTTGTTCTCAATGCGGAGCTCTCCGCAAGTGTGTGTCCTGTACATATAAAATTTGTGACTTGTTTTCTAACAAATCACAAATTTAACAAAAATTACTGATAAGCCGTAAACTATCGGCGCATCTTAACGGGAAGAATCTTCCCGTCCGGCGAAAACTCCAGACGGTCTATGCACACCTGCCGATGGTTCCCGTCCGAATCTCCAAGCGGATGACGGTGATATACAATCAGGTATTCGCCCGTCCTGATGTCACGCACAACGCTGTGATGCCCTGCTCCGGTTCCAACCTCCGGGTCTGTCTGAAGAATTGTATTTTCCCGCACGAACGGGCCGAATGGACTGTCTGCAATGGCATAGGCAACGCAGTAATTGTCCTTGCGCCAGCGGCCTTCACTCCACATGAAATAGTATTTCCCGTCCTTCAGCAGCATGAAAGGTCCTTCCACATAACCTTCAGGGGTTACTTCCTTGAAAACGTCGCCGTCCTCAAACGGCAAAAGTGACTTGAAATCCGGAGAAAGACGAACAAGATTGCAGTGCTTCCATCCGCCGTAGTACATGAGCCAGTCTCCGCTGGCGGGGTCCTGAAACACAAACTGGTCAATGGGCTGCGCCCCGTTAACTACATCCTGAATGAGAGGCCTTCCAAGCAGGTCCCGAAACGGCCCCTCAGGCTTCTCAGACACGGCAACGCCTATTCCTCCCACCTCGCCTTGATGCACGTCGTTCGCCGAGAAAAACAGATAGTAAAGCCCGTCCTTTTTGACTATGGAAGGAGCCCAAAGAGCGCGGCGGGCCCATGAGATTTCCCCGTCAGACACGATGCGCGGATGCTTCTCCCAATGAATCATGTCCTTTGTGGAAAAGGCATCCAGATATGTCTGGTCATCAAACGGAAGGGATGCCGTGGGATAAACCCAGAGCGTGCGGCCGTCCACAAAGCCTTCGGGGTCGGCATACCAGCCGTCAAATACCGGATTGGTCCAGGCAGATGGTTTGCATGAAACAGCCAAAAGGATTCCGAGAATCAAAGGAATGATACGTTTTATCATCTTTCCGTGAGGATTATTTCTTTATTTAGTCTTATATCTCCTGCCGAAGCTCCGGCCTTGATGGAGTAACGCCCGGGAACCGTCACAAAACGGGAAAGGGTTTCATCGTAATATCCAAGCCCGGAAACCGGCACCTCGAAACTCACCTTCCGGGACTCGCCAGGGCGCAGGGAAACCTTCTGGAAGGCCTTTAGCTCCTTTTCAGGACGCTCATACGCTTCCCCATCCCCGGCCGCAGGAGCGCCTACATACAGCTGCACCGTCTCCTTTCCCTCCTTTGTGCCGATATTCCTGACCACAACGCTCACGCGAAGCCGCCCTCCGCGGAAGGACGCTTTAAGGCCTGAATACTCAAAGTAGGTGTAACTGAGCCCATGGCCGAAGGGGAAAAGCGGCTCCACTCCGGCGCGGTCATACCAGCGGTAGCCCACGAATATACCCTCATCGTAATACACGTCCATGATATGCCCGTCCTCCCGCAAAATGCCCGGACACGTGCGCTCGGAACCGTAGAAGGGCGTATCGGCAAGGGAGGAAGGCCAGGAGAACGGGATCTTCCCGGAAGGATTCACGCGCCCGGAAAGGACGGCGGCAAGGGCTTCTCCGGCTTCACTTCCAAGATACCACGCCTGCATTATTGCCGATGCCCTCCCGGCCCACGGCATGGCTACCGGGTTCCCGCTGACATTCACATATACCAGCGGAATGCCGGTGCCAATAAGCGCTTCCAGAACCTGGTCCTGCCCATAAGGAAGCTCATAAGAGAGCCTGTCCCGGCCTTCGCGGTCCTGGTTCCTGGACTTGTTGAGACCGCCCACGAACAGTATTACATCGGCCCCCTCAGAGGCGGCAACGGCGTCTGCGGAGAGGCGCTCAGGGGTGCGGGAATCGGAAAGGTCCTGCCCGGCGGAAACGCCCCAGTAGACTTCCCCGGCGTCTCCAACATAGCCGCGCTCGAAGCGGACATCGGCAAGGGGAAAAGCCTCCCTGATGCCCTCCAGAGGCGTTATTTCGTATTTGGTCTTGAGGGATGAACTGCCTCCTCCCACGGCCATTTTCTTGATGGCGTTCTCTCCCACCACAAGTATGTTCAGAGCCTTCAGGGTATCAAGCGGAAGCACTCCGCTGTTTTTCAGAAGGACTATGCCCTCCTCCCCCACCTTCCTTGCAAGGGCCGAATGCTCCGGGCACACAAAACGGCCATGGCTGCGCCCGGGACGAAGGTTTGTACGCTCCTGAAGACGGAGAATGCGGGAGACCTGGGTGTCAAGGACCTCTTCCGGAATCTCCCCGGAAAGGAGCTTTTCCTTATAAGGTTCAGCAAAATGGAAGGCGCTGTAATCCGTTGCCTCCGGGTTGTCCCTGAGGCCGTCTGTACTCGTTCCCATTTCAACGTCAAGGCCTGCGGAAGCCGCATCCGTTGAATGGACTGCGCCCCAGTCGCTCACCACAACGCCGTCAAAGCCCCAGTCACGGCGAAGGATATCGGTCAGAAGACGGGGGTTCTCGCTACAATGCAAGTCCCAAATACGGTTGTAGGCAGCCATCACCGTCCAGGCTCCACCTTCCTGCACGGCCATCCTGAAGGCCGGAAGGTATATCTCCTGAAGTGCCCTGTCGCTTACATGGACATCCACCCTTGTGCGGGCCTTTTCCTGATTGTTCAGGGCAAAATGCTTCACGCTTGCCGCCACGCCAAGGCTCTGCACACCGCGTATGTATGCCGATGCCATCTTCCCCGCAAGCAGCGGGTCTTCCCCCATGTATTCGAAGTTCCTGCCGGCTGTTGGAAGGCGCATGATGTTGACGCCCGGACCCAGAAGGACATCCTTCCCACGGTACAGGGCTTCCTCGGCAAGGCACACACCCATTTCAGAAGCCAGCGGCTCGTTCCAGGTGGCGGCAAGGCACGTGAGAGCGGGATAGGCAGTGCAGGAATCACTGGTCCAGCCCGCCTGGGCCCAGCTGTCCCACAGCGCCTCTGCCCTTACGCCGTTGGGACCGTCTGACCACCAGAGGTCAGGTATGCCCAAACGCGGAACTCCCGCAGAAGAAAAACGGGACTGGGCATGCGTCATTGCAAGTTTTTCATCCAGGCTGAGCTGCCACGCCGCCGGCCTTTCCCTTGAACAGGAAAGCGCCAGTACAGCAAAGACAAAGGCCAAAAACCTCTTCATGACGCCAAGTTACAAAAAAATATCAGTCTTCTTCAATGCCCGGGGAATCATCCCAGTCATTTATGGTGTTGCTGCCGTCAAGAACTTTGAACGCATAGTCTGCAATATCCATGAGAATGGGGAAATGGTCTGACGGGTTGGGAGTCTCATCTGCCGATGAGTAGTTCCCCGGGAAGCCGCCAATCAGCACCTCTGCCCTCTTGATGCGGGCATAAACGTCTGACGATGCGAAGAAATAGTCTATGCGGGAACATCCATGGTACATGGTGGGCTGGAAAACACCCGAATTGATGGTGTAAAAGACATCAGTGAGACCTGCCCCAACAATGGTGTCATAGACGTCGTATGCCGCAGACGTACTGCCATTGTAGTCGGGATAAGACCAGGCAGACTTCGCCCCGTAAGGGCTCTTTGCTGTTTTCTCAAGTGAGCTGTAACTGTTGAAATCGCCCGCAAAAATCCAGTTTCCCCTGGCCGGGTATGCAGAGAGTGTGGCTCCAAGAATATACTCAATCTCTTCCACCCTCTTGCCGCCGTAGTATTCGTATTTGTTGGTGGTTTCGGGGTCAAACCCCGTTTCCAGTGTGGGCTGCAGGTGGAGGCCCACAATCTCATATCCCTTAGTACTCACATGTATGGCGCCGTGTTTTGTATTTGCGCCCGTGAGCGTGGAATTCACGGTTATGGGTGACGATGAGGTTATCACCACCGGGTAATCGTCCTTGTTCACAATGGCTACGTTTGCATGGCCCCAGCGTGCCGCCCTTGTCTGCATCCTGGACTGGAAATAAGTGGGAGTGGACTTTTCCGTTTTGTCCTTGTTGAAGGGCTTGGACTCAGTGAGCACAAGGATGTCCGGAGCCATGGAGCGCACCCACGCAACAAAGTTGTCATAGTTGTTGTCATAGTCGGCCTCCATGCCGTTGAGGATGTTGTATTCCATTATCCTGCAGTTGTTGGTGAGCACAACTTCCAGCGGGGTGAGGTTCCTGAGGTCACAGCGCCTGATTTCCGTAGAGGAGCGCTTGCCCTTGGACAGGAGGACATCTCCGGCAATGTTTGAAATGGAAATGGTATAAGGGGCCAGCGTCCCGGTCTGTACAGGGACGGAGAAAACGCGCGTCAAGGCACCTCCGGCGGGGAAAGTGACGCTGTATGAGTCGTTCCCGTAAACACCGCCATCGGAGGTGAAGGTGAATTTTACCGCCGATGAAGGCAGGCCCTTGAGCACAAAACGGATGATACCGCCCTCGTGCCTGAAGGAGAGGGGAGAGCCGGGGACGATATCGGCACTCATGACGGCGGGGGTATAAGTGTCTGATACATAGGCCTCCTCTTCCGGCGGGGTTATGCGCCTCACTCCGGTGGAATATGCCCCGTCCCACCAGGGATAGTAGGCTTTCCCGGACACGGTCTTGCCTCCCGGGACAGTTCCCGAGAAACTTGCCGATGCCTCTCCGGCCCCGCTCACAAGGTCAAAGGGGACGAAGGTCCCGTCGTCAAGCCCTACGGCAATCCGGTCTGTACTGCTCCAGGTCATGCTTCCGGAAGAAGGGTCCGTATCTGCCTTTGTGAGGGCCTCGAAACCGGCCTCCAGCGTAAGTGTATAAGACTTCTGATCTGCCTCCTCCGGGGCCGGGTTTTCCCGGCACGAAGGAAGAACAAGCACCGCTGCCAGCATGGCTGCACTTATATGTTTAATCCCAGTCATCATTTTTAGGGTTCATGTTTTCAAGAGATCCAAAATCCATTGTCTTTCCCGCAGGGAAGATTTCCACAGTATAGCACTCCGGCTTCTCGTAGTTTGTTTTCACTCTGCTTTGCTTTTAAGGTAAGGTTCAAGTATGCTCCATTTGTAATATGGCCCGCTATATGACTCAAGGCCGGGGATGCGCGTTTCCTTTTCGTTCAGGAGAAGTTTCACAATGACATCATCGGCACTGCTGCCTCTGTAAAACACCATCTGGAGGTTGGAGGCCATGGGAATGCGCTCAAAACTCGGCCACACTTTCCAGGCACCGTCTATGGGGACCACGGCGGTGTAGCCTTCCACTCCCATGAGGGACAGGAGGGGGACAAGGCCGTTGTCATGGCCAAAACGGAGGTGGGCCGCCACATCCGCACCGTCCACTGCAGCCGAGGCCTTGGAGACTATATCGGCAACAAGGCTTTTTGCCGACGGGACCACCTTCCCGGAATACTCCTTGCTGGGGCCCATCTCGCCGTAGACCACGTCGGAATAGATGCTCCACTGCTGGAAAAGCTCCCGGGGGGTAAAGAAACTGAACAGGCGTCCTTCTTCCGGGAGGTCCAGGTCTTCTTCCTGACAGCCGTAAATATATATGCCTTTGAGTATCACCTGTATACTGTCCGGCTCACAGCCTTCCTTGAAAAGGCGGGCCTGCATCCCGGACGGGTCTGTCCGCCTGTCCCTTATACTGCGCTGCAAGGCGGAAACCTCGTCAAAAACAGCCGTCTGGTCTTCATAATCGTGGCAGAGGACAGAATAATACTGCCTCCCGGCGTCTGTTGAAACGGCCTTTGCGGCACTGCCCAGGCCTTCAAGGAACGAACGCATGCTCGCCTGGCAGCGGGGATAATGGGTTGCTACGGCAATTACGCTGTCCCTTCCGGCAAAAACCTCGGGGAAACGCCCCGCCATTCTCATGCCGATTCCCCTGTGCTCCCGCTCTCCCCTTATGGCAAGGTCCCCTATCTTTCCTTCATGCGCCTTGTACACCTCCTGCATGCGTTCCAGGACTTTGAGGCCATTGTCTGTGAGCATGCCAAGAGACGCGGCTTTCTCCAGTTCCCGCGGATAGCAGCGTGAAAGCATCTTGGGCGTGTGATAGCGGGAGCCGTGACGGCCGTAATGGCTTATGTAAAACGGCTTATAGCCTTTTGGCGCCGGAGTGTCCGTTATTTGCGGCTCTTCATAGGAGTGGTAGCATCCGCCGGCACGTGAAGGCATTTCCAGCAGGGACTTCCTGATAGCGTGAGTTTCATCAATGCATACGCTCTGGCCATAATACCGGCCGTCACGGGCATACGCAAGGTCTTCAATCTCACCTCCGCGGAACTGGTTCATGACAAGGCCGATTTTCATGGACGGGTATGCTTTGAGCATGGCAAGGTCCCCTTCACTGTCTCCGGCCACAAGGAGAGGCTGCGCGCCGCCGTGAAGCGGTGCAATGAACCGGCCTATGCACTCCACCTTGCCTTCCTTGTAAGGCTGCGGATAGTCACCGGCCCCGTCCAGCCGAATCCCGAAAACCTGCTCCGGGGAAAGCCCAAAGCCAAGTTTGCGGTCTGTGGCAAGTATCTCTACAAGCCATTCGGGAGAAGCAGAACATATATATGGCGTTATCCCTGCCTTGCCCAGAGCTTTGTACAGGGACTTCATGTCATCGGTAACCACAAGGCCTTTTTGGGCCGTGCCGCTGAATCTTCCGTCCGGGGAAACCCATGTTTCCCTCCATACACGTCCCTGGGAAAGCCAATAGTTTATGCTCCCGCGTCCAAGGTCCAGAAGTTCTTCTCTGGTGAAGCCGTTGGCAAGGGAAGGTTCCCAGATACAAAGGGTGCCATAATCATAATTTGCGCCCACGGCCTCATAGAAGGCAAGGAAACGGGCCCTGAAAGCCAGATAGAGGCTGTCGTTGAAATTGTCCTTCAGGCTATAATACTCCCTGGCAAGTTCCCTGCCCGTTTCCCTTGCAGTCATGCCAATGCCCTCCAAGGGAAAATCCACATCTCCAAGCCCTTCAAGGAAAGAGTGCTCCGGAGCAGCCGCAAAGCGCAGGTTCTCTATCTGGTACAGCATGAGGGTATGCGTGACATCGTGGAGTATGGAAGTATTGTCACAGTCGAATACCGCATAGCCTCCGCGGTTCCCCTTGTCTGAGATAAGGGAACTGAGGGCATTGTACGTTTCTTCCTCCCACTGCCCGCGCTTAAGTGAAGGCGTGCAGGAGAGAACAATTACGCAGCACAGCGCTTCAAGCCAAAACCTTTTCATTCAAATATGTCTTCCAATACCCGTCCGGTCCAGAATGAGGGCGTTTCTATGCCCAGGATACGGGCCATTGTGGCCGTGACATCCATCTGTATGGCGGGTCCTTCTATCTTGTGATTCTTCTTGATGCCTTTTCCCCAGATGAAAAGCGGGGTCTGCATCACGTCGTCTACATAACAGCCGGTATGGGATTTGCCAAGACCGCCATGGTCTGTGGTGAGGACAAACACAACATCCCCCATTGAGGATGCAGCCTCTGCAACCCCTTTCACAACACTGTCGATATGTGTGAGATATGCCCTGTACTGGTCCGATTTCCAGCCGTATTCGTGCCCGGTCTCATCAAGGGTGCCAAAGTAGATAAGGGAAAGCCGCGGGCTCTTCTGAAGGAAATAATCGGCGGCATAATCCACCTCCTCAAAGTCTCCGGCCTCTGTCTGGTCAAAGGGCAGGATGGTTGTCACGGCGCTCGAATCCACCAGCGAGCGGATAACGTCCCACTGGTAAGTGACAAGGATGTCTGAAGAGGGGTGCTGCTCCCTTTCCAAACGGAAAATGGTCTTTATCCCTGCAGCCTGGGTGAAATCAGGCGCCGTGGAATTCCACTGGGTGTATCCATGGTATTCCGGCTGCACTCCTGAGAAGAGGGTCATCCAGTTGATTGCACTTGCAGTTGGTATGACGCAGCGCTTGTCCAGGGTCCAGGCCCCTTCTTCCATAAGGCTTTTGACAAAAGGCATGTCGGCCTCCCGGAACTCTGCCGCAGACCATCCGTCAATGCCTATCATCACAACGTGCACCGGAGCCTTTTCAACCCTGCCGCACGCAGAAGCCAGGACGGCCACAACAACAGCTATCAGCACTCTTTTCATTGCTCAAGGTTTTTAAGAGCAGGGTATTCGCCATCCAGGCTCCATACATCGGCACTCCAGCCCAGTTCTGTGGCTTTTGCGCTGCAGGACACTCCGGAAGCCGCGCGTTTCCCGTCATAACGCCGGGTATCGGCCAGGGTACAGTCTGCATCGTTTCCGGGGGTGCGGGCCGTTGAAGCCTTAGTGTAGGAGAGGTCGTTCCTGTACCAGCAGTTTGTAAACGATGTGGCGCCGGTGCCGCCGCTGGGGTGAATCTGGCCAATTATCACACCGTCTGTCTGGGTGCTGGTATTTATGGAAATACTCTCATTCCAGGCCAGGAGTCCGGACACGTTCCAAACGGCCGCAACTTTGTCTGTACCGCCGATAAGGCCGCCCAGGGCATTGTTGCTGCCATTGTGGGTATTGGCAACTGTCATAACTGAGTATGAGTTGTTTACGATCACCGTAACGGCTGCAGAGACATAGCCGACGAGGCCGCCGTAGTAACCGTCATACACTGTGAGGGTTCCTGCAGAATAGCAGTTCTCAAGTGTGAGGTCATGGCCGCACTGGCCCACAAGGCCGCCAAGCTGGGACATTCCGTTAACGGTTCCTCCGTCATAACATGACTCCTGGATTGTCATCGCACCGGAAGAACCGCCCACAAGGCCGCCAAGGGCTTTCTGCCTGTTGGATGTGTAGGAGATGGAAACAGAGGAGACGGACTTTTTGATGCTGCCGTTAAGCTTGCCGGCTATCCCGCCCACAAAGGCCTGCGGATTGCTGCCCGGAGTGGCCGGGGTCTTGAGGGAACAGGAAGCTTTGCATGAAGTGATTTCAATCACTCCTCCTGACTCTCCTATAATACCGCCGATTGAGGAAAGGCCGAATATCCCCGTCCAGGGTTCTGGTCCCTGTGTAACCACGCATCCTTCTATGCCGGTTCCGGTATTTGCAGAATTGCGGCCGGCGATTCCTCCCACGTATTTGCTTGCAGATGCGTTTATGGAGAAGTTGGTCACCGTGCAATTCCTGATAACCCTTGTGGATGCTCCTGTGGTAACTCCCACTATTCCTCCGAATCTGGTGGCAGGAGAGGAGCCTGTAATGGTGAGTCCCGTCACGTCGCAGCCGGAGACCGTGGTATTGTCTGCTATACGGCCGGCAATGGCACCGGTTCCCTGGTCATTGTTGTCCTGGCCCTGGGTTACAGTGAGGGTGACATTGTTTACGTCAACGTTGTCTATGGTGCTGTTTATGGCATAATATGAGACCGTGGCAACACCGTTCTTGGAACTGCTTTGGAGGTCATTTGAAAGGGTAACCGTGTCAAAGACAAGGTCCTTTACGGTACAGCCGTCCATGTATCCGAAGAAGCTGGCGCCGGTTGCAGTACTTGAGAAGCCACGCAAGGTATGGCCTTTACCGTCAAAAGAGAATTTGTAGGAGTTCGAACTGCCGGTGTTCACCATGGACCACTCCCCAACCTCAATATCTTCCACAAGCTCATAGTAGACGAGCGCATCGCCGGCCGGGATGAAACCGCTGGAAGACATTTTTGAATAGTGGATATTCTGCAGGTGCTCCAGAGTCTTTATCTGGTAAGGGTCGTTCTTGGTGCCGCTGCCTTTCCAGAAGAGAGGCTCCTGGAGATCCTGGGCATCCAGGCTTATCACCGTAACTACGCCGCCGCCAATCTGGAGGCCGCCTTCGGGAGCGGTCTTCACTATCTGCTCCTCCTGGCCGCCGGGGCCGCTGAGGGAGACAGTGTATTCGGAGCCCTCGGGAAGGATGACCGGAGCCGCAGAGGCCATCATGTATGCGCTCACGGTCCTGAAATCATCGGCAAAAGAGAAGTTTTCCAGGTCCAGGGAAAGGGTGGCGGCTTTGGGGCCGTCGGCCTTGTTGGTGGTGGGGAAAACGGCTTCGGGGGCCGTGAGGGAGAGTTTCTCCAGGCTTTCAAACCTTTCCGGAAGGCCAAAGGTGAATTTCACCACGCCGTTCTGGGAAAAGCCGTCTCCGTCGAATATGAGGGAAGAGTAGGACGATAGGCCGGTGAGCCTGGCTTCCCAGAAGAGATGGGAAGTGCTGCCGTTGCCGGTCTGCTTCTGGCCGGCGTAGCTGCGGTTCTCCCAGGCGGCTTCGGACTCATAAGTGCCGGGATACAGCACAGTGAAGCTGCTGCCGCTCACGGGTGTTCCGGTGAATCCGGCCTTGGAAGGGGTCATTCCCTCCTCCACAATGTCAAACTTCCCTGCACTTGTGCCGATGATTCTAAGGCAGTCTCCAGCCTCCCAGGCCAGAGCCAGTCCGGGGGCGTCGGAGGCCTCCAGGGACACCTTGCTCTGTACGCCGGAAGGAATCTCCGCGCTGATAAGGCCCGGGGCCGATGTGTCCTCTATCCCGGGCAGCCCCGGCTCCTCCTCCGGTTCCTTCACCTCTTCCTGAGGCTCATTCACCGGCGGAAGCTCCTGACAGGACCACAGGGCCGCTGCCGCCACTGCCCACCAAACTAATACTCTTATTCTCATATTCATTGCACAAAAAAAGCGATAAACAAAATGCTCATTGCATTGCTCAGGTCGATTGTCTCTGCCACCTGTTACAATTATTTGCCCTTATTTTTGCACCGTCTGGCTTACCCGAGCCACCTGATGCAGGAATTCGGGCGATTTTTTGCATCAGGTGGCTCAAGTTCACGGCTATTCCGGAAGGTTCTTCAGGGTGGGATATGTTCCGTTGAGGTCCCAGATTGTAGTGCTCCAATCGAGGGTAGATGCCACTGAACTTACTGTGTCCGATGAGCCGGCCTCCACACCATCGTGTGAATTCTTGGTATTAGGAGAAGTGCTTGAAGTATTAGGGTCGTTGGTCACACTTTTATTACCGACAGTGTTCTTGATTGTCATTCCGTATTTACGGTAATTGTCCGTCATGGTGGATTTTCTGGATCCTCCGCCAAGAACAGCACCATAATTGTAATTACCGCTGCCCATACCATAATCTACCGAGCCCCAGGAGACACACTTCTGCACCGTAACAGCGCTGTCTTCAGTAGCCCAGTTGCTGGCATTTTCAGTTCCGATACCGCCGATAATTCCGCCAAGTACATTCCCGGTACTTTTTACATCCATGGTAGAATAGGAATTTTCAATAAGAAGAGTGGAGGTTGTACTTGAGAAGAATCCAAACAGACCGCCAGACCAACCTGTACAACTCAGAGAACCTGAGGAGTAACAGTTTCTGATTGTAATATTGAGGGGACTTGAACCACCAATACCTCCAACCAGACCGCCCACGCGATATTCTCCTGTCAAAGAGTATCCTCCTGCGACCTCAGGGCCTTCATATGCACACTCTTCAATAAGGAAACCGGTTTCTGTATTCTGGGTATAGCCAATCAATCCTCCTGTAAACTTTGATCCTTCTATGCGGGCGGTCACCAGGTTCTTCTGATAACGATGGGCAAGCGTATTCTGCGCGTATCCAACGAGGCCGCCGACACAAGCTTCCGATTCGCTGCCCGTACGATGAATGTACCCGGCAACTTTATTGCTTGTAAACGTTCCACCATTGCAAATACCTCCGATACCACCAATGTACTTTGTTCCGGTTATATCCGCATCAATCACATTTGAAGAGATTGTGGCTACCGCCTCCAGACGTCCGATAACACCGCCTACCATTGTGGTTCCCGTAATCGTTGTGCCATTCACCACACGGCATCCGGTTACCGTGAAGCCCGTAGATGCCGCGTTAATTAGAGCGCCCACAATTCCGCCCGTACGAACATCCGTTCCTGTAATCGATCCTGATACCGTGGCATTTGAAATCGTGATGTTAGTTTTATTATTGACCCCGCCAAGTATACCACCCGTGTTTTGCTTTCCTGATACGTTACCGTTGAATGAGCAATCGTTTCGGATAACTGAATTGGCATTTACCACACCGGCAATTCCTCCTATGCCATTAGCAGATGTTGAGGACGTCACGTTACCGACCACGTCACAATTATCAATGATTACGGCGCCACCGCCTTCGCCGATGATTCCTCCAACGAAGTCAGAGCCATTTATGCCAGCCCAAGGACTTGAACCCTGTGTAACAGAACAGTTCTGGATGGTAGTTCCAGTACCGGCCGAGTTACGGCCAACAATGCCACCGACATATTTGCTGGCTGAAGCAGAAACGGTCATATTCGTTACGGTACAATTACTGATTGCTCTTGTCCCAGAGCCGGAAGTCAATCCAACGATTCCGCCAAATCTAGTAGCTGGCAAAGAGCCGGTAATGGTGAGCCCGGTAACATCGCAATTCTGAACCGTGGAATTGTCGCCAATACGACCGGCGACAGCTCCAGTTCCCTGATTATTATAGTCATCGCCAAGGGTTACCGTTATCGTAACATCGTTCACATCAACATTATCTATTGTGCTGTTAAGGGCATAATAAGAAACGGTAGCCGCACCATTCTTGGAAGTGCTTTCCACATCGTTGGAAAGGGTTACCGTATTGAAGACCAGATTCTTTACAGTACAACCGTCCATGTAGCCGAAGAAACTTGCGCCGGGGGTTGTACTGGAGAAGTTGCTCAATGTATGGTTGTTTCCGTCAAAATAGAACTTATAGCTATTCCCTGAACTGGTATTCACCATGGACCAGGTGCCAACATTGATATCGTCAATTAACTTGAAGTATACAAGAGCGTCTCCAGCAGGGATAAGCCCTTTGGAATTCATAGCCGCATAATGCATATTGTTCAGGTTGGCGAGTGTCTTGATGAGGTAGGGATGCTCGGAGGTGCCGTCGCCGCCCCAGAAGAGGGGTTCTTCCCAATTGGAGTTGTTGAGGGAGATGTTGGTTACTTTGCCACCGTAGATGGTGAAGCCGCCGGTTCCGATTGTCTTGACCTTTGTCCAAGGGTCTTCCTGGTCGCCGGTGACCTTGAAGGTAAGGGTAGTGCCTTCGGGTAAGACATCGTCATTCCAGGAGACCATGATGTAGGAGGTGAGAACCTTGTCAACGCCAAGGGTGATACCCGGCGTGGACTCATCGGCCTTGAGGTTCAGGGTAAGGGTGTTTGTCTTGGAGCCGCCGGCATTGGTGGTGCTGAAAACATTGGCCGGGTCATCTCCATCTGTGGCTACTATCTGAACCTGATAAACCTTGGTAAAGGCATCCGGGAGTGTGAGCTTTACGCGGAGGGCGCCATTCTGCTTGGTTGTGAAATCAACTGTAGAATAGTCGGCAAGGCCAGTCTCAATGGCGTTCCATTCAAGATGGGCGGTGGAGCCGTTTCCAATCTGCGTCTGATCCGTGTAGTTGCGGACATTGATAGCGTCAACGCTTGCATAGGTTCCGGGATAGAAAACAGTGTATTCTGTGCCTTCAACGGACGTCCCTTCAAATTCTGCGCTGTGGGCGGTAAAGCCGGACTTAATTGTAAACTGTTCGTTGCCAGAACCGCCTCCCGTTGCAATAACGCGGAGTTTGTCTTCCGCCTGCCAGGCCAGGGCCATGCCGCTGCCCACGCCGTTGTCTGTGAATCCAACCTTGGTCATCTCCTCCGGGATACCTGCCGATATCACCACCTTTTCAGGCGCCGGGGTGACAATTTCTTCCGAAGGATTATTCTCTTCGGGTGCCGCCTTGTCCTCTTCCTTTGAACAGGAAACAAGCAAAAGTGCAAATACTGAGAGCAGTGCCGCTCCGTTTATAAATAGCTTTTTCATAATTCCCTGAGATCATCATTCGTTAAACATATCTTCTTCGTCCATATTATGGATACTGGCACATATCGGCTCTGCTTCAATAGGAAGCTCTTCCGTTTGAGGGGATACATAATTTCTTGTGTCCATAGCGGTATAGTTATTATTCTACTACATTTTTAAGGGCTGGATAGTCCCCCGTGAAATCCCAGATTGCAGTGCTCCAGCCAATTTCTCCGGCTTTGTCCGAGCAGCTCACGCCTGCGGCGGCGCGCTTGCCGTCGTAGTGCTGCTTTCCACCGGTGTCTATGTCTGCATCGTCACCGGGGGTTCTGCTGTAACCAACTGTGTATGAAAGGTCATTCCTGTACCAGCAGTTGGCAAAGGATGTAGAGGCGGTGCTTGCCCCGCTGTGAACCTGGCCGGCAACCACTCCGTCTGTGGTTGTGGTGTTCACGGCAGAGAAGTTGATGGTTTCTGCCCAAACAAGGCACCTTGACACATTCCACACCGTGGTAGTGTTGTCAGAGCCGCCGATGAGGCCGCCCTGGGCGTTTGAGCCGTTGGTTCCCACGCGGATGGTTCCAAGCCTTGTGTAGCTGTCCTGCATGGTGAGGCTGCCCTGCACATAACCAACCATACCCGAGCCGTAACCACCGGCGGTGACAGTATAGGAGCCTGCAGTATAAGAGTTTGTTACCGTCAGGGTCCTGGAAGATGCTACATGTCCCACAAGGGCGCCGCTCTGGTTGATTGGATTCATGGTGCCGTTGTAATAGCACTGGTCTATTGTGCAGTCTCCGTAATATGCCGAGCCCACCAGACCGCCGATTTTGGTGCGCTTTGTGGTAATAGTGCTTGTGGAATAGGACTTTTCAATGGTTCCCCTTCCCATTGCACCCACAAGGCCGCCAAGGAACACATCACCGGAGGCGAGTGATGAAGAAATGGAAGAAGTGGACTTGCAGCTTGAAATTGTAATGGCATTTGAGCCTGCAGACTCTGCTCCGCCAACAATACCGCCAACACGGTTGCCTGTAGCAGTTATGGTGGCAGCGGCCGAGCAGTTGATAATCTGCATAGATGTATTGGGGCACAGTGCAACTATACCGCCAACGTTGGACGTTCCGCTGATTGTGGCGGCCACAGTGCAGCCCTCAATGCGCGTTCCGGCGTTGTGGTTGCGGCCAAGAATTCCGCCGGTTATGTCACCGGTACCGGCAATTGTAGCACCGGAGAGGACATCGCAGTTGGTGATAGTTCCTGCCGCACCGGTATTGGAGGCCGATATTCCGGCTGCCCTTGCTGGAGCCGTGACGGTTCCAGTGTTATAAGTGCAGTGATCAATAACACCACCCTTGTTTCTTCCCGCAATGCCACCTGCGCCTGGCGCAGCGCCAGTTACATTTGCGGTGGCGTCACAGTATTCAACCCTGGTTGCCGTATCTGTAGGATATCCCACAATGCCGCCGGCGTGTGAAAACTTGAAGGAGTCATAGGCTGTGAGTTCGCCCTCTTCGGCAGTGGCGCTGATATCGCCCGCTGAAGTGCAGTGCGAAATGAGCACTTTCCTGTGGGTGAAACCGGCAATGCCGCCAACAAATGCGGGAGCCGTGACACTGCCGCTGAAGTTACAGCCTTCGATGGAGAATTTGTCGTCAAGCGTGGAGTTTGCTTCACCGCCGACGATACCGCCTGCGCCGAAATAACTCTCCGTGCACGTGCCGATAAGGGACACGGTAACATCCGTAACGTCACAATCCGTTATGGATGGGTCTCCGCTTGTGGTCACGCACTTGCCAAGGATGCCACCGCCGAACCTGTAAGCGGTAATGCTTGCATTCTTCACCGTGCAAGCGGAAATGGTACTTGCCGCATCACGGAATCTTCCCACGATGCCGCCGACGTTATTGGCGGTAAGGGAACTGCTGCTGAAGGTTAGGTCACAGCCGTCAAGGTCACAGCCGCTGAAGGTTGAACAGATGGCGTAACCCACAAGGCCTCCTATGCCGGTGGTCTCTCCGGGATTGCCGGTGATTGAAATATCCACATTGTTGGCATCTACATTGGTCACAGTAAGGGCATTTGCAATACCTGCAAGGATACCTGCCGAGCCATTGCTGCCGCCGCTTGCAATTGTACCGCTGTTGAACGTAAGATTACTCACTTCGCCGCTTAATTCACCAAAGAAGGAGCTGAGGCCCATGGAATTGGATGCAATTGAGAAATTGCTGATTGAATGGCCGTTGCCGTCGAAATGGATGGTATAAGGGGTATGGGGACTAACCTGGTTGACCTGGGACCATACCGCGTCTTCAAGGTCCACATCGGCCTCCATCCTGAAGTAAAGGCCGGTTGTGGGGTATGCGTCCATTACGGTCTTGACGTTGCGGAGGTTATAGGCGTTCTTGATGATGTAAGGGTCTCCGGCAGTGCCGTTTCCGCCCCAGAAGAGAGGTTCATCCCAGTTGGCGTTGTTGAGCTGGATGGCCGTGACTTTGCCGCCGGCGATGGTATAGCCGCCGCTTCCCACGTTCCAGTTCTTGGTCCAGGGCTCTTCCTGGTCTCCCTGCACCTTGACAGTAAGGGTTGTACCCTCCGGAATGTTGTTGTCATTCCAGGAAACCATCATGTAGGCGGTGAGCACCTTGTCGGAGGACAGTGTAACACCGGGGGTGGAGGCATCGTCCTTGAGGGTGAGGACAAGCTCATCGGTGAGGACGTCACCTGCGTTGGTGGCGCTGAAAATGTCAGACGGGGCGCTGAGGGTAAGGGAATACACCTTGGTGAAGGCGTCCGGGAGCTGAAGCTTGAAACGGATGGCTCCGTTCTGCTTTGCGCTCAGGTCAACGGTCGAATAGGATGCGAGCCCCGTTGCCATTGCGTTCCATTCAAGATGGTCCGCCGAACCGTTCCCGATCTGCGTCTGTGCCGCATAGCCGCGGGCATTGATGGCGGCAACATCGGCATAAGTGCCGGGATAGAATACCGTGAAGGCCGAGCCTGTTACGGATGTGCCGGTGAACGAGGCGTTTGTTGCAGTGAAGCCCGCGTCGATGTCAAAAACTTCGCTGCCGCTGCCCCCGGCCGTGGCAACTACCCTGAGCTGGTCTCCAGCTTCCCAGGCAAGGGCAATACCGCTGCCTGAGCCCTGGTCTGTCAGACTCACTTTTGTGAGCTCTCCGGCAAGTGTTGCACCTATGGTAACCTTTTCCGGAACGGGATTCCGGATTTCTTCCTTTGTCTCTACTGCTTCTTCCTTGCTGCAGGCAAAAAGTGCGAGCAGGCATACCGCTGCCGCCAGTGTTTTTGGTTCAAACTTTTTCATGGCGCTAAAAGATAAAGGTTTCTTCAATCAGGGTATCTTCCCCGAAAACAGAGGGAATTGACACATCGTCTGCGTTGCTTTGGCACAGACCTGTATCCATAACGAGTTCCAGCACCTCTGTCTCCGGGGCGCTGTAGTTCCTTAATGATGTGGTTTTGAGCATATAATGATGTTTAATTAGATATTAACCAATCTATATATATGGGCATGTGGTCCGACCCTCCCCTCATCCCGTCATGTTCGTCCATGACCAGTTTCCAGTATTTCACCTTTGTCTTTCCCGTGGTGAAATAGATATGGTCCAGCTGGTACCCGTCCTTTGCCACCTTTTCTGCATAGCGGCGCATGGAGGAATACTCTGCATTTTCCTTTTTTTCGGCTTTTTTCTTGGAGTCGGCAAGGTAGCCGCAGTTTTCTATCCAGGCAAGTGCCGGATTGTCGTCGGCACAGTTGAAGTCTCCGGTGAGGAATGACGGATATTCACCGGCTATTTCCAGGACCTTGTTCACAAGGAGGCGGGAAGACACAAGCATGGCCTCATTACTGATGAAATCGTAATGGGAATTGAAATTGAAGAAGATTTTTCCGGTCTTCCGGTCACGGAATTTGGCCCAGATGCAAAGGCGGGACGTACTGCCTCCAAAACCGCCCTTGGCTCCGGGATTCTCTGTATACCAGAATACGCCGTCATCGAGTTTTTCTATCCTGGAGCGTTTCCAGAATATGGAATTGGAGAAATCCGGCTGTTCAAGGTTTGTAGATGCAAAAACGGCATCGTATTCGTCTGAAAGGAGTTTTTCAAGGTCATGGAACTCCGGCTCAAACGGCTCCTGCACGCCAAAGACATCAAAACCGTATTCGCGCACAACCCAGTCAATGTATGGAAGCCTGTCCTCCCATGCCGGGCGGGAAGGGTCGTCATGCTTGTATTCGATATTGAAGGTGGCAACCCTCACTGTCTCTGAAGCCCATGAGGCCTTTGCCGATGTCAGCGGCTTGAACCAAAGCTCATAGCCGGCCCTGGCCTCCTTGTTGCCGTCCACCACCGTCTTCACCTGGGAAGCCTTCCTGAAGGCGGTAATCTCGCTCATGCCGATTTCGGCCTCTCCCGTGACTGCAAGGCGTATTTCCGCAGCATGGCCGTCCTCGGGACTATAGGACCATGCAATGTAAATGCTTCCGTTTCCGGGGGCGCAGACAACCGGATTCACGGCGTCCATCCTGTCATCCAGCATCATGCCGCCGTACCAGGTGGCGCCTTCATCGTCAGAAAGATAAGCATAGAGCTTGCGGGGAAGGTAGAAGAGGTTTTCGTCTATCTTGCCGTTTTTCACCAGCAGCCACTTCCCGCTTGGAAGCACCGTCACACAGGATGCAGACCACGGGCTCAAGAAGAAAGGTTCCGGAGCGCTCCAGCTCTGTCCAAAATCGGACGACACGCTCCTGTACCTCCAGTTATACCCGTGGGCCGATGTAAGAAGGACTATGCGCCCGTCCCTCAGGGGTAGCAGCTCAGGATAATTGTGCCCGTCCCTGACTTTTTCGTCAATTGAGATTTGCCTGCCGAAAGGCATCCAGCTTCTTCCCCTGTCCATGGACGCCTCGATGCCCACGGTGCCCATCCCCTGCACCGGGCGAAGGAGCATTCCGCTCCTGAGGCCGATTGCCGGAAGAGGCAGCGGGCCGTCTGCCTGCAGCTGCTGCGGGGCAGACCACGTGACGCCGCCGTCCTGCGAGGTTATGTACTCTGTCTTTTCCCCATGGGAATACGTCAGGGCCAGCGTGCCGTCCCTGCCGGAAAGGGTTAGCGGGGTGAGATAGAACAATATGATAATCAGTTTTATCATCTGTAACGCACAGCTATGGTTCCAAACTCCAGATAGGTCCAGATGCTGCTGTTGGGGCGAAGGACGCCGTTGTCTGAACCGTACATTGCAAGGGTATAGGCATTCTTTTTCACAGGAGCTATGCGCACCCATACATCCTTTGCACCGAACAGAGACGACGGCAGGACCACCTGATGCTCCGTAAGGCCCATTCCACATTCGGCCGACGTATAATAAGTGACGCCGTCCAGCTCCCTCTGCCACCACGGCAGCGGCCTGCAGGTGATGTCCGGGATATCCACGCGGGCATAGGCTATATCGTCCGTAGAAACCTCGACGCCCCAGTAAACAGGGCACATGCGGGTGTTTCCGGAATAGTTGTCTCCCGCAGCAAACGAGAAGTCAAGCACAAGCCGCTCTCCGGAAACGCCGTCAAGCGAGAACTTGACCACCACGGCATTGCCGCAGTCGGAACCCCAGTCCCACCAGTTGGAGGCAAGTGTCCTGACCTGCATGGAGCCGTACGGGACCTGCCCGCGGCTGCCGACCTTATATCCCTTGTCCGGTTCCACGGCCGGGTTGTCAAGGTCCCGCCCGCGGTATGTGGATGCCTCAAAATCTGTATACAAACGCCCTTCTCCCTTGTCAGGAAGCACTTTTTGACGCTTGATATAATCCTTCTCCCCTTCCTCTGTCATGAAAGCTTTCTGATTGTCGTTCCAGTTCCATTCGCACACGGTGCTGAATGAGGACGGGCCGTCCCACTGAAAGTCAAAATCCTCTTCCTCCAGCGGACGGATTTGCGGAGCATGGACTTTCCCGTAGCGGAGAATGTCTGAGCGTACATATATGCCGCTGAGGGTTCCTTTGCCCTGCGGGACACCGTTTCCGCTGCGGCGCCACGGGACCCTTGAGTTTATCATGGCATATACGGGAGAGCCGTCGGCATCCGTGAGAAGTGTCTGCCATGAGTCCATCATTCCGTTGCCGCCAAGCGCCTTGTTATCTGAAGGCCGGGCCGCATAGGACTCAAGGATATTGCAATATGAACCGTACTTGAAGACAAATTCACAGTCCGGAATGCTCACCCAGGTGTAAAGGTCATCGTCCGTGAGTTCGCGTACACGTCTCACACGCACGGGAACATCTTCCTTGCGGCCGGGAATCACAGAGAGGACGGCTCCGTTGGGAATATCCCTTATGACACGCCCGCCATCCTCTGTTACCGCATTCTCCGTGTCTATGATAACCCGGCTGTACCGCTCCAGCTTGCGGGCCTCAGGGTCCAGGTGCTGGAAAACCAGTTTCACACCCCGCCACTTTCCGTCCTCGCAAACCTCAATATACGCCGTCCTGTTGTTCTGCGTGGCGCTTGCCGTGCGGTAATTGGTCTGCACGGAAAGGTCCAGGTTGGGATTGGCCGGAGCGGATATCACTATACCCTCGATAACCGATATGAGCAGCAGTTTCAGCATTACTTGTTGTATCTGACAGCTATGTAATTAACGGCGTTATTAGCCCTTGAGGTGCTGCCTGCGGAACCGTTTGCGAATTTGGTGTCGCAGTAGCCCTGGGTGGTATTTCCGGCATCATCGGCAGGTGTGAGCCGCACATAGACATCGGCATGTCCCAGCATGGACAGCGGGAGAGGAATGTCAACGGGTTTGTATCCTGCGCTCTGCCAGGGCTGGGTCATGGTCCAGAGGACGATATCAGGGACTGAATATGTTCCCACCTCCTGCCACTGGGCAGACGAGTCGTTGGATTCGGCCCACTCCACCTTCCAGTGAACAGGGCTTTTCCCTTCCTGGGATGCATTGAGCGTGGAAACCTGCAGGGAAAGGACATCCGTCGATATGTTTTCCGTGGAGAAGTGAATCTCCCATGAGTGGAAGGCGCCGCCGGTCCCCACCCAGTACTCCTTCATCCAGGCCATGGGCCAGCCGGAGCCGGCAAGAAGCTGTCCCTTGTCTACACTGCCGGTATATTCCGACGCATAGTCAGAACCGTCTTCAAGCACAACTCCGAATCCGTTTACATTGGTACAGCCGCTGAAAACAGGACCCAGGTAGCTCTGGTCATAAGCCGGGTAGCACAGCGTGTTCATATCCTTGCTGTAGGTAGTGGAATATGTATGGGTCATGGTGCCGGAGCCGCGGGTTGCGCTCCAGCTCCTGTCGCTGTTCCCGGAGCGCAGATAGCGCCACTCGCAGATGAGGCCGGAGAAGCCGTCTTCAAAACTGTCGGCAAAGTCAAGGTCTTCCCAGCGCTGGTGGCGTATCTGGTACCTGCCCACTTCCCGGAAACTTTCATAAGGCTCGGAAACAACTATTCCCGAAAGGCTTCCGCTGCCGTTTCCGATTCGCCTGCCGTCCCTGCGGTAAGGGCAGGAGGTATTGGTGTAGGTGTATATGCTGCTCCCGGTGATGTCCCTGATGACGGACGCGAACTTGGTGACGCGGTCTGCCTTGTAGAGGGAGGTATAACCTTCATTGAGCGGCGTGAGGCCGCCCTTTCGGATGGGGAACTCGCAGTCTGTAAGGGTGACCCTTGTGTAGATGTCGGAGTCTGACAGCTGGGCGATGTGCATCCTCTTTGACGGGATGCCGCCTATGCCCACTTCCCGGGAAGATGCTATCATGGAGGAGCGTACATTGGAGAGGATGTAGCGGTCCGGGGATGAGTATTTCCTTATCTGGGAGCCGCTCAGAAGCAGCGTGACTTTACTGTAAGGGACGAAAGTGTTCTCCTCTTCGCTTACCGTCTCTATCAGAAAACCGTACCGGCCGTCAAGGCTTTCGAAAATGACGCTCTTGTCCGTGGCTGAATAGTCTATGAACGTTGATGTGCGCCTGGGGTTTTCCGTGACGTTTCCGGAGGCGTTGTCGCTTACTATATAACCTTCCAGGAAGATATTGTCAGTTATGACGGCGGGGTCTTCACCGGCCATCGCCCTCACCTCCTCAAAGGATGCACGTGTGCCGATGAGGTTACCTTCCGCAGCACCCGTTGCCTGGGTGAGATTGATATCCCGGTGCATCTTCTGTCCCCAGCCGTTGGTCCAGGAAAGGGTGAGGACTGCGCTTCTCACATCGGCCGAGACATTGTCTTCCGTCCTTATGCGGATACGGTTTTCTGTGACGGAGCAGGCTTTCACCCACTGCGCGCCTTCCGTATCAAGATAGCGGACTGTAGCCTTCACCGATGATGGCGGCAGGGTGACGGAAGCCGGTATTTCCGTGTCTCCCATCCTGTTGTATACCACCACGCTGGAAACGCCCACGGACAGAGTGTCAATGAGGCCTTCCTGCCTCAGGACTACGGTATCCCTGCGGGAGACGCCGTTTGCGCTGAAAACAACCCGTGCATAGCGGCGTATGCCGGTATTCCCCTCAACGGTAATCTTCAGCGTGCCGTCAGAGGAAAAAGCATCCTCCTGCAGGTGGGCCCACGGGGCCTGGTCCAGCAGCGAAACAGTACCGGAAAGGTTTGCGTAATAGGGGATTTCCACCTCCCCGCCCGCCTTTTGGGCAAGGACAACCTCCGGAACGGCGCCAAGCTCGACGGCATCGGTAAGGAGCATGTCGTCATAGCTGCAGGAGGCCAGAATCAGGAGCAAAACCGGGATAAAGAGCTTTTTCATAGGCACTTAGTTGTATTGGACCGTGAGTTCGCCAAAGCGCACCCAGGTGTTAAGGGAAGTGTAATTCTTGACAGTACCGCCTTCGGGAGTGAGGAAGTCATCGTCCAGGGATTTGTTGGAGGCTGCCCTCACCCTCACCCATACCTTGCTGTGCCCGAGGAGGGTGGCGGGAAGTTTGGTCACATACTGGTGCAGGCCGGGAACGGAGAACCCGCCGGCAAGTTTGTCCGACCAGGTTACGATGGGATGCATCGCATAGATCTGGTCTATGGCCGTGAAGCTGCTGCCGTCCGTCGAGTATTCCACGCGATACTGGGTGGGACCCTGGATGTCGTCGGTTGCGCTTCTGGTGGAACCCTGGGCGGCGCTCCACACAAACACAAGGTTGCTGCCGGAAAGACCTTCGGTAGAGAAGCTCAGGCAGAACCACGGCGCCGCATTCATGTCCGAAATATCAGACGAGCCCCAGAAATAGCCGCCGGTTTTCACAAAACCAAGCGCGGCGTTCTTCACCTGCCCCTTGTAGTAGCCGGGGGCTTCCGGGGTGGAATTGTAGTTTGTGATGTCGTTGAAATTGACCGTTGTCTGGATGGAGCCCACGTTGCTTGTGATTGTCCCTGAGCCGTGAAGCCCGGCCTCAACGGCATCGGCACCGGTGAGCTGGGTGTCGCTCCAGCCTTTGTACCAGGAGACTATCACCTTTGAGAAGGCTTCGCCGGCAGGGGCTATGTCGCTCTCTTCCATGGGACGGAGCTGATATCTTCCCAGCCAGCCGTTCCTGGCCCAGCGGGCAAGGTCTGTATGCACAAGGATACCGGTAACGTCACACGTGCCCTGAGGGACGCCGTTTCCGTACCTTCTCCACGTTACATTATTGTTTATGAGAAGGTTAATCTCATTGCCCGAAGCATCAACCATGCTGCAGGGTGTTGTATCGAACTTCTGCGGCGATGCCGATGAGCCCGATGCATTGGTTTTCTGCTGTGAAGGATTCAGGGCAGAGACACCTGTGGAATAACCGTCATGGCAGTTGGTATAGGCCCCGTGCTTGAAACTCATCTCAAGGCCGGTGACCTTCACCAGGGTATAGATGTCCTTGTCCGTCAGTTCAGAGAGCTTCTTTTCCCTGACTTTCGGCGTTTCCGACACTCCTGCCGACACCGCAGCCGCCGTGATGCCTTCTATGGTATAGCGTTCAGGCTCTGTTTCCTTCAGCACGGTGACACCGCTGAGGTCAAGGGTGATGCGGGCACCCCGGTGAAGGGTGTTGTCTGCAGAGGAGGCAAAGACAAGGCGGAAGCCTTCTGTGCCGTCTGGCGTCTGGAGATAGGCTGTGACGCCGTTCAGGGAGGTGTCAAGCTCTGCCGGATTCAGGTTGGGGGCTGTTTCCATATTGGGTGAGCCCATGTCGGAAATGACCACTCCCTCTATGGCGCCGTCGTCAGTAAACTCATAAACGCCGGCAGTGACGAGTGCCTTGACATCGGCAAAAGAGAGGCGTGGAGTCTTCTTTTTCTGGGTAAGGGTGTAGCTGAAGGGCGCCGTGGAGCCTTTTGAGTCTGTGAAACTGAAATCAAGCGTGGCTTCCCTGTCGGTGCTGGCGGTATTCTCTGAAAGGGTTACAAGGAAGGCGGGGCTGCCGTCCGGGGAAAGAGAGACCTGCGCCCACGCGGGTGCACTCTGGCCGGCCCTTTTCACCATGTTCCCAAGATAAGGCAGGAGATTGGTGATTACGGGAATCGTAACAACAGAGGAGAGTGAGGACTGGCGCACACCCAGTACTTCTGCGGGGAAGCTCAGGTACGGTGCCTCGTCCTTCTGGGCAAGCCTGAGGGTGGAAGAGTACCCGGTGCCGATGACATCGGTATATGAAAGGGAAACTATTGCAACCCTTTCCGCTCCGCTTTCGTTTGCGGAAACAGTGAATTCAACGGAATGGCCGGACAACTTTACTCCGCTCACCCAGTCTGGAGCCTTTCCTTCATCGGTCTGGACGTCCACCTTCACCTTGTCCATTTCGGAATCAGGCAGGTTGGTGAACAGGGTGAGCTGTCCTGACGCCCCGTTGCGGGGAAGGTCCACTCCTTTGGCGGCAAAGGCGAAACTTACATCTCCAAGGCCCGATTTCTGGACCATGGCGACATTCTTGACCTCACTCCCCGAGCGTATTTCTATGACGGCCCGGCGGGCTATACCGGCATTGGCCGAATAATGGAAACGGACCTGTCCCATGCCGGTGCCGGAAGTGCTTTCAAGGCTGGCCCAGTCAGTTCCTTCCGTAAGCGAAGCCGTCCATGCACCGTTGGCATAGACAATGACCGGAGTCATTCCCTCTGCAGCATCCAGTTCAACCTTTTCGCTGGTCACGGAAAGGTTGTGGTCAAAGCTGAACTCGCTCTCGCAGGATGCAAGAAGAGCTACAAGTGCCGATATCAGAGTCAGATGCTTTCTCATTATTCGTAGGCTTTATTGTCAAGGGCGCCCTCGGAAAGGGCTACTTCCGTGTCGGGGATGGGATAATACTCATGATACGGCCTGATGTTTTCCTTGAGCGTACCATAGTCTGAAAATTCATAAGTCCTCTTGAACCAGACGCCCCAGCGGACAAGGTCAAATTTGCGCTGGAACTCTCCAAGCAGTTCCCGGCCACGCTCCATCTGGATGTCGTCAAGAAGACGGTCTTTGGTGGTGAAGGTTTCTATGCCGGAAATACCGGCACGGGCCTTTACCATGTTTATCTGTACAATGGCGTCGTCCGGACGGTCCAGGGCATTGTAGACCTCTGCCAGCATAAGGACGGCGTCGGCATAGCGGAAGACGGGGTAATTGTTGCTGTCATAGGTGTTTATCATGTTGTAGCACCAGAACTTGGGACCCGGCCAGCTACGCGTGAACCTTGTCCCGTTCCAGCTGTAGACGACGGACATTTCGGTGCGGCGGTCACGGCCGCCTTCAATGAACAGGCCGTTTGAAAGGTATGCGTTGGGCCTCATGGGCTGCCATACTATGCACTCATTGCCCAGTTCCGCAATTGCAACGCTGTTGAACTTGCAATTGCCCGCATCGTCCTTTGTAAGGGGGTAGGGCATCAGGACCGCCCCATAGTTGGAGTAGTACTGGAGGCCGCCGGGAGTGTAGGTGTGCTGGATTTCGAAAATGCTTTCCCTTGTGTTCTTGATACGGAAAGCCACATCCCCAAGGGGATATGCATCCTCTGTGAGCGCGCCGTAAACTTCCTGCAGGGCTTCAAGGGAGACGAGGGCCTTGTTCCACCACATCCGGGCGTTGGCATCGGTATCTTTGCAAGCGTTCCACATTGCCATCTTGGCTATGAGCATACGGGTGAAAGCCCATCCTGCCCTCTGGAGGCCAAGGTCATAGGCCCGCGCCTTCGGAAGGTCGTCCACACACTCCTCAAGCTGGCCGATGAGAGTGGCGCGCGTTTCAATTGCGCTCATCCGGGGCAGGTGGCGCACCCTGTCAAGGGTGGGCCTGTCCTTTACATAATCCTCATAATACGGAACATCCCCGAAGAAGCACGTGAGGATGTAGTACCAGTATGCACGCATGGCCTTGGCCTCTGCCTGCAGCGGCTTCAGGTCTTCCGGGTCAATCCCTGAGTTATCCATTGCCCAAAGGGCGTAGTTGGCGTTCCTGACCCCGGCGTATGCATATTCCCACACGGTATTTCCGAAACGGGCGTTTGCCGGAGACACGTCCAGCTGCGCATCCTGGGTACCGGACTGGATGTAGAAAAGGTCTGTGCAACCTTCCGTTGCAATGGCAAAACCCAGGGCATAGATTGTATTCAGCGGGCTGTAAGTTGCGGTGACACAGGCGTCGGCCTGCTGGATGGTCTCCACAAAATCAGGACTCACATAAAGATTGGCAGGCTCCTTGAGAGAACAAGACGCCGCGAATATGGCAAATGCCGATATGATTAATGTCCTTTTCATGCCTTAATACCTTAACTGAATGGAGAAAACGATTTTGCGGGCCTTTGGATAGGCGCCAACATCCATACGGCGTATCTTGGAGCCGGATGCATCGGAGGAAACATCGGGGTCAAAGCCGTTGTAGTACTTGAACAGCAGGAGATTGTTCCCGGACAGGGTGAACACCGCATCCTTCAGGAATGTCTTCCGGGAGAGGTTCAGGGTATAGCTCAGGCTCAGGTCCTGGAGACGAAGGTAGCTGGCATCAAACACCATGAAATCACTTGGAACGGCAACTTCATAGTTTCCGGCACGGGGAATGTCAGAGTCCGGATTCCTTACCGGATGCCAGGAGTTGAGCATGAAGCGGTACTGGTTTGTATAGATGCCTCCGGCCATGTAGAACATGGTGTAGTTGAAAATCTTTCCGCCAAGGTTGTAAGTCCAGTACATGTTCAGCTTGAGGTTCTTGTAGCGGAAGGTGTTGTTGAGACCGCCATAGACGTAAGGGTCTGCGTTTCCAAGGTAGCAGAGGTCGCTCTGGTTCAGGACGCCGTCGTGGTTCACATCCACGTAACGCGGAAGTCCCAGGGTACGGGAGGCTGTCTGCCCGGCGTAGGCGTGCGTTATGTTGTTGCGCTCCACCTCTTCCTGGTTGTGCCACACTCCCGCATAATGGAATCCCCACAGCGCGTTCAGCGGATACCCCTTCACATATCCCAGCATCATGTAAGGGTTGTTGTTTGGTGATTTATACACGGAAACAAAGTCTTCCGTACCTATGTCAAGCACCCTCTGGTCATTGTGGGAGACAGTGAAGGTTGTGCTCCAGGTGAAGTCTTTGGTGACAACGTTCCTTGTGTCCAGAGTGAGTTCCAGTCCCTTGTTGGAAGTAAGGCCCAGGTTCTGGAGGACCGAAGAATAACCCGTGCTCTTTGGAACGGACACGTTCAGAAGAAGGTCCCGTGTACGGGAATCGTAGGCCTCGGCCGTGACGGAAATGCGGTTGTTGAAGAATTTTCCCGTAAGGCCCACATTGTAAAGTGTGGTTGTTTCCCAGGTGAGGTCCGGGGAGGATATCCTTGACGGGCGGTAGGAGGTGGCCCTTGAGCCGTCAATCAGGTAACCTGAGAAGGATGACATTGCGGCCTGGGACAGGAAGTAGCCGATGGCGTCGTTTCCCGTCTGGCCCGCGCTCACCCTGACCGACAATTCGTCCACGTTTTTGGCGCCCGCCATGAATTTCTCATTGTGGATATTCCACTTTGCCGATGCCGACGGGAAGAAGCCCCATTTGCGGTTGTCGGCAAAGTTGGAGGCACCGTCGGTGCGGCCGGTGACGGTGAGATAATATCGTTTGCGGTAATTGTAATTGACCCTGGCAAGGACAGAGGCCGTCTCCTTGTACCTTGCGTATGAATCAATTGTGTATGTCTCCTTGTCCAGGACGGCATTCATGTCGTTCCAGGCAATGGCATCCACAAGATATCCCGTTCCCTTTGCGCTGAAACGGCTGTAGTCCAGGATGAAGCCCGTGAATCCGGCCACGGCGTCTATATGGTGCCCGCCCTTGAAGTCCTTGTTCGCAGTGAGGCTGGTCTCAAAGGTGTGATGGTATTCCGGGAGTGATTCCTGATAGGCGTCTCCGCCTTCGCGCCCCTGCTTTGCCGGCAGGGAGGACTGGTAGTAGTAGAAGCGCTGGCGGTCGAACTGCAGGTAGTTGTACTGGACCTTGAACTTGAGCCAGGGGGCCAGGGACGCTTCTCCCCAGATGGTCTGGGAGTTTGTGAAACGGCGGTAAAAATCCTCCTCGTTCTCTATCACCGAAACCGGGGTGTTTATTACTCCGCCGTTGAAGTACAGCGGATTGTAATTATCCCTTGGACCAATAATGGGAGACAGGTACATGGCGGAATTCCACCATCCCGTACCACCTATCTTCGTGAGGGGATTTTCCGTGCGGCGGTATGTGAAACTCATCTTGTAACCCACCTTGAGCCATTTGAAAAGCTGGTGGTTGATGGAGAACGTGTCCGTAAAACGCTTTTCCCCGGTCTTTTTGATTATGCCTTCGTTGTCTGCATAACTTGCAGAGAAGAAATACTTGGTGGCAGAATTGCCGCCGTTTGCAGAAAGGTAATAGCTCTGGTAAGGGGCAATCTGGGTTATCTCGTCTATCCAGTCCGTGCCTTCGCCGTAAGAGAAGGGGTCCGGAACGGTCATTGCCGACACCGGACGGGCTGTATTGTACTGGTAATAAAAATAAGAGTAGTCGTTCCTGTAAATTGCGAATTCCGTGGCATTCATGATGTCCGGCTTGAACGGCAGCTGGGACACGCCTGCGGTGGCCTTGAAGGTAATGCTGGGCTTGGAGGAAGCCTGTGATGAGGAGGCCTTAGTCGTTATGAGGATGACGCCGTTGGCGCCCCTGGCGCCGTAGATTGCGGTGGACGATGCGTCCTTGAGGACGGAGATATCTTCAATATCGGCAGGATTGATGTCGTTGAGGTCGCTCACAGCGTCCATTATGCCGTCCACCACGATGAGGGGCTCGTTGGACGCCTCGATGGAACGGGTGCCGCGGATGCGGATGGACGTGGTTGCACCGGGTTCGCCGGAGGTTGTCATGATGTCGGCACCGGCAACCTTTCCCTGAAGGGCCTGGTCCACAGACGTGAGGGGGCTTTCACGGATATCGGCCATTTTGATGTTGGATACAGACCCGGTCAGGTCCTCATGCCTTACTGAACCGTAGCCGATGGCCACAGCCTCGTCCAGGGCCATTGAGGCATCCGGTTCCATGACAATGTTGATGCGCGCCCTCCCGGAAACATTCTCCCGGACGTCCTTCATTCCCAGATAGCGGAACTCCAGCACATCTGATGCGCTGCAGTCAATCTTGTAGTAACCGTTGATATCGGCCATTGCAGTAGCCTTGGGAACGCCTCCCTGGCCGGGCACCAGAACCATGGCTCCGGCAAGGGGCTCACCGCCGTCATCGCTGATGCGGCCCTCCACTGTGAGCGCCTGCTGGGCATGAAGCGCCAGGGGCATTGCGGCCATCCAGATGACGGAGGCAAGAACAGCGGCGAAGTTTTTGAGGTTATTCATACAAAAGTGGTTATCTATCGATGCAAATATAGCCCCTATTGCCCGGAGGCGGGGGAAAAACAGTACCTAAAAAAGAAAAAATAGTCCCTACTCTCCCGGGGACGGGGCAAAAAGGAGAGAATCCTCCCTGACAGGAAAACCCAGTACCGGAATGCCGTCTTTCCCCCACTTCACTTCCTGCATGCGGGGCGAACGGTTGTCTACGGCGCGCATGTCGGGGAAACGGGATTTGCCGTTGTAAAGGATGTAGAGACGGTCCCGCGTACGGAAAAAGCTCACGTGGCCGGGGCCAAGGACACCAGTCTCTTCGTTCTTTGAAAAAACCGGTTCGGGGTTCTTGTGCCATGACGACGGTTCAAGGGGATCTGCGCTTGCCGGGGCCATGAGAAGGCCTTCACAGTAATAACTGGTATAAGTCTCGCTGGCTGCGTAGAACACAAGAAGACGGGTGCTGTCCCTGGAGTACAGGAATTCAGGGCCCTCATTCACAAGGGAAGGAGCAGGGTAAGAGGTGCCGTCCTCGTCTATCCACTGGCACTCCCATTCGTACTGCGGAGTGGATATCACGCGCGGCGTTCCGGAGATGGTCCAGGGATTGGCCATGGCGGCAATGTAAATGTTCCATACCGTTGCCTTTCCCGGTATCACGGAATCTGTCCCCGACCAGAGGAGATAGCGTTTTCCGCCGTGGGTGAAGGTGGTGGGATGGATGTCCTTGACATTGCCCGTCCTTATCCAGCCTTTCATGGTAAAAGTGCCTTCCAGAGGGTCCGGTGAGGGATTTTCCATAACATAGATGTGACGGATGTCGCTTCCGGAACCGTCGTCCGAAGAGAACATCACATACCATTTCCCGTCAATGCGGTGGAGCTGCGGGGCCGATATGTGATAAGCGCTGCCCGGAGAATAAATCACATGTTCCCGTGCTCCGGCAATCTCCGATATATGGTCTGTCTTCCACACGGAGACCCGGTCATTCATGGACTGGGTATAGTAATAGTGCCCGTCATACCATATAAGGCGCGGGGAGGAGCCTGCAGGATAAATGGGATTGGTATATGTCTCCTGCGGGGCATCCGGAATTTTTTTCCGGGGACCGTAACAGGAAAGGACCACAAGGCCCGAAAGCAATATCGGCAAAATGCGTATCACGGCGCTAATATACGATTTTTCAGAAACGACAGCACAGGCCGGGACGATTTTTTCTTTTTTCGGTCCGGGTTTTTTCTTCCGGGGGCTGCAAGGTTCCCTGCAATTTTATATATTTGCAGGTATGAGAAAAGTGATTCTCATAATCCTTCTTGCACTGAATGCATTCACCCAAAGGGCCACGGAGTACCTTGGGCAGAAGGAGGGCCTTTCCAGCAATCACGTGAACTGCGTCATACAGGACAGCAGGGGTTTTCTGTGGATAGGGACAGACTCCGGCCTGGACATGTACGACGGTGATGTCATACAGACTTTCCCCCGCCCCGTCATATCCCTGGCAGAATGCGGCGGCTTCATCTGGGCCGGCACAAATGAGGGCATCCTCTTCTACAATCCTGCCGACGGCAGCCTCTCCCCTTTCAGGGTAACGACGCGCTACGGCGTGAATATCGTCGCTCCCGTGAACACCCTTGCCGTAAACGGAAACAGCCTCTGGGCGGGAACGGCAGGCCAGGGCATCTTCATATACAACCTTGCCACAAAGGAACTTGTCCAGCACAGCATCCATACTCCCTATGTCAATAATATAGTCACCGATGCCGGCGGGCGCATCCTGGTTGAAAGCCGGGACGGCGTAACCTGCCTGTACAGTCCGTCCGGGGAATATCTGCGGGATATCAATATCGGCCCGGCAGACAATGACGGCTCCCTAATGGACAGGGAGGGTACCCTCTGGATTCCCACTGAGGACATGGGGCTTATGATTATTCCAAGGAAAGATGCCGGAACGGTCTCCACCGCCCTTCCCGGAAGCAACTCATCCGGCAACCCCACCCCGATAACCGAGGATGGCGAAGGGAATATCTGGATGGGCATCGGCAGCCGTCTGTACAGGCTGTCCCCCGAAGGAAACGAAATCCTTCCCGAAAGCGGAGCCGGAATCTCCGGCAGCATCTCCCGGATTCTGTATACGCCGGACAGTATCTGGATAGGGACGGAAAAGGACGGCCTTTACAGCTACAGCCCCCAGACGAAAAAGCTGAAGCATTTCACCATCGCCGCCTCTGTCAATGCCATTCACCGCCTTTCCAAAGGCGATATACTTGTGGGAACGAATCTGGGCGTTTTCTCATATAACCGGGACACGGACAGTTTTGAGCCCGAACTGAACCGCAAGGACATCAGGATAATACTCAACGGCAAGGTGACGGAAGACAGGAACCTGGTTGAATTCGAGGTGGTTGCCAAGAGCTCCGTGGCCGCCTTTGCAGAAGACATGTCCTACCATCTGTATATGGCAACTTCAAACCGCGGGCTTTTCAGGAAGGACCTTATCACAGGAAGATGGGAGCACCTGGTGAATACCCGGACGGGAGACAGCTACCTGCCGGGCAACAAGGTAACCACGCTATTTCCAGGGAAAAACGGCGGAATTTGGGCCGGAACTGCAGGGGACGGGCTCTGGTTCCTTCCGCAGGACAGCCTGTCATTTTCGCGCCATACCCTCCCGGACCGGCGCCTGGACGGAGCCCGCATAACATCACTCGCAACAGACGGCATGGGCAGGCTTTGGATGAGCACGTCGCTGGGCCTCTGGTGCTTTGACGAGTCCCGCCAGACCATAACCCCGTACAACATACGCCCCGGAAAACTGATGTATTCGAAAAGCGGCAAGCTGTATGTGGGACAGAGTGATGCCATTGTTTCCATCGTCCCCGGAGAAGCCGGGATGGCAGCGAACAATTCAAATGTGGTAATCCGGGAAATGCACGTGGGAGACAGTACGGTCTTCATCCCGCCCGGGGGGCGTGACATCGTCCTGAAGTATTCACAGAACAGTTTTTCCATACGCCTTGCAGACCTCAGTTATACCGGCCCTTCAAGGAAAGTCTACTCCTGGCGGCTCAGGGGGTTGGAAAAGAACTGGACAAGGGGCAGCAGCCAGAACATGGCAACCTATACCAAAATACCGTACGGAGATTACGTTTTTGAAGCCGATGGCTGTGAAGACGTCCTGCATATTACCGTGAGCCCTCCATGGTGGCGCACCACGGCGGCAAGCGTACTGTGGATAACCCTTGCAATAGGGGCATTGGCGGCGGCCATGATACTGTGGCAGAGAGCCATCAAACGGCGTTATTCCAAACTCATGAAGGAAAGGGAAGAGGCCAGGGAGAAGGAACTGTACAAGCAGAGAATCCGCTTTTTCATAGGCCTTGTGCATGAAATAAGGACTCCTCTCACGCTGATACGTCTCCAGCACGACAAGGAAAAACACGCGCCCGACGACACCATCAGCCGCAACCTCAACTACATGCAGGACACCATCAACAGGATTCTGAGCTACGACAAGAACACCTCCGACGGAGTAGACATGCTGGTGACGCGGGTAGACCTGAACGCCCTCACGGAAGCCGTGGCGTCAAACTTCAGGGAAAGCGCCCTTTCAAAGGGAATCCGGCTCAGGACAGTCCCATCTGCGGAAAAAATATTCATCTATGCCGATGAGGACCAGATAACCAAGATTCTGAACAACCTGCTTTCCAACGCGCTCAAATACACGCGGGACAGCATTGTAGTAGAGGTTGGCGCAGGCGGTGAAAAGGCATTTGTACGTGTGGACGACAACGGCCCCGGAGTCAAGGAGGAAGAATGGGAGAAGATATTCGGCATGTTCTACACTCCTGCCGATGACAAAATAGCCGCAGCTTCCGGCATGGGGGTGGGGCTGGCCTATGCAAGGCAGATTGCCAAAGCCCATGACGGCGATATTTCAGTTGCGGAATCGGCCATGGGGGGGGCATCTTTTATACTCAGCCTGCCCCTTATGAAAGAGGCGGAAAAAGAGGAGGATACTACAGTAGCCGGAAGCCCTGCCGCCACGGGCATTACCGTCCTGATAGCAGAGGACAATACCGAACTTCTGGACACGGTGCGGGGAGAGCTTTCGCCGTTTTACCGCATCCTCACTGCCACAGACGGGGCAGAGGCCCTTAAAACACTTGAGGACCAAGCAGTTGACATTGTTGTGAGTGATGTCATGATGCCCGTCATGGACGGTCTTGAGCTGTGCCGGAAGATAAAAGGCAACATTGCATACAGCCACATTCCGGTGATACTCCTTACCGCCAAAGTCTCAATCACAGACAAAACCGAGGGCATGACCAGCGGTGCCGATGCCTACGTGGAAAAACCTTTCTCCATCCGGCAGCTGCGCGGCCAGATTGACAACCTCATACATCTCAGGGAGTCTTTCCGGAAGGCCGTGGCAGAAGGTGGAAAATTGCCGGCAGAGGCTCCTGGAGGGCCCGATGCAGACTTTATGAATGCGATTAACGCCTCCATTGAAAAACAGATTGCAGAAGAATCCTTCTCAATAGAAACCCTGGCCTATGACATGGCCATGTCAAGGACCAATTTCTTCAGGAAATTCAAGGCCCTCACCGGAGGGACGCCCAACGACTACCTCAAAAATTACCGGCTCACAAGGGCCGCGGAACTCATACGCGGCGGCGCCAGGATCAATGAAGCGGCAGAAAAGGTGGGCTTCACCTCTTCCTCCTACTTTGCAAAGTGCTTCAAAATTCGCTTTGGAATGCTCCCTAAAGACTACACTAAATCCATATAGAATGAAAAGAACCGCTGCTGTATTCATTTCCATATTTGTATTCTGCTGCGCCTTTGCACAGAAACAGGATATCCTCCTGAGGAAGAATTTCCCCTTTACCACGGCGCTGGAGAACTGCGCCGGCGGCATTGTAAGGAATGATACCGGACTGAAGGCCGTCTTCAATGAAAAATACCGGGCCGTGGAAAAAGCCGCAACGGAAGAGAGCGGCGTCATAAGATGCAAGCTGTCCCGCAAGGAAATAGAAAAGACGGGGCAGCGGCTGGCCGCACTGGCCGGACAAACTGCTCTCAGGGATATTGTAAGTGCTCTAAGGGAAAGCGGGCAATACTCTGTGTATGAAGAGCTTCCGGACGGGGAATTCCTGAAGGCGGCGTGGCGCCAGGATGCAGAAGGCATGAACAGGATAATAGATGTCTATGCCCTTGGAATAACACCTCATTATGCCGGAATAGACTCTATTGACATAGACATCCGTGATGAGAATTATATCCGGGACCTCAGGGCAGACGTACGCTCCACCGTCCTTGCCCTTAGCCGGGACGGGGCTTTTTACAGCATTGCAATGTATGCCGCCCTGTGCTGGCTGGATGTGAACGACAGGTACGAGGCTGCAGATTATGAGCCCCTTGAAGACGGACTGAACAAAAAGGCATACGAGGCCGTAAAGGCAACAGACTGGGACAGATACCCATACTCTTCCATCCTGGTCCTTGGCTGCGGACCGGAAAGGAAAGAGGAGACAATAAGCCCCCAGAGCCGTATGAGGGCATTATATGGAGCGGAACTCTACCGGCAGGGAAAGGCTCCTTTCCTGATTGTGAGCGGCGGCAGGGTACATCCCTTCAAGACGCCATATTCCGAGGCCTTTGAGATGAAGCAGTATCTTATGGAAAACTGCGGCGTTCCCGAGGAAGCCATCATCTGCGAACCGCATGCCCGCCATACCACTACCAATATCCGCAACAGCGCCAGGATAATGCTCAAGCAGGGGTTCCCGATGGATAAACCCGGTCTTATCACATCCTCTGGAAGCCAGATAGACTACCTTGCAAAACCGAATTTCATAAACACATGCATGAGGCACATGCTGGTGGTCCCTTTCACGCTTGGTACAAGGCTTAACCCGCGCGAAATAGAGTATTTCCCCCTTCCCTGTGCAACGCAGGTGGTTTCCGAAGACCCGCTGGACCCGTAGGCCTTTGTATGCCATCTGGGTCCTGAGAGATTATGCCAGGAGGTTTGTCAGGGCAACAAAGTCTTCTACGGAGAGGCGTTCCGGGCGCAGGGAGAAGACGTCCTGTGAGAGGAAGCCGGCAAGCTGCTCTTCAGACCAGCCTTCACGCTCTGCTTTGGCGCGGGCAAGCGGCTTGAGGGGATTCCGCATCATCTTCCTGCGCTGCCCGAATGCCGTTTTTACCACGGTCTTGAAAAGCGCCTCATCGCAGCCAAGTTCCGTACGGGAGTTCCGCCGGAGCCGTATTACTGCGCTCTCAACCTTTGGCGGCGGGGCAAAACAGCCGGAGCCCACGGTGAAGAGGTACTCAATGTCATACCAAGCCTGCAGCAGCACTGAAAGGATGCCGTAAGTTTTGCTTCCCGGCCCCTCTGCAATGCGCTCTGCCACTTCCTTCTGGACCATGCCCACCACCTGCGGAATATGATCCTTGTGGTCAAGGACCTTGAAGAAAATCTGTGAGGAGATGTTGTACGGGAAATTGCCTATCACCGCAAAGTCTCCGGGGAAAAGCTTTTCAAGCCTGAGGGTAAGGAAATCGGCCTCAAGGAGCTTTCCCTGCACTCCCGGGAAGTGCGTCAGGAGATACTCCACGCTCTCTGAGTCTATTTCCACCATCTTGAGGTCTACGTCATCCCTTTGCAACAGATACTGGGTGAGTACTCCCATTCCTGGCCCCACCTCCAAAGCCTCACACGGGCCGTCCAGTGCGTCCACAATAGCCATGGCAACCTTCTGGTCCGTGAGAAAATGCTGCCCAAGTGCTTTCTTTGCTCTTACTTCCATACTTGCAAAGATACTGCTTTTCTGAAAAAGGCAAAAGATTTGACTTATCCCGGAAAAAGAGTAAATTTGCAAACTTATGCGCGCAAGGCAGGTACTCATATTTCTGTTAGGTGTTTTTGCACTGCTGGGGGCAGGCTGGATAAGCTTTCCGGCAGACGGCGTGGCGGCAGGGCCTCTGACGCTCCGCTTCCCGTCATATAAGAAGATAGTTACTGAGGCTTCCGAGGCAAAAGTGAACGTGGATTCGGTACTCACTGCTGTTGAGGAGCGTTTCAGGATGCAGGAAGACACCCTGAGCTACTACCATGACTTCTTCTACAACAACCCGGACCGTATCTATCTTCCGGACGATGACATTACCTTCTTCGACCCTGTTTTCAGAAGGTTTGAAAAGGACAGCAATATAGTCCGCGTTGTCCATTACGGAGACTCCCAGATAGAGATGGACCGCATTTCGGCCGACCTTCGCGACGCCCTCCAGGAGCGCTTTGGAGGAATGGGCACAGGCATGTTCCCGGCGCTTTCCAACGTTCCGTCGGCCAGCATATACCGCAGCGCCAGCGGCGGATTCGTCCAATACACCATGTACGGGGACTCCACCACCCAGCGTGCGGGCCATAACCGTTACGGCATCATGGCTCAGGTTGTGCAGATGTCGGGCGGCGGCACAATAAGCCTGAGGGGCACAAAGAGCAAAACTGCATACGAACGCACCAGGACCTTCCAGACCGTAACCCTGCTCTACGGCAGGGCAAGCGGCGGTTTCAAGGCCACTGCAGCAAGCGACACACTGAAACCCAAGGCTGGCATTGAGCGCCTTGAGAGCGGTGTCACGGTAATGCGCTGGGACTTTGGGAAACCCGTGGACAAAGCCAGGATAACCCTTGGCGGCAATGCCGAAATCTATGGCATCACCGCCGACGGCCCCCATGGCGTAGCCGTGGACAATATCCCCCTCAGAGGCTGCTCCGGGACCATTTTCTCCCGTATTTCCAAGCCGCTTATGGCAGAGTCCATGGAGCTTGGAAACGTGGGGCTGATTATCCTCCAGTTTGGCGGGAACTACATGCCCGTTGCCAATTCCACCCAGGTCATCAGCAATTACTGCACTAAGATAGCAGAGCAGATACAGTATTTCCATGAAGCTGCTCCCGGCGCGAAGATACTCTTCATCGGCCCGTCCGATATGGGAACGAGCAGAAACGGCCGCATCGTCACAAGGCCACGCCTTCCGGAGATGGTAGATTCCCTCAAGGCAACCGCCCTCCGTAACGACGCCGCCTACTGGGACCTCTTCCGCATGATGGGCGGGGAGAATTCCATGGTCCAGTGGGTGAAGCACGTCCCAGCCTATGCCGGTGCCGATTATACCCACTTCACCCCCGCCGGAGCCCAGAAGGTAGGCGAGGCCCTTAGCCGCTCCTTCCTCACGTATTACGACTACTACCGCCTTCGCCAAGAGCAATGAAAAGAGCCTTTCTCCTAGCGCTACTCTTACTGTCGGTGCTGCCTCTTGAGGGGCGGCGTTATCCCTTTGTGAGGGTAGAGAAGAACGAGCTCAAGTTCCCCGGCGGGCCTTCCTCCGAATACAGCCTCTTCCTCAGAAAGCTGGACTCCCTAGTTACCTTTGGCAGTGCCGATGTCCGCATCCTCCACGTTGGCGGCTCCCACGTCCAGGGCGGCACATGGACAGACCGCCTGCGCCGCAGTTTCCTTGCCCTCAGATACGGCATGGACGGCGGCAGGGGCTTGGTTTTCCCCTTCGCAGCAGCCTCCACCAATACGCCGGTGAGCTACACCACAACCGCTGTGGGCAATTGGGAGACAACCCGCTGCCTCAGGCCGGACAGGACCATCGGCCTCACCGGAATGGCGGCAACGGCTGCCGATACATCGGCCCGGGTGGTGATAGACCTTCTTCCCCGTGAGAACCGCATCATGACGCAGCACTACTGCTTCAACAGGGTGACGGTCCTGGGTTACGGAGAGAGGGAGCCGGTGCTTCTTCTTTCAAAGAAAGATACGCTCTGGGGCCGCCCCGACGGTGATTTCTGGAAGTTCGACCTCCCCGCATATACAGACTGGATACAGATTGGTCTTTCCCAGGCTGGTTCTGGCAGCTACACGCTTGAGGGCGTTTATCTGGACAAGAGCGTGAAGGGTTTTACCTATAGCGAGGCCGGCGTCAACGGCGCGGCAACTTCTTCCTGGCTCAAATGCGACCATTGGGAGAGGGACCTCGCTCTGGTGAGGCCGGACCTGGTGATGTTCTCCATCGGCATAAATGACATCCAGGGGCCGGGCTTTTCGGTGGAGAGGTTCAAGGGCAATTACAGGCAGCTCATAAAGCTGGTGAGAAGGGTTAATCCCAACTGCGCCATACTCTTTACCGGCATTAACGACAGTTCTTACCGCAGGCAGGTCAACCCTCATACAGAGGAGGTTGAAGCGGCCATGGAAGAGCTTGCAAAGGAGTACAAGGCTGTTTTCTGGGACATGTATGAGGTTATGGGAGGCTGGGGCTCCATGGAGGTATGGAGGGAAGCGGGCCTTGCCCAGAGTGACCTTGTGCACTTCACTCCGGACGGATACCGCCTCATCGGCGATTTGCTATTTGACGCAATAATGGCTTCGGGAAGATGAATCTCTGGAGTGTCATACGGGATTTCTTTGTAGCGCTGCTTGGCTTTGACCAGGCACACCCCCTGCTGTTCACCCAGTTCTATTTCTGGGCGTTCTTTGCGCTGGTGTTTGCGGTGTTCTCGCTTTTCCACAGCAAGGTGCTCCTCCGTAACGGATTTCTGTTTGCGGCATCCCTTTTCTTCTATTACAAGACCAGCGGAGTGTTCCTGGCTCTGCTGCTCTTTGTGATAGTGTATAACTTCTTTGCAGCCAAGTGGATATGCCGTTTGCGCTCTGAAAAGTGGAAGGGGTTCGTGGTGGGGCTCAGCGTGCTTGTAGACCTCGGGCTCCTGGCATATTTCAAGTATGCATATTTCATCACGGACTTTGTGAACAACCTGCTGGGCTTGTCCATTGAGGTGCATGACGTACTGGGGGAATTCCTGAACATGCTTTCCGGAGTGTCCGTTTTCAGCGTTGACGCTATAATCCTGCCGGTGGGCATTTCCTTCTTCACCTTCCAGGCGGTGAGTTACGTGGTTGACGTGAAGCGGAGGAAGATAGAGCCGGTGGGGAACTTCCTGGACTTCGGGTTCTACCTCTCCTTCTTCCCGCAGCTGGTTGCAGGTCCCATTGTGAGGGCGTCTGAGTTCATCGCGCAGCTGCACAAACCTTACAATCTTTCCCGCCGGTGGTTTGGAATCGCCATCTTCTGGATAATGAACGGCCTTCTCAAAAAGCTCATCCTTGCCGACTACATGGCCGTGAACTTTGCAGACCGCGTCTTTGCCAACCCCCTCATGTTCAGCGGCTTTGAGAACCTTGCAGCCCTCTTCTGCTATTCCCTGCAGGTCTATGCCGATTTCTCCGGCTACACAGACATAGCAACCGGAGTAGCAATGCTCATGGGCTTCTACCTGCCAAAGAACTTTGACTCTCCGTACAAGGCAGTGAACACCCAGCAGTTCTGGCGCCGCTGGCACATGACGCTAAGCCGATGGCTCCGTGACTACCTGTACATCCCCCTTGGCGGAAACCGCAACGCAACTCCTGGCACATACATAATAATAGGTCTTGTGGCGGTTGTTGGCAGTTTCCTCAGCGGCAGCTGGTGGGTGGCCGTAGCCGTAGCGTCCATTGCAGCGGCCGTTGGCGTCTGGGCCTGGAAAAAGCCCTCTGACCGCAAGCTCATAACCACCAACATCAATTCCATGAACACCATGCTCCTTGGCGGCCTGTGGCACGGCGCAAGCTGGAATTTCATGATCTGGGGCGGCCTTAACGGCATTGGAATGATAATCTACAAGATCTGGACAAAGCGTTCCATGGGTGCAAAAGTTGGCATTATCACCTTCGTAACCCTGCTATGTCTCACCCTGTCCCGCACCACCCATTATCCCGTCTGGAACATGTTCTTTGTCTGGACTCTCATCATCTGGATTGGGACGGTTGTGAAAATGATTATTCGTTGTTTTGAGATCTCTCCACGCGCTTCGCTTGGTCGAGATGACAAAGTAATTTCGAAGAACACCTCTGTCATTTCGAAGAATACCTCTGTCATTTCGAGCGAAGTCGAGAAATCCCACGCCATGTCCTGGCTCTCCCGTGCCTGGGACATTTTCCAGACCTTCGTGTTCATCACCTTCACGCGTCTTTTCTTCAGGAGCGGTTCCAATCTTGACCCCGCCCTGGCAAACGAGGAGGCATGGAATACGGCAAAGAACATGGTAAACCAGATAGGCGGCCACTGGGACTTGTCACTGATACCGTCTATGATTGCCGCCCACTGGCAGGTGCTTGTATTGTTCGTTGCGGGAATGATTATCCACTGGCTGCCGGAGCGCTTCAAGAGGCGTTACCGCATCTGTTTTGCAAAGCTTCCGCTAGCCGTAATGGCCCTTGTGGTTGCGCTAATAGTCTTCTTCTTCTGCCAGTTCATCACCGCAGACCTCCAGAGCTTCATTTACTTCCAGTTCTGATCCCCTTCCGCATCCCTGCCACACCTTAAAGGCATCCCCAAGCCACCTGTTACAAGAAAACGCCCGAATCCTTGCAGTTGGTGGCTAGGGCTAGCCACCTGTTACAAGAAAACAGCCTAAAAAATGCATCAGGTGGCTCACCAAAGCCACCTGATGCAAAAAAACGGTCATATTATTGTAACTGCTGGCTCTGAAGCCACGCATCAATTCGTAAGGCAATGATGTTGCACGTCAGTGCAGCATCACGGTAAGGCCGGCCATGACGATGGATACCATGCTCATGAGCTTGATGAGGATGTTCAGGGAAGGACCTGAGGTGTCCTTGAACGGGTCGCCAACAGTGTCGCCCACCACGGTTGCGTGGTGTGAAGAAGAGTTCTTGCCGCCGAAGTGGCCTTCCTCCACGTACTTCTTGGCATTGTCCCAGGCGCCGCCGGAGTTGGCAAGGAATACTGCCAGGACAAAACCTGCACCAAGGCCGCCGGCAAGAAGGCCAATCACACCGGCAGGGCCAAGGATGACACCCACCAGCATGGGGACGATGATGGCAAGGAGTGAAGGGAATATCATCTCATGCTGTGCGGCCTTTGTGGAGATGCGCACGCAGGAGGTATAGTCAGGACGCTGTTTTCCTTCGAGGATGCCGGCGATCTCGCGGAACTGGCGGCGGACCTCAACGACCATCTTCTGTGCTGCACGGCCCACTGCGTTCATGGTGAGACCGCAGAAGAGGAATGCCATCATTGAGCCGATGAATACACCCACCAGCACCTTGGGGTTCATGAGGGTGATGTCATAGTACTCTACGATATCCGTTATGGATGCAGAGACGGTCTGTACAGTGCGGTCTCCAATCTCCAGGACCTGCTTGCCGATGTGTACAAAGCCAATCTTGAGCTCCTCAATGTAGGAGGCAAGGAGAGCCAGTGCGGTGAGGGCTGCAGAGCCGATGGCAAAGCCCTTTCCGGTTGCTGCGGTGGTGTTTCCCAGGGAGTCGAGGATGTCTGTCTTTTCACGTACGGAGGGATCCAGTTCGCTCATCTGGGCGTTGCCGCCGGCGTTGTCGGCAATGGGGCCGTATGCATCGGTTGCAAGGGTGATACCAAGGGTGGAGAGCATGCCCACTGCGGCGATGGAGATGCCGTAGAGGCCAAGGCTAAGGGTGTCTGTGGAATAGTGGAATCCGGTTGCGAAGCCATAGGCCAGAAGAATTGCCACTGCGATGGTGATGACAGGAACTGCGGTGGAAATCATGCCCAGGCCCACACCGTTGATGATAACGGTTGCAGGACCGGTCTGGGAACTTTCTGCCAGTTTCTGGGTGGGCTTGTAGGAATGGGAGGTGTAATACTCGGTAACCTTGCCGATGATTACGCCGGCAAGAAGGCCGCTGAGAACGCTCAGGGAAATCTGCCACCACTGGGGAAGGCCGCCTTCGCCGTTGAAGCCAAGGATGTAGAACACTCCGAAGGTGAGGATTGCGATGAGCACAGCGCTCAGGTTGGTGCCCAGGCTCAGTGAGCCAAGAAGGTCCTTGAGGCTTGCGCCTTCCTTGGTGCGCACTGCGTAAATACCTATGATTGAAAGGACTACGCCGATGGCAGCGATGAGCATCGGGGCCATGATAGCCTTGAGCTGAACGGCGGTGCCTGCATTGAAGAATGCCGATGCACCAAGAGCCATGGTTGCGAGGATGGAGCCGCAGTAGCTTTCGTAGAGGTCTGCTCCCATGCCTGCCACGTCACCTACGTTGTCGCCGACGTTATCGGCAATGGTGGCGGGGTTGCGGGGGTCGTCCTCGGGGATGTCCTGCTCTACCTTGCCGACGATGTCGGCACCTACATCGGCAGCCTTGGTATAGATACCGCCGCCGACGCGGGCGAAGAGGGCCTGGGTAGAGGCGCCCATTCCGAAGGTGAGCATGGTGGTTGTGATGACCACAAGCGTCTGGGCTGCAGAGGCTTCATGGACGAAGGCATTGAGGACAATCCACCAGATGGAGATGTCCAGAAGGCCCAGGCCAACCACGGTGAGGCCCATCACGGCACCGCTGCGGAAAGCAATCTTGAGGCCGGAATTGAGGCTTCTCATGGTTGCATTTGCCGTACGGGCCGATGCGTATGTTGCCGTTCTCATGCCCACGTAGCCTGCCAGACCGGAGAAGAAACCGCCGGTGAGGAAGGCAAACGGAACCCAGGGGTTCTGCACGCCGAATCCGTATGCCAGGATGGCGAACAGGATTGCCAGGACGACGAAAACGATGATAACAACCTTGTACTGCTGTCTGAGGTATGCCATTGCACCCTCGCGCACGTATTGTGCGATTTCCTTCATAGTCACGGTGCCTTCGCTCTCCTTCATCATCTGACGGAAGAATATCCAGGCAAACAAGAGTGCCAGGACGGAGGCTGCCGGAACTGCATAAAACAGTGCGTTCATAGTTTATGGTTTTTAGTATAGATCTTCAATTTTGAATCCCTCCAGGCGGGAAATTATGGTCTTTAGCGAATCAAGGTATTTCTTGTTCTTGAGCCTGAGGGAAATGTGGGCCTTGTCGTTTTCAAGGGAATAGGATTCAACGTTAAGCTTCTCCTTCTTGAAGGAGTCCAGGATGGAGACGAGGTCATCGTCGTTTCCATATTTCAGCGTGAGGTGAACAATCTTCTCTCCGTACCTTGAATGGAAGAAGTTCATGGCTTCCAGACAAATCACAGTGAGGAGCGTAGCCGCAATGGCCACCGCATACATTCCGGCGCCGGTTGCAAGGCCGATTGCCGCGGCAACCCACAGGCCTGCCGCCGTGGTTACGCCGCGCACGGCATTCTTCTGGAAGATGATGACGCCCGCACCGATGAAACCGATACCGGACACCACCTGCGCCGCCACACGGGCTGCATCATGCTGCTGGCCGTCGAAGCCATACTGCGATATCAGCATGAACAGGGCGCTGCCCAGAGCGACGATGAAGTGGGTCCTGAGGCCGGCTTCCTTTGCACGTATTTCCCTCTCCAGGCCGATGAGTCCGCCAAAGAGACCTGCGCAGAAAAGGCGCAATATGAGTATCCAGTCAATTGTCATAATTGCAAATATAAACTTTATATCGGCCTAAAACAAACCGGGAGTGATGTGCAGCCATTTGAGAACGGTCTGCCCGAAGAGGAGGATGAGCAGCCATGAGAAGGTCATCATGGTGATGCCGTACTTGAAGGCATCGGTAAGGCTGTACTGGTTAGTGGTATAGAGAAGTGCCGCCGGCTTGCTGTTGAAAGGAAGCACATAGCAGTGCTCGATGAGCATGGACACCGGAAGCGCAAGGCTCATGGGAGGGAAGCCGAAGCGTTTCTCGACGCCAAGGGCGATGGGAACGAACACCATGGTCCTGATGGTCTTGGACTGGAATACCAGGCCGGAGTACATCATGAGGAAGGTAAGTATCACGTAAAGCACCCAGAACGGGGTCTCTGAGGTGATGCCCATGGAATCGAATGCGGCATTCACCATGGTGCTGGGAAGGTCTGTTGCGTTGAGGCCGCTTCCCAGGACGTATGCACCGGCGCTGAAAAGCATGAGGTGCCAGGGGATGTCAACGTCGTTCCACTTTACAACTCCTATTCCCGGAAGCAGTGCCAGGATGGCGCCGATTAGGGCGACTATAGTCTCATCAATATTATGGAATGTGCCCTTCGTGACCCACAGGAAAAGCACAATAAGGAAGATGGCAACAGCCTTCCACTCTTCCTTTGACATCTTTCCCATGCCGGCAAGTTCCACCTTGAGGCGGTCTATGCCCCCTTGAATCTGTGGCACCTGCTCTTCCTTTTTCATGGGGAAGAACACGTACATGCCAAGAAGGAGGCCCACCACCAGGATAATGACGCTCATGGGGCCCACTGCAATGAGCCACTCCTTGTACCCGAAGTCACAGGAACCAAGGAACCCGGCAATAAGGGATATGGCCAGAAGATGCGCTCCGCTGCCGGTATAGAAGGCATTTGCGCCGATGTTCACCTGGAACAAATTCTGAATCACCAGGTTACGCCCGAAGTTGTTGCGGTTGCCGTTTGAGGCTCCGTAAATGGCGCAAATGACCATAAATATGGGGAGCATTATGGTTGCCTTGACCGTGGTTGCCGATATAAAGGCGCTCAGCACAAGGTTTATGACCAGGAAACTCCAGAGCACGCCCTTTGCGCTCTTGCCGAACTTTATCACGAAGGCCAGCGCAAGGCGTTTTGCAAACTTCGTCTTAACCAGCATGGACGCCAGGACGAAGCTCAGGATATTGAGCCACATCACGGGGTGACCAAGCTGCGCAAGGGCTTCCTTCTGCGTGGTAACGCTGAAAAGCACCGTTGCAAGGATGAGGATAAGGGAGGTGAGATAGTTTGGAAGAGCCTCGGTTATCCAGAGGATGAGGCTGGCAACGAAGATTGCCAGCATGGCGTAGTTTGCCCTTATGAAGCCGTCCAGACCAAGGGCCGCCAGCCGCTTCTGTGCCGAAGCGGCCAGCGTTCCTGTGTCCAGATTGTCAATGAAGCCGATATGGCAGAACCAGCAGATCCAGACGAAGGCTATGATTGCAAGAGGCCCTCCAAGGCGGGCGAGCCACACCTCGAATTTGGATTTCTGCATCTTGGGCAGTTTCTCAATCTTGTAATTGTTCATGTCCAGGGGATCGAACTCCTGAACTTTTGCCTTTGGATCTGTCTCTGCCATAGTTCTTACTTCCAGTTTTTATAAGGGTTCTTCATGAGCATGGAGTTGAAGTATTTGGGGTCTCCGGTCACTTCCTCTCCAAGCCAGGCGGGCTTGTCAAAGGGCTCATTCTCATCGGCAAGTTCAACCTCTGCAACGGTGAGGCCGTCGTTGTCTCCGTAGAATTCGTCAACTTCCCAGGTGTGGACGCCGTCCGTGTTCTTGACAAGGTAGCGGGTCTTGTCAATGACGCCGGGTTCGGCAAGGTCCAGGAGGGCCTTTACGTCTTCCACGGGGATTTCCTTCTCCCACTCAAAGCGGGCTGCGCCGGAAGCGTTGCCTATGCCCTTGACGGTGATGAATCCCTTTTCACCCTTGACGCGGATGCGCACGGTGCGCTCCGGTACGCTGGAAAGATAACCCTGGGTTATACGGGTGGCCTTGAATGCATCGGCCTTGAAGTCTCCTTTTACAAGGAATTTTTTCTCTATTTCCTGTGCCATGGCCTATTCGTTTGCAAGGGGTTTGTCACTCATGCCGATAACGCGCTTGATGGCCTGGAGATAGTTGATGTTCTCCACGCCCTCAAGACCGCAGTCTGCGATGGTCTTCTTGATGTCTTCGATTTCGGTGGATTCGGAGTTGATGGTAACTACCTTTGCACCGTTGATGATGACGTTTCCAACCTCGCAGATGGTGTTGTTCACCATGTAGCCGAAGCGCTGCTTGTGAACGCGAACTGCTGCAAGGTCCTTGTTGGCCTTCACCATTGCGATGAACTCATCATAAGTATAGGTGTCCTTGTCAAGCTTGGGCATTTCCACCATGAATGCGGGGAACACTTCCTTTTCAAGAACTTCGCGGGAGATGGGGAATTCGCCCTTCATGAGGGGATTCCACTGCTCAAGGCCGTCCACTGTCTGGACATAGGTCTTGATGTCCATCTTTCCGTTACGGATCTTGGTGTTGTTGATGTCGTTCTTTGCAGAGATGATGTAGATTTCATCACTCTCGCGCTCCCAGACCTTCTCAGGAACGGGGACGGAAAGACGAGCCATGCGCTTGTGCTGCTCACAGAAGCACTGGCCAAAGCTGCGGAATTCAAAGCGGGGCTTTGACTGTTCGCCAATTTTAAGTTCTGCCATAATTATTTGGGGTTTAAAGGTTTACTGTACTATATCTGCATCTTCGGTTCCCTCTGCGGAATTAAGTTCTCCAGGGGTCTTTTTGGCCGTGGTCATCCATCTGCCGGTACCGTCCGGGATACGGCTCCATGAGCCGGCGTTGTCGGAGAGTTTCTGGTCTCCCCAGGCTGCCCCGTCGGCAGGAACTGCACCGCGCTGGAAGGTGTCAAGCTTGTCACCCTTTGGATTGAAGAGTTCAATGATGACGTTCTTCTTTGCAGAGAAGCCGCTGCTGAATCCCCTTTCAGTGGTGTTCTTTCCGCCGATGATGGCAAACACTCCATGAGCGGGAACAACCTCTCCGTCTATTCCGGTCCAGGTAAGCGCCTCGTCCTTGTTGATGGTCACACCGGTGAGCTTGATGGGATAGTCGCTTCCATTATATAGTTCGAAGAATTTTTCTTCATCGGCACCGGAACCGGAGACTTCATTGAATTTGAGTTTGGTCCAGTCTGTTGCAGGGTCGCCCACCTTGTATGTGAACTTATCGGAGACGGTGGTGAATTCGGCATCGTTTACAACGGTGACGGTGAACTCAACATCGGTTCCATCGGCAAGGGCGGGAATGGTTCCGGTATAGGTTGTTTTGCTGCCGGTCATTGTAACCTTTGTGCCGTTGTAAGTAAGGGTGGCAGATTTTACCGCCTGCAGTCCGGTAACGGTTGCGGTTACGGTAACAGGGCTGATGGATGTTGGCGCTTCGGGAGTGAAAACAACTTTTTCAATCACGGAAGGGCCCTTGTAAACCTCGTCCTTGAGGCATCCTGTGAAAGCCAGAACTGCGGCCAGAGAGACAAATAGTATCTTTTTCATAATTCTGTCCTTTATTAGAAGTCAATTTCAAAACGGATGGAGAGCATATGGTAATCAACGCCTGCCTTGCCGCTTGCGGTGACAACCTTGGTGTAATCCCTGGTAGGGTTGCCGTCGGCATCAAGGCCCACAAAGAGTTTGTCCTTGCCGTTTGCGTAACGGTCGTTGTTGTTGAACTGGTAGTTGAGCTGCATCTTGACATTCTCATTGATGTAGTAGTTCAGGCCAAGGGTGTAAGCCTCGGCGCTGCCGCCGAAAACGGTGCCGTCGTTGAGGTCGCAGAATTCATAACGGGCGCAGAGCTCCACATCGCCCCAGTCACGGCCGCGTTCCACCTTGGTGTACTTGCCGCCCTTCGCATCATAGCGCTGCTTGCCGCCGAAGAGGAGATATCCTGCCTGGGCATACCATCCGCCGAAGTGCTTGGTCACGTTGTCTGCCGCATCGGCATTGAAGTACACGTCGGTTGCCATGTAGGCGGTTTCATAACGGAGTGCGTTCCAGTGACCGGCAAGTTCCAATGTGTAAAGAAGGTTATGGTTGAAGCCGGGAAGGTTGTTGGTGTCCAGGTATTTCTTGCGGTTAATGTTGGTGGAGTTACGGGCGCTGGCACGGTAGCAGCCGTAGGAATCGTCCGTGACCTTGGGAGTACGGTAAGAGACGGCGCCGCCAATGTGGAGGCTGGCGTTGTCCATCTTGTACAGGGGACGGAAGACCACCTTTGCGGTTGCGGAATAACCGGCATTGCGGCCGAAGTCCTTGTTGTTGTCGGCCGTAAGTTCCCACTCCTCTATTCCTGCAACTTTCTGGGCGAAGAGGCCTGCAGAAGCCCAGAGCCAGTCCTTTGCATACTTGGCGTTGATGCCAAGGTGACGGGACGGGGCAAGAGCGGAGCAAACCATAGGACGCTCGATGAACTGAAGGTAACGGGAAGTGGTGTTGCGCTGGATGGAGAAGTTCTCCTTGAAGTTACCCACCTGGAGGTCAAGGTTGGGGATACCGGTGTAACGGACAATAGCGTCCTTGAGCTCTACCAGACCGTTTGCAAGGTCCATGTCGAACTCTCCGTACCAGTCCTTGTCTATCTGGGCCTTGACGGCAAAACGGGCGCGGCGGATACTGGTTCCTGCGCCGATGGGGTCTGCCCATTCGGGAGCACCGAAGTAAACGGCGCCATCGGCCTGGACGCGGCTGTCAAACCAGAGTTTATAGCCGCTCTTGGGGGATTCCAGCACCAGGATTCCGTCCTGGGCCTCCACATCAAGCACGTCTGACTCCACTGCCACGCCGTACTGGTTGTACTTTGTGACTTTCTGTGCAAACGCAGCTGATACCGAAAGCAGTGCAATTGCAATTACAGTGATTAGTTTACGCATAATGGTTAGTGTTAATTAAATGGATTTGATGAATTTTACAAGATTATCTGAACGGGAAAGTCCCAGTTTGGTCCTGAGGCGGTAGCGGCTGATTTCAACGCTCTTGGGCGTGATGTTCATCAGGCTGGAGATGTATTTGGAAGAGAAACCCTGGCGCAGGAGGTTGGCAAGTTTGCGTTCTGCCTCCGTGAGGTTGGGGTAGGCATCGGCAAGGCGCATGTTGAAGTCATGGTTAAGGACCTCGGAGCGGGCATAGAAGTCGTTCATTTCGCGGGTGAAGTACATCCTTTCCCGAAGGCTCGCAAGCACCTGGTCCAGCGCCTCTTTCCTGGCAGGGCCGTCCGGCATCTTGCTGATTTTGTCCAGGCTGTCATAGACGCCTTCCATGAAGGTTTTCTGGTCGCTCACGCCAACGGCAAAGTCTACCAGCTCCTTTCTTTTGATTTCCAGTTTGTTAAGAAGGTCCATCTCATTCATCTGGGACCGTATTTCCAGGGCCGATATAGCCTTCTGCGCAGACTCTATCTGCTCTTCCCTGGAAGCGATGAGCCTGAGGTCCATGGCCTTTTTGCGGCGCTCTACAAGATATAGGTAAAGAGCAACCAGCACAACCACAAGGCTCACTGCCATATAAACGGAACCCTCCACGATGAGACCTAGGCAGTAACTGATGACAAAGCCGATAACCGGCCCTGCCGATACGGCAAGAAGGCTCTTCCCAAGCTTTTTCCCGCTCACAACCGCCTTGCCGCTTGCAACACTGCTTCCTGCAAGGGCTGCAAACAAAAGCGCTATTGCGCTCAGCGGTGTTGCCCTGAGGCCGACAAACATGGGCAGGCTGCTTGAGAACACTCCAAAAACGGCAGCCATTGAAAGCATCACCGCAAGAAGTTGGACAGAGGAGATGTCAAGGTCACTGTCGGCCATGCGCCAGACTGCCTGCCTGAGCGTCCTGCCAGCAATGAGCGGGAGGATGGCAACAACCACGGAAACCCCTGCCGCCACCGTGAAGCCGTCTCCAAGGAGCATGGCGGGGAACACGCTGACTGCCGCTCCCTCATTCCAGCCGAAACACAACGCCAGAAGCACCGCAGCCAGCATGCAGAAGTGGAGGACTTTCCTGTCGGCAATGGCAAGATGACGACCTTTCCTGTTGAAGAGTTTTATGCCTGCAAGGGTGAAAAGCCAGCTCAGCACGGCGCAAAGGACGGCGGCCAGTATCCAGGACCCTGCTATTCTCAAGGCAAGGACGGCATCCAGGGCATCCTGAGCCATGAACTGATATCCGAAGAACGCCCCCATAATAATATAAGGAACGGCAACTGTGGAATCCATGAAAGACGTCAGTAGTACCGCTGCCAGGGTGGCGACGGTTATGGTTGCAACATCCATGGCACCCACATAAGGCAAGATGCTGAAATAGTCGTCTCCCGGGGTGCATGAAGGAAGAATGCTTGCGCCTGCCGCCACTATGATGATGACGGGGACAAGGACCTTGACGCTCCAGCGCTCGCCCGCGCCCGATGCCCATACCGCTCCCACAACTGCCGTAAGATCCCTTTTCATGAGGGAAATGCCAGTGACCAGTACGGCAAAGAGCGCTATGAGAATATTGGAGAACATTGGGCTACAGGCTGCGCTTTATGGACATTACGGAGAGCTGCTCCGCCACTTTCACCGCCGCCGTGGAAAGGTCTTCTATATGGAGGGCAAAGTAACGGAGATGGAATTTTTCACTGAGTTTGAGACTGTTCATCTCATGGAAGACCGTGCGCTTGATGCTCTGGGACTGCTTTACCGCCTGCTTCTCATAGAAGTACACTTTCTGACTGGTTTCTGCAACCTGCTCCGGATGGGTGAAGTATGCCTTTGTTCCCGGAATGGAAGTCTCCACCGCAAGGACGGCAAGCTCCGTGAGTTTCATGAACTCCTTCTTGAGTTCCTGAGGAACCTTGGGAGATTCAATCTCAAACTGGACAAGGTCATTGCTGATGATGGTGATGATGTGGTCCATCCTTTCCAGAAGGCGCATGATGTCTCCCCTGTAGCGTATGAGCGCACCCCTGGAGTAGAGTGTGTTTTCTATCTCACGGCGAAGGGCATCGGCCTCTGTTTCCTTTGCCGCCATGGCAGCAAGGGCCTCTGCAAAGCCGGGTTCGTCATTGTAGAGATAAGAGCGCACACCGTCCTTGAAAATGGCGGTGGCCATATCTATGGTATCCAGGAATTTATCGACGGATTCTACAAAAACGCCCGCCTTTCTGGATGTGAATAATCCAAACAGTTTCATGGCTTGTTTCAGTGTTTCAAACCAAAGGTAAGAAAACTTAACAAACGATGAAACTGTTTTGGAGTGTTTGTTGTGTTATTGTAGAGTTTTTTACTGCTCCTTTACGCGGATAATATCTCCGTGTTCCTGGGCGACGGTTTCTTTCCAGAGCTCTGTATAACCAGGCCACTCTACCTTTTCGGGTATGCCGGGAGAGTATTCGGAGTGCTTGAAGGTGCCGTCTTCGTTCTGGGGCTTGACGTTGCCGTCCATGAACTTGACAAGGAGTTCGGTCTCCAGTTCAGACCAGGCCTTGAACTGGTCCTGGGCTGTCTTGACGCAGTAATCGGTGATATACTTCGTGACCTTCTTGAAAGGTGTGCGGGATATCATTCCGCCGTTTGCCTGCATCTTTTTCTGTATCTTCATGGCAACCTCATTGTACATGACAACGGCGGCGCTGTCTACGGAATGGGTTTTGCGCTCCATCTGGTCAATCTCAAATGCATCAACCTTTTCCCTCACATAGCCGGCCATCACATTGTACATCTTGTAGCAGGCGTTTGAGACGCGGTTGTTGATCCAGAAGGAGGCGGTGGGAGAATAGTGGAGAAGGTCTCCGTTGCCCTCACGGAAGCACTCCGGAACCTTGGAGATGCTGGTGTACATGGGGGTGAGGTAGGATGTGGCGGCATCGTCGGTGCCGAACCAGAGGATGCCTCCAACCACGTCGGGGACGTAGTTGCGGGCCTGGCCCACCATCCAGAAACCGGTCTGCTGGGTTGCGATGGCCCTCTCGTTGATGAAGGTCTGGCCGTCGTAGTTCTTCCATTCCATCGGCCTCCAGCGGTAAGGGAGGGCGTTTCCGCCTGCGCCGATATCCTGGGTCATGTCCATTGGTGTGCCCTCGAAGTGGTCACGCATGACATCGGCAAGCTGCTTTACGCCGACCTTTTTGCGGGGGTAGACCCAGAGGGGAATGTCGCCTTCGAGGTTTTCGCCCATTACGTAGTCAAGGTAGGTGTAGGCGTCGCGGGTGACGGGGGTGCCGTTTTCGTCATAGAAGGAGAACCAGCCGTCGGTGAGGATGTTGAAGGCGCTCCAGGCGCGGGCATCACAGCCGCGGACGGTGCCGAAGTCGATGGGACAGTAGGCCTTCTTGAAGCTGAATTCGCTGTCCAGGCCGTCGAAATAGCCCTTGCGGCGGGCGAAAGTGATGACGTCCGGGGCATAGAGGCAGTTGTCGGGGTCGTTGAGGGGGAACTTGCCGATACGGGCCTGATTTGCATGGGCGCAAATGGCCCCGTCGGGGATGCGGCGGGCCACCCAGACGATGCCCTTCTGCATGTTCACGCCGTTCTTCACGTTCATTCCCTTGCCGATGAGTTCCATGATCCAGGCTTCGCGCTTGTCGGCAATGGAGAAGGTTTCGCCCTCGGAGGCGTAGCCGTAGCGGTTGGCAAGCTCGACGATGACGTCGATGGCCTCACGGGCGGTCTTTGCACGCTGGAGCGCGATATAGATGAGGGAACCGTAGTCGATTCCGCCCTTCTTGTCTTCAAGTTCGGGACGGCCGCCCCAGGTGGTCTCGGTGATGATGACCTGGTGCTCGTTCATGTTGCCAACAGTCTGGTAGGTGTGGGCAACCTGCTCGATTTCTCCAAGGTAACGGTTTGAGTCCCAGTCGTATATCTTGAGCGGCGAGCCTGCGGCCCAGTCTGCCGCCGGGTGGAAGTAGAGTTCTCCGAACAGATAGTGGGAGTCTGCGGCATAGGACACCAGGACGGAGCCGTCTTTGCTTGCTCCGGAGGTAATTATCACATTGGTACAAGTATTGCCTTCCTGAAGAGAAAGCGCCATGGCGGCGGTCACAGCAAGGGCCTTGAAGAAGGTTTTTCTCATCGTTTTTGCGCTTTTTCGATTAATTGCGTAATTTTGTAAGCTATAATAATGTGCAAATATATGAAATTTTATCGTTTGTTCTGTCTTTTTACTGCCTTAATGATAGGCATTGCAAGCCTTGGAGCTCAGAATCAGCCCCAGAGCCAGGAGCAGCAGGAGAAGCAGATGATGGAATTCATCGACAAGGAGGTGAAGCGGCTCTCAGAGCTTCTGGACCTCGAATACTGGCAGGAGTTCTACGTGGATTCCACCCTCACCCATGATTTCAGGGCCATGAGCGACGAAATGACCGCCATGCAGAAATCCAAGGTGGAGAATTCCGACCTGTATGCCGATGTCAGGGACAAGTGGATGGAAAAAATCGACGCCACCTACAAGCGCATCTTCAACGAGGCCCAGTGGAAAAAATACATGAAGGCCGGCGGGGAAAGGGCCAGGAAAGCACGTGAAAAAAGGAAAAAATAAGTCTATACACTATGAAGGAAGCAATTGAAAAGATTTTCAAGGAACTCGAGGAACTCAAGGCAGGTTCACAGAAAGAGGCCGAAGAGGCCCGCGTCCGTTTCCTTGGAAAAAAGGGTGAAATCACTGCACTGATGGACGAGTTCCGCAGCGTTGCACCGGAACTCAAGAGGGAATACGGCCAGAAGCTCAACGAGCTCAAGAAGCAGGCCATGGCAAAGATTGAGGAACTCAAGGAGCAAGCCCAGGAAGCTGCGGCAGAGGTTATGCCAAAGGAAGACCTCTCCATGCCCGGAGACCCCCAGCCGCTTGGTTCCCGCCATCCCGTTTCCATCGTGAGACAGCAGATTGTGGAGATCTTCCGCAAGTTCGGATATGACGTTGCAGAAGGTCCGGAAATCGAGGACGACTACCATGTGTTCGAGGCTCTCAACTTCCCTCCGAACCACCCCGCCCGCGAAATGCAGGACACTTTCTTCGTGAGCACCGGACATCTGAACCCGCTGCTTCTCCGCACCCACACATCCTCCGTGCAGGTCCGCACAATGGAGACACAGCAGCTCCCCATCCGCGTTGTCTGCCCCGGCAGGGTGTTCCGCAACGAGGCGATATCGGCACGTGCACACTGCATCTTCCACCAGGTGGAAGGCCTTTATATCGACAAGGACGTTACTTTTGCAGACCTCAAACAGGCCATTCTGCTATTTGCAAGGGAGATGTTCGGCCCCGAGACTGAGATAAGGATGAGGCCTTCATACTTCCCGTTCACGGAGCCGTCGGCAGAGGTGGACGTAAGCTGCAACATCTGCCACGGAAAGGGCTGCAATATCTGCAAGGGTACAGGCTGGCTGGAAATCATGGGCTGCGGAATGGTAGACCCCAACGTGCTCAAGGCATCAGGCATCGACCCCGCCCAGTACAGCGGCTTCGCCTTCGGCATGGGTGTAGAGCGCATCGCCATGCTCAAGTGGCAGGTGAATGACCTCCGCCACTACTTTGAAAACGACATGCGCTTCCTCTCCGAATTTGCTACCGCAACGGAGGTTTAAGCCTTTACGAGTTTGATTGTGCCGATGGCCAGAAGCGTCTGGGCTGCGATATAGGTGAGCATCACCAGGAATTCGCGGCCGGAGAAATCTCCGCCAAAGGTGCCGATGGCGATAAGCGCATCGGAGAACGTGAACAGGACCGTTCCTGCGAGGATTATCCACCAGGCAGCGGTCCTTTCTCTTACGACTCCGCAAAGGCCGCTGAAAATCAGGAGCATGAGGGCGAAGCCGTAAACGCACATGGGTACAAGCAGGGCGCCCTTTACGCCGATGACCATGATGAGCACGGCAACAAGCGCGGCCATGGCTATGACAGCCGGAATCCAGGTCTTTGCGGTAAAGCCCTTCCAGGACTTGCCTCCAAAGAGGCACATGTAGCAGATATGGCCGGCAAGGAAAGCGACCATTCCGCAGATGAACAGCAGGAAGCCGTCATAGATTAGGAATACGTCACCGATGCATCCGAGAATGAGTGCCAGAACAAGAAGGCGTATTTCCTTTTTCTCCACTCCGCCTGCTGCGCAGATGGCCGTAATTGCCAAAAACGGCATCAGAAGCGGTTTCACGGCGCTTGCAAGCACGGCATTATCTGTAAAACGGCCGACGAGATTCAGTGCTGCGGCGACAAGGAAAAACAGTCCGGGGACTATCCAGTATTTTGCGGCTTTCATAGTTAGTGCGTTTATTGTGTCGGAGCAAATTTAGAAAATAAATCCGAAACTCTTGCGGATTGAGACTTTTTTCGTATCTTTGCAGTCCCGCCTTTTGAGCGGGCGTTTCAGGAACATCATTCCCGGAGGGGTGGGTGAGTGGCTGAAACCAGCAGTTTGCTAAACTGCCGTACGGGTTATTCTGTACCACGAGTTCGAATCTCGTCCCCTCCGCTTCAAACGACAGCCTCTCGGCTGTCGTTTTTGCGGTTAATACAGGGGGCTCTGCCCCCTCAGACACCCCCGCCGCTCCGGGCTAGAAGTCTTTGCTCGTATGACACCGCCCAATTTGCAAAGACACGCCCTCCACGGGCCGCCTGCAGGCGGCTGGATACACTCAAACCAACACTTTGGAGCTCTGGAAGGGCGTTTTTGGTGGTTTGGCAGGGTTTAAACTGCGTCAAACCACCGTTATCGGGCTCTGGTGAGCCGAAACGGTGGTCTGAGTGTATCAATTCCCGGCCGGGTGCGGTATTATTCAAACCGGTAGTTCAGGCCGATGGTGATTGCAAAAGGAAATACTATTGACGATTTGCGGTCTGTGGACATCAGGCTTTTCTCGCTCACGAGAACGAAACGGTCGTCTACGGTGAAACTCCAGTTCCTGCCAAGCCATGAAGGTGCCCACATCACAAGACAGCCAAGTCCTGCGGCCGGCGTGGCGTAGGATATCCTCTTTCCGTTTTCATCCCGCCCGGAGGATATGATATCGGCAGCAATCCTTATATAGGGGACAAATGACCAGTCACTGGGCTTGTCTCCCTTGGCAAAGGGATTACCTATATTGAACAGGAGGTCTGCAGCAATCATGTTCTGAAGCATGCTGAACGGACGGTAAGAGAACGGAGAGAGTGTGAGGCTCGCATCGTTGCCGATACCATAGTAACCTACCCTGAAACCGTACTGCGGACTTAACCAGGCACCGCCGTAGAGATCTGCGGCAAAACTCGGGACAGTAAGGAAAGGGAGAGTTCCCTTATTCTCGTAATCCCATGTGGAGTTGAAGCCAAGGCCGCAGCCGACGAACCACTTAAGACCGGTCTGTTCGGATTTAGCCTCTTCAGGCAAAACAGGCTTTTCCTGTGCTGATGCAAAGTTCGCCCCGGACAGCATCGCTGCGACAGAGGCGATAATAAGAAATTTTCTATTCATGCTATACTTGAACTGTTTAAGCACTTATGGGGTAGGGTCCGAGATGCCGTCGGAGGACTTGAAGTCGAACTTGGGGGCGTGCCATGTCCACGTGTAGAGGGCGTCGGTGCGCTTGTTGCGGATAGTGAAGGCCTGACGGAAGACGCGTATTTCGCGGGCGCCGGAATCGGCAGCGCCGATGCGGCCGATGACCTTCCACTCACCGCCTGTGTACTGGTAGATATTGGCAGAGACGGAATCGGCATCCCTTCTGGCGACGACGAGTTCTACCTGGCGGTCACCGGTGAAATCATGCGTGCCGATAATCACAGCACCCTCCCCTCTCTCGAGGACTTCCCCGTCGACGAGGACCTCGCTGCCGGAGATGACGGCGCGGGCGTCCTTGCTCTTGACCGTGAAGCCGAGGGAGCCGTTTTCGCCATAAAAATAGCTGTCCAGGCCGATGATGAAGGTGTCTGTCTGGTTGTCAGTGTAGGACCTGACCTGCGAGAAGCCGGCAACGGAGGCCAGCATGAGTGCGAATATGCCGATTAATCTTTTCATACTTCGGCAAATATAAGAAAATTATTTCTTCTTCTCAAAAGCGTGGACTACGTTGATGAGGATGGAGCCCAGGATTCCGGCGCACACTGAGCCCATGAGGACGGCGATTTTGCCCGCATCCCTGAGGTGCTGCGTGACGGCAGGGTCGATGCCTGCTCCACCGAAGCTGAGCGTATCCACAAAGATGGACATCGTGAAGCCGATACCGCCAAGGCAGGCCACCGCAAAGAGCATCGGCCATGAGGCCTTGGCCGGCATTTCTCCCACCTTGAGCTTGATTGCAAGTGCCGATGCGGCAGTGATTCCAAGCGGCTTGCCGATGAGGAGGCCCAGGAAAATACCCATTCCGGCGCCGCCGAGGGCAGGGTCGAAGTGGAAGACGTTGAAGAAGGAAGGGTCCGTGATTTCAACGCCGGCATTGGCGAGGGCGAATATCGGCATGATGCCGTAGTTCACGATGGGATTGAGCTTGTGCTCAAGCCTGTAGGACGGCGGAACGGTCTTCTTGGTAAGGCTGGAAAGATGCCTGAGGTAGTGACGCTCTGGGCCGTTGGGGAACTTTTCGTTGGTATGCGTGGTGTTCTCCGCCTCGATAAGGCTTTCGTAGAGTATCTTTGCTCGGCGGTGGAACTTAGCCTTGTTGTAACGGGCTTCCATGGGGATGAACATGGCCATCACCACGCCGGTCATCGTTGCGTGGATGCCGCTGTAGTAGAACAGGAACCACACGATGATTGCAGGCACAAGATAGAAGCCTATCCTCTTCTCTCCCAGGCGCTTCATCACGGCAACGAACAGCACCACGATGAGGGCGAAGAAAAGGAGGGTGAGGTTGATCTTTCCGCCGTAGAAAAGGGCCACTACCAGGATGGCGATGAGGTCATCGGCAATGGCGAGGGCGGTGAGGAATACCTTGAGGGAAATGGGCACTTTGTCTCCCAGGATGGAGAGGATGCCCACCGCAAACGCGATATCCGTAGCCGTGGGAATACCCCAGCCTGAGGCCGATAAGGTGCCGTGGTTCACGATGGCGAAAATGCAGGCCGGCATCACCACGCCGCCGAAAGCGGCAATCACCGGAAGGATGGCCTTCTTGGGCGATGAGAGCTCTCCGCAGACTATTTCACGCTTTATTTCCAGGCCCACGGTGAAGAAGAAAACCACCATGAGGATGTCGTTGATGAACTTCTCCATGGTCATTCCGCGTGGAAGGAACCAGTCTATTACAGAATCCGGAGACGAGATGTGTATTGTCAGTTCCGTCTGAAGGAAGGAGTGATATGCGTGCTTGGTGAAGGGCAGGTTTGCCAGCAGCATTGCAACAACAACGCAGAGAAGAAGGACTACGCCGTTGGCCCAGGGCTGCTTTGTGAATTTGTCCTGAGAGATGCGGAAGCTGTGTACTTCCTTGTTCCACCAGTAAATAGGTATGAGTGCCATAGTATATGATAAAGGGACGCAAAGTTACTAAGTTTTTCGTATATTTGCAGCCGGAAAAACTGATTTTATGGGACTTTTGGATTCAAAAGTTGCGCTCATCACCGGCGCAGCAAGGGGAATCGGCAAAGCCATTGCCCTCAAATATGCATCTGAAGGCGCAGACGTCGCTTTCACAGACCTCGTTATCAACGAAGCAGCAGAAGAAACAATACGCGAAATTGAAGCCTTCGGCCATAAGGTGAAGGGCTATGCATCCAACGCCGCCTCCTTCGAGGAGACCCAGAAAGTGGTTGCACAGGTCCTTGCCGATTTCGGCCGCATCGACATCCTCGTAAACAACGCCGGCATCACCAAGGACGGCCTTGTGATGAGAATGAGCGAACAGCAGTGGGACGCCGTCATTGCCGTGAACATGAAGAGCGCCTTCAACTTCATCCATGAGGTTGTTCCCGTGATGGCCCGCCAGAGAAGCGGAAGCATCATCAACATGGCCTCCATCGCCGGACAGACCGGAAATCCCGGCCAGGTGAACTATGCCGCCTCCAAGGCCGGCCTCATCGCCATGGCAAAGTCCGTGGCCAAGGAAATGGGCGCACGCGGCATCAGGGCCAACGCAATTGCTCCCGGTTATATCATTTCCGACATGACCGAAGCCCTTCCCCAGGCAGTTAAGGACGAATTCATCCACCTTATTCCGATGAAACGCGGCGGCACCGTGGAGGAAATCGCCAACACGGCCCTCTATCTGGGCTCGGACCTCTCCTCCTATGTGAGCGGCCAGGTGATTGCCGTGAACGGCGGCATGTACTGCTAAATGGCAGCACCGGACATACAGGTACCGGGTGGAGCAGAGAGAATTCTGCTCCACTCCTGTTGTGCCCCATGCTCAGGTGCCATCATAGAGTATCTGGTGCAGAAAGGCTACAAGCCTGTGGTGTTTTATTCAAATTCCAACATCTATCCTTACGAAGAGTATGAGCACCGCCTTTCAGAGGTGCTCAGATATGCTCACGAGTTTGGCCTTGAGGTGGTGAATGACAGCTATGACCACCCGGCATGGCTGGACTGCATTCATGGGCTTGAAGATGCCCCCGAGCGCGGCTCCCGCTGCCTTGAATGCTTCAAGTTCAGATTGTTACGTGCAGCAGAGTACGCCGCCGCCAATGGCTTTGAGGTGCTCACTACCACCCTGGCGTCTTCCCGCTGGAAGAGCCTTGAACAGGTGGACGAAGCCGGAGAGTGGGCCTGCAGCAAGGTCCAGGGCGTTACATGGTGGCCCCAGAACTGGCGAAAGGGCGGCCTGCAGGAGCGCCGCGACCAGATAATCCGTGAACAAGACTTCTACAACCAGACCTTCTGCGGCTGCGAGTTCTCCAGGAGGTAAATTACACCGGCCAGATGAGAAGGCCGATGCGGTAGGCGGCGAAGCCCAGAATCCAGGCTACAAGTATGGTGTAGACAGCACACAGTATTGCCCAGCGCCATTTTCCCGTTTCGTTCTTGATGGCAACGAAGGTTGCTATGCACGGGAAATACAGCAGGACGAATATCATGTATGCGAGAGCGGCGGCGGTGGGGACCGTGGCCTTGAGGGCGCTCTGGAGGGCGGTATCGTTCTCGTCACCCAGGCCTTCATACTCCTCTCCGTCCTGTGCATAGACCACACCCATGGTGCTGATTACCAGTTCCTTTGCGCCGATTCCGGCCAGAAGGCCCACATCCATCTTCCAGTTGAATCCAAGCGGCTCCAGGGCGGGCTCAACGGCTTTTCCAAGCGTGCCGATGTATGAATGCTCCTGCTGGTAACCCGTGCTCTGGCCTTCATGGCGCGGGAAATATCCAAGGAACCAGATCACTACCGAGAAGATGAGGATGGTGGTTGCCATCTTCTCAAGGTACTGACGGCCCTTTTCCCAGGTGTGACGCCAGATTGCCTTTCCCGTGGGCATGCGGTATGGAGGCAGTTCCATGACGAACGGGAGATCATCGTCCTTCACGAACTTGCCGGCTATGATGGCCGTAAGGATGGCCAGGACTACACCCAGCAGATATATTCCCAGCAGCGCCGTGGCGGGGTTGTTGGGGAAGAAAGCGCCTGCGAAGAGGACGAATATCGGCAGGCGTCCAGCGCAGGACATGAAGGGGATGATGGCGATGGTCACCAGGCGGGATTTCCGGCTCTCGATGGAGCGGGTGGCCATTATTGCCGGCACGTTGCAGCCAAAGCCCATGACCATGGGGATGAAGCTCTTTCCGTGCAGGCCTATCTTGTGCATGAGCTTGTCCACGATGAACGCCGCCCTTGCCATGTATCCACTGTCTTCCATTATGGAAATGAAGAAGTACAGGATCATGATGTTGGGAAGGAACACAAGGACGCTTCCCACACCGGCAATTACGCCGTCCACAACAAGGTCCTTGACCCAGCCCTCATGCATCATGGAGCCAACCCATTCGCCGAATTTTGCCACCAGCCAGTCTATCCAGTCCATGGGATACTGGCCGATTGTGAACGTTGCCCAGAAAATGAACCACAGCAGTACGATGAAGATAGGGAAAGCCAACCACTGGTTGGTGACTATGGCGTCTATCTTGTCTGTGAGCGTGCGCCTTGGCCTTTCTTCCTGGTATTTCTCGTAAGTTTCTGCAAGGGCGCCCTGGATGAAGGCGTACTTGGCGTCTACGATTGCGCTCTCCGGCGAGGTCTTGAGGATGCTCTGGATACGTGCCGACTCCTCTTCTCGCACAGCCTCTATATCGGCATAGTTAGGGAGCTTTCGAAGCGTTGCCTCAACGTCCTTGTCGGTCTCAAGATACTTGATGGCAAGGTAGCGGGTGGAATACCTGGACTTGATGTCCTGGTTAAGGCCGATTGGCTTCTGTATCTTTTTGATGCTCTCCTCTATCTCCCTTCCATGGTTGATGTGGATGTGACGGGAGAGCTTGGGATCTGACTGTTCGTAAATCTTGATTACGGTGTCGAAGAGCTCCGGGATGCCCTGTCCGTCACGGCTGACCGTAGGACATACCGGAATACCCAGAAGATATCCCAGCTGCCTTGTATCCAGCTTGTCTCCCTTGTGCTCCAGTTCGTCATACATGTTAAGGGCCATCACGGTCCTAAGGTTCATGTCGATGAGCTGGGTGGTAAGATAGAGATTGCGTTCAATATTGGAGGCGTCTACCACATTCACCACGACATCCGGCATGGCTTCTATAAGGTTCTTCCTCACATAGAGCTCTTCCGGGGAATATGCACTCAGTGAATATGTGCCCGGCAGGTCTACAAGGGTGATTTTGTACCCGCCGTGCTCAAAGTGCCCTTCCTTCGCGTCCACGGTTACGCCGGAGTAATTGCCTACGTGCTCATGGCTTCCGGAAGCGATGTTGAAAAGGGAGGTCTTTCCGCAGTTGGGGTTACCTACCAGCGCCACGCGGATTACATGGTTACGCTCCTCTGCAACATGGGCCAGAGCCTTGTCCAGGCGTTCTTTTTCCGCCATGTCTCCGGGAAGGGCCTGCAGGTGTTCGTCACTCACAAGGGCCTCCTTGGCCTCTTCCTCAGTGACGACTTCAATCTGCTTCGCCTCTTCACGGCGCAGCGACACCTTATAGCCGATGATTTCGTATTCAATGGGGTCTTTGAGCGGCGCATTCAGGACAACTTTGACTTCCTTGCCCTGGATAAAACCCATTTCTATCAGGCGTTTACGGAAACTTCCATGACCATGCACACGCACAATCACCGCTTTTTCGCCTGTCTGTAAATCTGCCAGTATCATAATACACTTGGGGAGGTTACAAAGTTACTGCAACCTCCCCAAGTGAACAATCCCCATTTATGGGGATAATTTATCTAAGCGGCTCCAGCGGGACGGTGCCGGGGATATCGTCGGACGGCGGGTCTCCGTGGAGGTAGATGATGCGCTGGTTGGGACTGCCACGGAAGAGGAGGTCTGTGTCACGCTGCTCCAGGATGAACGGACCGTCCACAAGGACGTCCAGGTACGGGAGCATGGCGGCCATGACGGGATCGGCCTGGACTTCCTCAAGGGTGAAGCCGGTCCAGCACCAGATAGTCTTGCCGGTCTCTTCCTTGATTCTGCGGGCCAGTTCCGTAAAGGCCGGGGCCTGGTACATGGGGTCTCCGCCTGAGAAGGAGACGTTGGACATGGAATCGGCCTTGATGATGTCAAGGAGTTCGTCCACCTCCATCCATTTCCCGGCATTGAAATCCCAGCTCTGGGGGTTGTGACAGCCCTTGCAGGCGTGCTTGCAGCCGGCACAGTAGATGGAAGTACGCAGACCAGGGCCGTCGGCCATGGTCTGGTACGCTATGTCAAGAACCCTGATTCTCATTTATGAACCACGCGGTCGTGGAGCTCTGCGAGCTTGCCGGAGTTCCAGCGGTTGGTGGTACCTACCAGGTAGCCGGTGATGCGCTGGAGGGTGTCGATGTGATGACCGTGGCAGTGAGGGCATTCGGTGAGGCCTTCCTCTGAGTTCTCGTAGCCGCAGTCAAGGCAGCGGTTGCGGTTGTGGTTCACGGAGCCGTAGCCGATGTCGTACTTGTCCATGAGGTCTACGATCTGCATGATGGCGTCGGGATTGTGGGTGGCGTCTCCGTCGATTTCGACATAGAAGATGTGGCCAGCGCCTTCATACTTGTGGTAAGGACCTTCGATCTTGGCCTTGTGTTCGGGTGTGCAGTGATAGTACACGGGAACGTGGCTGGAGTTGGTGTAGTAGTCCTTGTCGGTAATGCCGGGCAGCACGCCGAAGGTCTTCTTGTCCCTCTTTGTGAACTTTCCGGCAAGGCCCTCTGCGGGAGTGGCGAAGCAGGAGAAGTTGTGCTGGTAGGTTTCGGAGAAGCCGTTGATCTTCTCTGCCATGTGGGAGACGATGCGAAGACCGAGCTCCTGGGCTTCCTCACTTTCACCATGGTGCTTGCCAACGAGTGCGATGAGGCATTCGGCAAGACCGATGAAGCCGATTGCAAGGGTACCCTGGTTGATGACGGACTCGATGGGGTCGTTATCGTCCAGCTTTTCGCTGCCCAGCCAGAGGCCGTTCATCAGGAGAGGGAACTGCTTCTTGAGAGCGGTCTTCTGGAAATCGAAGCGCTCGTTGAGCTGGCGGGCCGATATGTCAAGAGCCCAGTCAAGCTTCTGGAAGAACTTCTGGATGCGTTTGTCCTTGTCCTTCTCCTCGTTCATGGCTTCGATGGCGAGCTTCACGATATTGATGGTTGTGAAGCTGAGGTTACCGCGGCCGATTGAGGTCTTGGGGCCGAACTTGTTGTTGTAGACTCGTGTACGGCAACCCATGGTCGCAACCTCGTGGATGTAGCGCTTGGGATCTTCCGGATTCCATGCGTCGTCCTGGTTGTATGAGGCGTCCAGGTTGAGGAAGTTGGGGAAGAAGCGGCGGGCGCTCACCTTGCAGGCGAACTTGTAGAGGTCGTAGTTGGGGTCTTCGGGAAGGTAGCTCACGCCCCTCTTCTTCTTCCAGATCTGGATGGGGAAGATTGCGGTGGAACCGTTTCCTACACCCTGATAGGTGGTGTTCAGGATTTCACGGATGATGCAGCGGCCTTCTGCCGATGTGTCCGTACCATAGTTGATGGAAGAGAACACAACCTGGTTGCCGCCGCGGCTGTGGATGGTGTTCATGTTGTGCACGAACGCTTCCATGGCCTGATGTACACGGCTCACGGTCTGGTTGATGGCGTGCTGCTTTGCCCTCTCCTTGCCCTGAAGGCCGATGAGGTCACGCTTGAGATAGTCGTCAATCTTTGCGCTCTTGAGTTCCGAGAAGTCCTGGTTCTCCATGGCGCTCACCTGGTCGATTTCCTCTTCGTAGGTCTTGCGCACGTAAGGAGCAAGATAGAAGTCGAAGGCGGGGATGGCCTGGCCGCCGTGCATTTCGTTCTGCACGGTCTCCATGGAGATACATGCAAGCACAGAGGCGGTCTCGATCCTCTTGGCGGGACGGGACTCACCGTGACCGGCCTTGAGACCGTGCTCAAGGATGAGGTCCAGAGGGTGCTGGATGCAGGTGAGGGACTTTGTGGGATAGTAGTCCTTGTCATGGATGTGGATATAGTTGCCGGCCACGGCCTCGCGGACGGGGTCTGAAAGCAGGTTTTCATCCACGTATGCCTTGGTGGCCTCGGAGGCGAATTTCATCATCATGCCTGCAGGGGTGTCTGCATTCATGTTGGCGTTTTCACGGGTAATGTCGTTTACCTGTGCGTCGATGATGGTCTGGAAAATTTCGTTGCTCTTGGCCTTACGTGCAAGGTTACGTTTGTTACGATAACGGATATACTCCTTTGCAACCTCCTTGCGGGGGCTGTTCATGAGTTCGTTTTCAACCACGTCCTGGATTTCCTCCACGCTCATCTCTTCCTTCTCGAGGCAGGAAATGGAGTGTGCGATCTGGGCTGCAAGGACGATGTCTTCACCGCTGGGGGTGACATCCATTGCTTTGAGGATTGCGGCAACAATCTTCTGGTTGTTGAAGTCTACGTGACGGCCGTCTCTCTTAAGTACACGTTTTACCATGACAGTAACTGTTTTATAAGGCGTTAAGGGCAGAGCCGGCTTTTTCTGCCGGTTGCCTCGGGTTTTAGTTAATCAGTTTAAAAATGCGGAATGAGTGGTTCCGGAGAGCAAATATATATTCTTATTGCCCAAATAAGAAAAAAAGTTATTAACAATATAAAACAAACCCTGTTAATTTGCTGATTAACAGGGTTGTAACATGGTTGTTAATTTGGAATTATTCCAAACAGACGTCTTACTCGCCTACCACCCACACCAGGACGTGACGGTCAAAGGTCATGTATTCGAGGTCGAATTCGTCCTCGTCTCCGTTCTTGTCGATGAAGGTGGCTTCCAGTTCGCCTTCGCCGCGGGGATGGAAGCGCTCGATTTCAATCTGTTCGGCAAAGTCTACGCTATAGCGGCTCAGGAGCTTGAAAACGGCTTCCTTGGCGCACCAGTAGATGGCCAGCTGCTCGTTGCGCTTGTCGTCTTCCAGGTCGTCGATTTCATCCTCGGAGAGGGCCTTTTTCTCAACTGCAGAGAAGTCCCTGTCCAGGGATTCGATGTCTATGCCGCAGTCTTCTTCGTCGTGGAGGATGACGGCCACATATTTCTCTGTATGGGTGATGGAGATGTTTACGGGATTGTTCTCAAGATAGGGCTTGCCGTTGTCATGATGGCTGAGGTACACCTTCTCTTCAAAAAGAGCGTTGAGGAGGGCTCTCACCGCAAGGCGCTGCTTGCGCTGGGATTCGCTCTGGATGAACGAGATTTCTTCCATCTCGTCCGAGGGGGTGGAACTGAGTTCGATGAGCTCTGCTTCACTCTCTGTAATCTGCCACACGCCTATGGTGGCTTCGTTTTCAAGTTTTTTCTTTAAATAAAGTGCCATTCAGGTTTGGATTATAACGAAACGACAAAGCCGCCCGAGAGCCGCAGGGGCTTCGGGTTTTTCCTGGTGAGTATGCACAATCGCGACAGAGGGTCGTCCGAAGGGACGCCCGTTAACTGATTAGATTTGACCTGACTGGGAGGCTCCATGGTTTTCGTCACAAATTTACAGCACAAAGATAACTCATTTTTTAGAATTGCAACTAATCTTTGCCTGAAAATTAGTATCTTTGCAGTCCCTTAGTGGAAAATTTGATTAAACAGAAATACATACCATGAAATTTCTCACTGATGAAAAGCTCCTCATAGTAGGCGCTGCCGGAATGATCGGCTCCAACATGGTCCAGACAGCAGCGATGCTGGGCCTTACTCCTAACATCTGCCTTTATGATATCTTCGAGCCCGGCAACAACGGCGTTCTCGCTGAAATGAATCACTGCGCATTCCCCGGAATGAACTTCACGGCCACCGTAGACCCCGCAGTTGCATTCAAGGATGCAAAGTATATCATCTCCTCCGGCGGAGCACCCCGCAAGGAAGGTATGACCAGGGAAGACCTTCTCAAGGGCAACTGCAAGATTGCAGCCGAATTCGGTGACAACATCAAGAAGTTCTGCCCCGACGTGAAGCACGTCGTGGTTATCTTCAACCCTGCCGATGTCACAGCCCTCACAGCCCTCATCCACTCCGGCCTGAAGCCTTCACAGCTCACCTCCCTCGCAGCCCTCGACAGCACCCGTCTGCAGGAAGCTCTCGCAAAGGAATTCGGTGTACAGCAGTGCAAGGTTACCGGTGCCCACACTTACGGCGGTCACGGCGAGGCCATGGCAGTTTTCGCATCCCAGGTGAAGATTGACGGCAAGCCCCTCTCCGAGTGCGGTCTCTCTGCAGAACGCTTCGAGGAAATCAAGCAGGGCACCATCCAGGGCGGTTCCAACATCATCAAGCTCCGCGGCCGCAGCTCCTTCCAGAGCCCCGCATATCAGGCTGTGAAGATGATCGAGGCCTCCATGGGCGGCGAAAAGTTCACCTGGCCTGCAGGTACCTATGTTAACGAAGGCAAGTACAAGAACGTGATGATGGCAATGCCCACCACCATTGATGCAACCGGCGTTCACTTCACCCAGCCCCAGGGCACCGCTGAAGAGATTGCAGCCCTCGACGCTTCCTACGCCCACCTCTGCAAGATGCGTGACGAAATCATCTCCCTTGGAATCGTTCCCGAGGTTAAGGACTGGTGCAAGGAGAATCCCAATCTCTAATCTGCCAATCATGAAAAACGAGAGGCTGACCGTTCTGGTCAGCCTCCTTTTTTATATATCAGGTGATGGTTTACAGATAGAAACGAAGACCGGCTTCGACGTCTACGCAGATGGGCTGTACAGTTCTGATGGAACGGGGAGCCTTGGAGGTGTTGAGATAGTAGCGCAGGCTGGGATCGAAGAAGAAGCCAACGGTGCTTGACATCTTGAACTCAAGGCCGACGCCTGCTCCGACAGAGAACAGCAGAGGATACTTGGCGGTGTCCTTGTAGTACACGTCCTGGGGAGTGTGGTGGATGCGGTAATTGTTCGAGAGAAGGATTTCCGCTCCCACTCCTGCGAAGGTGTGGAAATGCCAGTAGCGGCTGGAAATAAGGTCGTAATAGATATTGAGCGGGATGCCCAGCCAGTGCTGGTAGTTGTCAATGTCGCGGCTGTCGTAGATGAAGAGGTCCTGGTCGTAGTAGTCGCCCACGAACGTGCGGCTGAACCATGTATAACGGAGGCCGGTGCCTACGGAGAGGCGGTCTGCGAACTGATAGTTCACACCCAGGCCGAATGCCACCGGCAGGCCGAAGGCAACCTCAGGGGTTGCGTTGTAGATGCCCTGGGCGCTTGCAGTCTGCTTTGTAGCCGGGGCCAGGGTTCCGCGGGCAAAGGACCTGCGCGTATTGTTCTGGAGGTCTCCCACAGCGTCGAACGAAAAGCCTCTCCTTGCCTTCTTCTGCGAGAATGCCAGCTGGTTGAGGGCGGCATTGTCTTCCTCGATGGAGGCGGCCACCGGGAACGAAGCCTTTACCTGTGCGGGAGCATCCCTGCGGACAACGTCCTGCTTCTGGGATGCGGGCTCCTCCACGACGGGGCTGACGGGCACAATCTCCTGCACCGCCGCGATGGTTTGGCGGGGTTCTGCCTTTGCGACGGCAGATGCGGGCAGTCTCTCTATCTGCTTTTCGATAGGGACGGCAACCGTTGCGTCTACCGGGGTTGTATCAATGGAAGGGGCCTCTGCAACGATTGCCTGATTGACGGGAACAAGCGTTTCTGCGGGCCGGTGGATGAACACTCCCACCGCCACGGCTGCGGCTGCGGCAACACCCGCCATGGCGTATGCCCAGAACGGCACAACCACCTTGCGCGGTGCAACCGAGGCCGATATGCCCTTCCACACTTTGGGGGAGACGGGCATTTCTGCGTCCTCGAGAATGTTCCTTACGGATATGTCGAATTCTTTCTCTTTCATTTTTGTGCTCTTATCATTTCCTGCAACTTCAACCGGGCTCTCTGTAACCTTGAGCGAGAGGTTGCTTCAGTGCATCCCAGCTCATCCGAAATGTCCTTGTGGGAATAACCTTCCAGGACATACAGGTTGAAAACGGTCCTGTATTCCGGAGGGAGAGCGGCTATCATCTTGAGGAGTTCCTTGTAGCCGATTCTCTCTATTGGCGTTGCCTCTTCAGTGAAGAGGGTGCGGGCTTCCTCGATGTCATCGCTGAGCCCGAGGGCGTCAGTGCGGCGGAGATGCATGAGTGCAGTATTGACAAAGATCTTTCTTGCCCAGCCTTCAAAGGAGCCTGCTCCAGTGTAGCTGTCTATCTTGGTGAACACGGTGACGAAGCCTTCCTGCAGGACGTCTTCGGCGTCGTCCTTGTTGCCCATGTACCTGAGGCATACAGCCATCATTTTTGGCGCAAGTGCATCAAAGACACGGCGTTGTGCCCTGCGGTCTCCTTCCTTCAGAGAAGGTACCAAGCGCTCCAGGGCAGACGCTCCTGAAGGCTCGGCTTCAGTCTGTGTCCACGTAAATAGATGCAGTTTTGTCCCAAAACGTTTCACTGAGGTCTGGAATTTGTTTCCTTTGACTACAAAATTAGCAAAAAAAGCCTTACTTTTGCAAGTATGAAACGAATTCTGACATTGGCTCTTACCGCGGTCCTCCTGTCGTTTTCTGCACTGGCTCAGAATGTTGAGGGCAATCTGGTAGACGCCGTTTCTCTATATTCACAGGGAGAATACGCCCGCGCCGGGCGCATTTTGGAGACCCTGTCTGCTGCCGCGCCGTCGAATGACGCCGTATGGTATTACCTTGGCATGTGCAAGGGAGCAACCGGAGACACCGACAAAGCCAGGGCATGCTTCACCAAGGCCGTGGAACTGGACGGAAAGAACTTCTGGTACAGGAAGAGCCTTGCCCGCCTGAATTTCGCAACCGGAAAGACCGACGAGGGGACCGAGATGTATGAAAGCATAGTCAGGGACTTCCCGGACAGGAGCGGGATGAACTACGAACTCCTTGACATCTATCTGCGCACGCGTAGCTATGAGAAGGCCCTTGCCGCCCTGGACGAGATCGAAAAGGAAAAGGGCACGTCGGAAGAGGCCGTACGCACACGCTTTGACATATATACGGCAATGGGGAAGGGAGAAGAAGCCATCGGCACGCTGGAGAACTTCAACGCCAGGTATTCCTCCCCCATGATACTTGCCATGAGCGGAGACTACTATCTTGCCGATTTTGCCGATTCTCTGGCCGGCGCCCGCTACACGGAGGCGCTGGAGCTGGACGCAAGCTATGTTCCGGCGGTGCTGGGAATGTCGGAAGTGTATCGGCACAAGAGGAATTACCCGGAGTTTTTCTCAATGCTGCAGACCTTCTTCTCGTCGCCGGACGTTCCTGCACCTTCCAAGGGCATGTACATCAGGAACATGACCCGCAGCATCGACCCCAAAATCCTGCAGATTCACCGCAGCAGCTTCGATTCGCTGGCACTGACGGCGGCAAAGGTGCATCCATCTGACAGCACCGTCCTCACCGAGGTGGGCACTTACCTGTATGCCACCGGCAGGACAGACGCAGCCGGCGTGTGGTTCCAGGACGCGGCAGACCTGTACCCTGAGAGCAAGAACCTCACCATAACAGCCATCCAGTACCTTGCATCAAAAGGGGCCTGGGAAGCCGTAAAGGACCGTTCCGTGGCCGCTTTCAACCGCTTCCACGAAATGGCTTTCCTGGAGTATGCGAACATCGCGAACTACCAGCTCAAGGACTATGACGCCATTATCGGCAACTGCCGATATATCCTCACGAACTACCCCAAGGACAAGGAACTGTGCCTCCAGGCCTGGTCCTCGATAGGCGACGCATACCATGAGAAAGGAAGTGCCAGGGATGCATACAAGGCCTATGAAAAGGCCCTTAAGATAAACCCGGACTACGCACCGGTGCTGAACAATTATGCCTACTACCTCTCCCTTGAGAAAAAGAAGCTCAAGAAGGCATATACTATGTCCAAGAAGACCGTAGAGGCAGAACCGGACAACGCAACATACCTTGACACCTTCGCATGGATACTGCACCTGCAGGGGAAGGACCTGGAAGCCAAGTCCTTCTTCAAGCATGCGATGCTCTACGGCGGCAAGGACAGCGCCGTGATGCTGGAACACTTCTCCGAGGTCCTCGAGGCCCTTGGAGAGGATGACCTGGCAAGGGTTTACCGCACACAAGCCAAGGCCAAGAAATGAAAAGACTCCTCAGCATAGCCGTCGCCGCGCTGGTCATTGTCGGGCCGGCGGCATCTGCACAAACATCCAGAAAGTCCCTGGAAAGCCAGCGCTCACGCCTCCAGAAGGACATCGAACTCATAAACCGCAAGCTTGCAGAGAACAGCAAAAACAGCGACGAGGTCCTTGGAAACCTTTCCCTCGTGAGAAGCAAAATCGCCAAGAGGGAGGCCCTCATCGGCGAATGTGACAAGACGCTGCGCTTCCTGGATGACTCCATCGCCGCCTGCAGGAAGGACATTGCCGTGCTCCAGGACCGCTACGACACGCTCTCCCTCTACTACGGACGCCTTATCCGCGGTGCATATAAGAACAGGGACAGCAAGAAGTGGTATATGTATGTCCTGTCTTCCCAGTCAGTGGGGCAGGCATTCAGGAGGCTGGGGTATTTCAGGAGCCTGTCGTCCCAGATGAACGTACAGGCGCAGAAGATTCAGGAAACATCGGCAAGCCTTGAAATGGAGAAGGAGAGGCTGCAGAAGATGAGGAACGAGTCCGACGAGGTGCGCCGCCAGGTTGTAAGGGAGCGTTCGAAACTGCGTGACGAGGAGGCCGAAAGCACCCGCCTGTCCGAACGCCTTCAGAAGGACAGGAAGAAGTTCGAGCAGCAGCTCAGGGACAAGAACCGCCAGATAGAGGCCCTCAACCGCAAGATTGCCCAGATAATGGCCGAATCTTCCGGCTCCAAGAAACAGACCACGAAGAAGGGAAAGACCGTTTCCACGGAGATAGACACCAAGCTTTCAAACGAATTCGCAGCCAACAAGGGCCGTTTGCCATGGCCGGTTGAGGGCGTGGTTACGGACCGTTTCGGAAAGCATCGGCATCCCGTCTATGACAACGTGGAACTGCCGCAGAACAACGGCGTCACGCTCACCGTCCGCCGCGGCGCTCCCGTAAAAGCGGTCTTCAACGGCACCGTGACGCAGATTTTCGTACTCCCCGGATACAACCAGTGCGTGATAGTGAACCACGGCGAATACTTCACCCTCTATACCAAGCTCAAGACCGTAGCCGTAAAGCCCGGCACCAAGGTGGTTACCGGGCAGGATATCGGCACTGTGGACACTATCGGCGGGGAGGATATCTTCCACTTCGAACTGTGGAAGGGAAACACCGCCCAGAATCCGGAAAACTGGCTTCGGAAATAGCCCTACTTTACCTTGAATCTTGTACTCTCCCCGGAGGCGCTGTCGCCGGAAACCCAGAGGAGGAAGTCGCCGCTTTCGACTTTCTTCCTGCCGTCAAGGCCGGTGAAGGCAAGTGCGGAAACCGGAATCTGAGCCTCAATGGTGCGGCTTTCGCCGGCCTTCAGGCTCACCCTCTCAAAATGCTTCAGCTCCTTTACGGGGCGGGTGATGGAACCAACGAGGTCCCTGACATATACCTGAGCCACCTCCGTTCCGTCATACTTTCCGGTGTTCGAAAGGGTGAAGGTTACGCGGATGGTGTCATCGGCAGTGTATTCTGTCTTGTCAAGGGAGATGCCGGAATATTCGAAGGTGGTGTAGCTGAGGCCGTAACCGAAGGGATAGAGCGGGTAGGCGCCGTAATCCAGGTAGTAGGAAGTGTTGCCAAGGGAGGTCTGGCCGGCTTCCAGGGGAATATCGGCAATGAGGGTCTGACCGGTGTAGGGACGGCCGGTCATGTTGTGGCTGTAGTAGAGAGGCACCTGGCCCACTGTGCGGAGGAAGGTGACAGGCGTCTTTCCGGAGGGGTTGACGTCTCCGAAGATGAGGTTCGAAAGGGCTTCGCCGCCCATTGTTCCGGGATGGAAGCTGTAGAGGAGGGCGTTGCAGTTGGGGAGGTCGCGTTCGATGGTGAGGGGCCTTCCGGCCATCACTACGGCAACGACAGGTTTGCCGGATGCCTTGGCGGCCTTAAGAAGCTCGCTCTGGGAGCCCTGGAGGTTAAGGTCGGCAAGGGAGTGGGCTTCGCCGGAGAGGATGGCTTCCTCGCCCAGGAAGACGAGGACGGCATCGGCACGGCGGGCGGCGGCGGTGACATCGACAAAGGTGTAGATGGTAAAGTAGATTTCCGCCAAAGTGGATTTGAAAAAGGGGCCAGCGGAAGGCCGTTTCAAAGGTAAGTAAGTCTCGTTGGTTTTCAAAGTTTTTTGAAGATATTTTGCGTTTCTTTCACTCGATATGAAGGT
>JAFTFV010000004.1 GCA_017458265.1 Bacteroidales bacterium | reverse complement strand
TACTTCCCAGGGGTAGCCGCGCGGCCAGGGGCGGGACGCCCCTATGAGCGCAATATATATCCACAAACTACACCGCTGAATCGAAGTGACAACCTACTATCCAACTTCTTTCCAAATCATTTGGAAAATCCATAAGAATAGGTATTAATATTTTGGACATGGTTCCATAATTGTCGGAAGAATTCTGCGGGGCATTCACCTATTTGTGTTTTTGAGTAAATATTTGTATGTTTGCGAAGCAATAATAATTGCAAAATACATATTATTATAGCGTTTGCTATTTATTCGGAACATTCTAAAACTTGGCGGTTATAGATTTTCCTACTCCGGATAAGTCAGTAAACGTCCTCGCTTTTGCGTGGGCGCGACTTCTCCGTAGGAATGGTTTCCCGCCAAGTACCATGAATGTGGACAAGTCGTTGCCCACCTTTTTTTGGTACTTGGCGTTCCATTTTACCCGTATATAGACGCCCAGATTGTTTCCGGACAGTATACATAGTTAAGAAAGATGAAGCAACTGTCCGCAAGCGAGCTTGCCATCAAGCAAATTGAAGAGCGGCGAAGCCGCTATATCCCGGAGCACCATCATGAGACTTATGAAGAGGAGCGCCGGGCTGTTATAGCGCGTGCCCGGATAGTCATGCCCGTAGAGCTTATCCCCGTCGAATCCCTCGGACTCTCGAAACGTGCAAATTACTTGTTCCAGGAAAGGGACATCCACACGGTCCTTGAACTTATCACCCACTCAAGGGAAGACCTTCTCATCACAAGACGGTGCGGCCAAAAGACCATTGACGAAATCGAAACCAAACTCCACCAAATGGGCCTCCAACTTGCCCCCAAACCCTATTTCACCTAATACCCCTCCCTGACATATGATAATGCTATAGGCAGTTCCTCCAGATACATCCAAACCACCGTTTCAGCTCACCAGAGGCCGAAAACGGTGGTTTGGCATTGTTTAAACTACGTCAAACCACCACTTCGCCGCCATTACAGGCCTAAAGTGGTGGTCTGAATGTATCAATGAGCTTAGTCCCTTCGCTGCATCATAATTCTTCAACAATCCCCGCCGAAAAGTTACCAAATCTTGGTAATTATTTATATATTTGCAAAAAGTTATTGCACATGAGAGTAGAGATGGATGAAGACTTGAGAGAACTGATTGAGTCTGGGCAGAACAGGAAGTACAGACTAATATCCAAAAACGAAACACTGCTTTTGGGTTTGATGCGAGCATACCAAATAATGGAAGCTGTGAATAATACTGATGAACTGAAAATGTTCAGCTTCTTACATTATGAAAAGCTAAGACATGAATACTCGGGGCTCTCTTCTGTAAGATTGCATAACCGATATGTACACCGCCTCATATTCGAGGAAAAAGAAGACCTCCTCACATTAAAGTTAATCGAAATAGATGATACTCACTATGGGAACAAAAAATGAGACCAGGCCTTTCAGGCCGCAACACCCCGGCACAATTCTGCAAGAAGAGTTGAAATCTAGGGGCATTAAGCAAAAGGTGTTCGCTCAAACCATCGGTCTTCAGCCCTCACACCTGAGTGCGCTCCTCCATGGTGCAAGGAATATCTCTCCGCAATTGGCGGCAAGGTTGGAAAACGCATTGCAGATACCTGCACATGTATGGCTGAATCTGCAGGCAAATTACAACCTGGACACACTCAAGGCGTCTGATGTCGTTGATGGATATACGCCACAACAAACAAGAACTTATGCTCTTGCTGAGCCGAATGAAGAAGAAAGCCACTTATGGAATCTTGCCTTTCGATCAGGTCAGAATGATGCTATTGATAAGATTCGTGACAAACTCGCACGTTTCGGATTGCCCGATAAAATAATAAGCGAGTTGACAGACATTCGATAATAATAAAGCGGAATCTCTGGCATAGAGGTGATCCTGCCAGATACAGTCAAACCACCGTTTATGCTCACAGGGGGCAGAAAACGGTGGTTTGCGTGTATCGCGGCCTTGAAAAACCAAGCCGAAGCACACCTCTACATCCTTTCCGGAAGGTCGATGCCCAGGAGGCCCATGGCGGAGCGGAGGACGCGGGCTACGGCGTCGATGAGGACCAGGCGGTAACGCAGGATAGCCTCATCGGACTCCTTCAGGATGGGGGTGTCGTGATAGTACTGGTTGAACTCCTTAGCCAGGTCATAGGCATAGTTGGCGATGACGGCGGGGCTGAGGGCGGCGCCGGCCTCGGCAACCTTGCCGGGGAACAGACCAAGAAGCTTCACAAGGCGGATTTCCTTGGCAGAAGGCTCGGCAGACATGACATCGGCAGAGGAGAAATCTGCTGAGGCCTTGCGGAGGATGGAGGAAATGCGCGCGTGAGTGTACTGGATGAAGGGGCCTGTATTGCCATTGAAATCGATGGACTCCTTGGGGTTGAAGAGCATTGTCTTCTTGGGGTCAACCTTGATGATGAAGTACTTCAGGGCACCAAGGCCGATTGTATGGTACAGGCTGGCCTTTTCATCTTCTGAGAGGTCTGTGAGCTTGCCGCTTTCCTCTGAGGTGCGGCGGGCTTCCTCCTCCATGCTGGCGATGAGGTCGTCGGCGTCGACAACGGTACCTTCGCGGGATTTCATCTTGCCTTCCGGGAGTTCTACCATACCATAAGAGAGATGGTAAATGCGGGATGCCCAGTCAAAGCCAAGCTTTCCAAGGATGAGTTTGAGCACCTGGAAATGATAGTCCTGCTCATTGCCGACAACGTACACATGAGAGTCAAGGTTGTACTGAGCGAAACGGCGCTCGGCAGTTCCCAAGTCCTGAGTGATGTAGACGGAGGTGCCGTCTCCGCGGAGGACAAGCTTACGGTCAAGGCCGTCGGCGGTGAGGTCGCACCACACGCTGCCGTCCGGTTCGGTTTCGAAGACTCCTTTCCTGAGGCCTTCCTGGACCAGTTCCTTTCCAAGCAGATATGTGTCGGACTCGTGGTCTACCTTGTCGAAGGAAATGCCAAGAGACTTGTAAGTCTCGTCGAAGCCCTTGAACACCCAGCCGTTCATCATGGTCCAGAGTTTCCTCACGTGAGGGTCTCCCTCTTCCCACTTCACAAGCATCTTGTGAACGTCGTCCAGTACCTCCGGATGCTCCTTCTCAAGCTTGGCATAAGCCACATAGCAGTCTCCCACAAGGTGGTCTCCCTTCTTGCCGGTGCTTTCAGGAGTGGCCCCGTTGAAAAGCTTCTCCCAGGCATACATGGACTTGCAGATATGTACGCCGCGGTCATTCACAAGCGTAGCTTTGATAACGTCATTGCCACAGGCCTTGAGGATGCGGGAAACGCTGTCTCCGAGAAGGTTGTTGCGGATATGGCCAAGATGCAGCGGCTTGTTTGTATTGGGAGAGGAGAACTCCACCATGATGCGCTTTCCTGTAGAAGGCAGCTGACCATAAGCTGCATCAGCTGCGATGTCACGGAGAGTCTCGTTCCAGTACAGAGGAGAGAATGACAGGTTCAAAAAGCCCTTCACGCTGTTGAACGCGCTTATCTCAGGGCAGTTTGCCATCAGATACTCACCAATTGCATTGCCCGTGACATCAGGCGCCTGGCGGGTTATTTTGAGGAGCGGGAAGGTTACCAGGGTGTAGTCTCCCTCGAACTCCTTGCGGGTAACAGAAACCTGAAGTGACGTTTCCGCCACTTCAGTTCCATAGATTGCTTTGATGGCCTCTGCGGCCTTTGTCTGAATGAATTTTTCCGGACTCATCCCAGGTAACTTTTAAGGAGTTTGCTGCGTGAAGGACTCTTGAGGCGGCGAATGGCCTTTTCCTTGATCTGGCGCACCCTTTCACGGGTAAGGCCGAAGCGTTCGCCAATCTCTTCGAGAGTCATTTCCTGACAGCCGATTCCGAAGAAACTCTTGATGATTTCCCTCTCACGGTCAGTGAGGGTGGAAAGAGCACGTTCAATCTCTGTGTTGAGGCTTTCGTTGACGAGGCCCTTGTCGGCGGAGGGAGAATCGTCGTTGGGGAGCACGTCAAGAAGGGAGTTGTCCTCTCCTTCCACGAAAGGTGCATCAACTGATACGTGGCGGCCGGAAACGCGGAGGGTGTCGGAGATCTTGTCCTTGGGGACGTCGATCATCTCTGAGAGTTCCTCGTTCGAAGGCTGACGTTCGTTCTCCTGCTCAAACTTTGAGAGAGCCTTGTTTATCTTGTTGAGTGAGCCCACCTGGTTCAGAGGGAGACGTACGATACGGCTCTGCTCTGCAAGTGCCTGAAGGATGCTCTGGCGGATCCACCATACGGCGTAGGAGATGAACTTGAAGCCACGGGTTTCGTCGAATTTTTCGGCAGCCTTGATAAGACCCAGGTTGCCTTCGTTGATAAGGTCAGGAAGGCTCAGACCCTGGTTCTGGTACTGCTTTGCCACAGACACCACGAACCTGAGGTTTGCGCGGGTGAGTTTTTCAAGGGCTTCCTGGTCTCCTTTGCGGATACGCTGTGCCAGTTCCACTTCTTCATCAGGAGTTACAAGCTCTTCACGGCCGATCTCCTGCAGGTACTTGTCCAAAGACGCGCTTTCGCGGTTGGTGATGGACTTGGTAATTTTAAGTTGCCTCATTTCTACAGTTTAGTCTACTTTCCAAAACCGAAGTAGAACGCCCTGCCGTTTCTGTCAACACCCTCTACATATACTGCGCGGGCTGCCTTCTTGGCCTGGGCCACTACTTCCTCGGGTTTCGAGACGGGCTTGTCGTTGACATAGACGATGATACTTCCTTCGCGGGCTCCGGCATCGGCCATCTTCCCGCTGCCAAGGGAGACAATCTCCACTCCGCTCTTGAGATTCAGTGCCTTCAAGGTCTCTGAATCGGCGGCGCGGAGTTTTGCACCGTAGAATTCGGTGGTGCCGTCAAGGGCAACTTCTCCGTTAGTTGCAGCGGCGGCCTGGAAGACTACTGTTACGTGGGCGGTCTTGCCGTCACGGATGTAGGCGATGTCGGCACTGTCTCCGGGATGATACCCGGCAACCTTTGCCTGAACCGATGAAGCATCCGTAATCTTCTGTCCGTCAATGGCTATGATGACGTCATCCTTGCGAAGGCCGGCCTTGTCGGCGGCGCTTCCCTTGGAAACCTCGTTAATATATACGCCCGACACGGAGGAAAGTTTCATTTCGTCGGCAATTTTCTTGTCCACAGTGCCCATGGAAATACCAAGGACTGCGCGCTTTACGGAGCCGAAGTCGATAAGGTCATCGACCACCCTCTTGACGATATTCACAGGGACTGCGAAGGAATATCCGCTGTAGGAGCCGGTCTGGGAAACGATGGCGGTGTTGATGCCCACCAGTTCGCCTTTCTTGTTCACAAGGGCGCCGCCGGAGTTGCCGGGATTAACGGCTGCATCGGTCTGGATGAAGGATTCGATCTTGAATTCACCGCTGCCGTCAGGCATGGAACGGCCCTTTGCCGATACGATACCGGCAGTGATCGTGGAACGCAGCTGCACGCCAAGAGGTGAACCGATAGCCAGCACCCACTCTCCGAGACGGAGCTTGTCAGAGTCTCCGAGAGGAATGGTGGGAAGGCCGGTAGCGTCTACCTTGATGATTGCAACATCCGTCGCAGGGTCAGTGCCGATGACCGTTGCGTCATACTGCTGGTTGTTGTTCAGGGTTATCTGTATCTTGGTTGCACCGTCAACCACATGATTGTTGGTGACGATATAGCCGTCAGGGCGGATGATGACACCGCTGCCGCTGCCCTTGGCTTCACGCTGCTGAGGCATTGCATACTCGTCTCCGAAGAAGAAGCGGAAGAACGGGTCGATATTCTGGTATTGCTGGCGGCGCTGCACCGTTACCTCTACATAGACGACGGCCTCCACTGCCGATTCGGCGGCATATGTGAAGTCCGGATAGTCAGTTTCTGCCAAATTGACAGTACGGTATTCTACGGCCTTGCCGTTTTCATCTGTCGTAACTGCGCCGGGGGTTGTGGGTTCAGGTTGGGTTGCTTTTACCACTGCATAGGCTGTTATGCCACCTGCAAGGACTGAAAGCAGTACAGTCAAAAATCCTCTTTTCATATCTTGAATCATTTAAGTATTTTCCGGCGCAATATTTCTCAAAACTTATGCCATTTCAAGGAAAATGATTATATTTGTGAACTGACTATAAGAAGAACAAGATATGAAACTGACTATTTCCAGCACCAATCTCCTCAAGGCCCTCATGGACGTTTCCAAGGCCATCCCTTCCAAGTCTCCCCTCGCTATCCTGGAGAACTTCCTCTTTGTACTGAAGGGCAACCTGCTGGAGATTACCGCATCGGACTCCGAACTTACCCTCCGCACCACCGTAGAGGTCGAATCCGGTGAAGAAGACGGCTCCATCGCCGTTCCCGCCCGTCATATGACAGACCTTCTCAAGGAACTGCCGGACCAGCCCATCCGCATCCGCACCGTTTCCGAAAGTTCCTTCGAATGCGGCTGGGCAAGCGGAAACTCCGTCCTTCCCTACTTCCCTGCAGACGACTATCCGGAAATCAAGACCACCGGTGACGACGCCCTCAAGGTCTCCTTCCCTGCCGAAAGCCTCGTCGAAGGCATCCAGAGCACGGTTTACGCCACTGCCGACGATGAAATCCGTCCCGCAATGAACGGTATCTTCTTCGACATCGACCTTGACTCCACAACCCTTGTCGCATCCGATTCCCACAAGCTCATCTGCTACACCACCAAGGACGTAAAGGCCACGGAGAAGGCTTCATTCATCCTCCACAAGAAACCGGCATCCGTGCTGCGTTCCATCATTGGCAAGGATGTGGAAGACGTAGAGATTGCATTTGACAGCGCAACCGCACAGTTCACCTTCGGCGCCACCACAATGGTATGCCGTCTGGTAGTTGGCAAGTACCCCAAGTACAGGGACGTAATCCCCACCTCCAACTCCAACGTCCTTTCCATCGACCGTCAGCTTCTCCTGAATACCGTAAAACGCGTTGCCGTGTGCTCCAACAAGGCATCCAACCACATCAAGCTCACCCTCAAGGAAGGACAGCTGGAAATATCGGCACAGGACCTCGGCTTCGCCCTTGCTGCCTATGAGAAGATTATCTGCGACTACCACGGCGAAGACCTCACCATCGGCTTCAAATCCACCTTCCTCACCGAAATTCTCGCCAACATGGCCTGCAACACCCTGGTGATCAAGTTTGCCGATGCCCGCCGCGCCGCCCTCATCCTCCCTTCAGAGGAAGAAGCCGACACCGAAAAGGTCTGCGGTATCCTCATGCCTATAATGATACAATAGCTCGGGCCCGCGCACAGTATGGAACTGAACCTACAAAGGCCTCTTCTATTTTTCGACATTGAGAGCACCGGCCTTAATATTGCCTCTGACTGCATTGCAGAGCTATCTTTCGTAAAAGTGTTTCCCGGCGGCGAAACCCGCATCAAGACGTGGCGTTTCAAGCCCTGGGATTACGTTAACCAGTGCCAGTATCCCATTTCACCGCAGGCGTCGGCAGTGAACGGTCTCAAAGATGAAGACCTTGCAGGCGAGCCGCGTTTCTGCGACTGCGTCCAGGAGGTCCTTGACTGGCTCCAGGATGCAGACCTTGCAGGCTTCAACTCCGCCAAGTTCGACCTTCCCATGCTTGCAGAGGAAATCGAACGCGTAAGGCTCTACATGCACATGGACTTCGACATCGACCTACACTCCAAGCTCATGGTGGACGTCCAGAACATATATCATTACATGGAGCCCCGCAACCTGAAGGCTGCATACCGCTTCTACTGCGGCGGCGAGGACTTCGAAAACGCCCACACCGCCGAGGCCGACACCGTAGCCACCTACAAGGTGCTCAAAGGCCAGCTGGACATGTATCAGGACAAGCTCAAGAATGACGTGAACTTCCTCGCTGGAGTAGCCGGCCGTCCCCGCACCGTCGACTATGCAGGACGCCTGTACCTGAATGAAGAAGGTGAAGCGGTGGTAAGTTTCGGAAAGCACAAGGGCAAGACTGCCCGTGAGGTCTGGAACACCGAACCTTCATACTACGCCTGGATTGAAGGCGGAGACTTCACCCTTGACACCAAGAGGCAGTTCGCACGCCTCAAGGCCCAGTTCCAGAAAGAACGCAAAGAAGCCCTGAACCGTCCTGCAACATCGGACGAACTTCAGGGCCTCAGGGATAAGTTTTCTACAGGAAAACTCTTCTGACCTTAGTTGATCTTGAAGATAACAGGGAAGGTGTAGTTCACAGACACGGGAACACCGTTCTGGGTAGCAGGCTCCCACTTGGGTGAAGAAGCAACTACACGCACAGCTTCGTTGTCGAGGAGTTCGTTGACTCCGCGGACAACCTTGACATCCTTAACCTCACCGAGTTTGTTTACGGTGAACTGGAGGACGACCTTGCCTGCGATGTTCTTGTCAACTGCTTCCTGAGGATACTCGAGGTGGCTGTTGACCCACTTGGAGAAGTCGTTGGCATCGCCACCTTCGAAGGTGGGCTTTACCTCAACTGCCTGGAAAGGAAGGACTGCATCGGGGTTCTTTTCGAGGGTTTCGGCAACAGACTCGACTGCTGCACCGGGCTGTGCTGCGGAGAGCTTCTCAACGGCCTCGCGGATGTTGATTTCCTCGCCTTCCTGTGCCTCGAAAGCGTCGATGGCGTCATTGTAAGCCTGGGCAGCTGCTGCTGCGGCTTCCTCTTCCTGAGCTGCTGCGGCTGCGGCAGCCTTCTTTGAACCATTGTTCTTGCAACCTACCATGAGAATGGCTGCGGCTGCCATGAGAAGATAAACTTTACGCATAATTATTTGGGTTTTGAATTATTGCCGAATAACCTCGCAAAAATAGTAAATATTATTTAAGTTTGAAATAATAATTGAAGGGAGATTTCTCGACTTCGCTCGAAATGACAGAGGTAGGAGAGAATATGCGGACGAGGTCATGGAGGATGAGGTCGGGACGGACGGGGCCGGTTTCCCAGAACATGTTGCCGCCGCCGGGGGTTGTAAGAAGGGTGTTGTTCCAGACCTCCGGGAAGTTGAAATCCTTGAAGACGGGGTGGATAAGGGACATGTCCTTCAGGGAGGAACACCAGCCGGTATTGAGCCAGAAATCGGCCTCCTGCGCAAAGGAATACGCCTTTTCGAGAGAAATTACGGAGGAATTGTCACGGCCGGGGACTGCTCCGAGGACTTCTCCGCCGGCGTCAGAGATCAGGCGGGTCATGTAGTTCTCTCCGCCGGGGATGTACCATGAATCGGCATATGGCACATTGACGAGGACCTTGCATGTGACGGAAGGTTGCACAAGCGAAAGATACCTGTCACGGACATCGGAAAAGACGGAATCGGCCTGGTGGAGCCGCCCCGTAAGAGCGCCGAAGAGCTTGACATACTCCGCCCTTGCAAGCGGATGGTTCTCAAGATGTTCGCTAAGCACCACAGCCTTTATGCCCAGTTCACGAAGCTTTGCCAGATATGCAGGCTCCACAGAGCCCACGGCATAAGTCAGAAGGTAGTCAGGACGTGTTTTGAGTACTGCCTCATAGTCAAGGTTTGCATCGTATCCCACCTCAATGGCATCAAGGCCGGGGGTTCCTGCAAACTTCAATCCGGAAACGCCCTTTACCACAGAGGCCTCCCCTATCGCATCCAGAAAACCCACATAGGAAGTGGACATGCACACGAGACTCTGAACCGGACCGCGGAGAGTATCCGCCCCGCCGGACGGTGAAAACACCACCACGGAAGTACTGTCAAGAATGCTGAACCAGCGGGCATATTCCATGTCTCCTTCCACGGGTTTGGGAGAAGAACAGGCTGCAACGAGAACGGAGAGGAGAAATATTTTGTATTTTTGCACATTCAAATATAGTCAAAAAAATCCGATGCTGGCTGCCTTAGTCGCCATATTTCTCGCTTCCCAGGTCCCTGACACCCTGGATGCATCGGTGGTGAGCGCAGCACGACATATTTCTCCCCCTACCGAATCGGCCTCCAGGGAAACGATAAGGCGAAGCCCCTCCCTTGCCGATGCCATCCGGGACTTTTCCGGCGTCCAGCTCAGAGACTACGGCGGCGCCGGCGGGCTTAAGACCGTGAACGTAAGAAGCCTTGGAAGCGCCCATACGGCCATTTTCCTTGACGGCGTCCCCATCGACAATGCGCAGAACCTCCAGCCGGACCTTGGCCGCATCGATGCCGATGACCTTGAGGCCGTAGAGCTATATGCGGGGCAGAAATCCGAACTCCTCCAAAGCGCAAGGGAATACGGCAGCGCAAGTTCCCTGCACATGAAAACCGCCGTCCCGAAGGGCAGGAAAACAGCTTTCCGGCTCCGCGGGGGCTCCTTCGGCACATTCTCGCCCTCCGTGAGCCACGAGGGGCGCATCGGCAGGCGAATCACCGCACGCGGCAGGCTTGGGGCCGACATTGCCGACGGCACCTACCCCTTCCGATACAAGGATTCCCTCATGCGGCGGGAGAACTCCGACATCAGGGCCTTCAGGGCATCGGCAGGGATGTGGTACACACCGGATAACGGCAGATACGAGCTTTCCCTCCGATATTACGATTCTGAGCGTGGCATTCCTGGACCCGTCATCAAGAAATCGGCAGACCATCCTCTGTCCCTTGACCGCCAGGCCGACAGGAATCTCTCCGTCCAGGCCTCCGGAGAGCAGCAGTTATCGCCATCGCTGAGACTCCTTGCCCGCGCCAGATATTCCCGGGACGTGCTGGAATATGTGGACGTATCCGAACTGGCGCCCTCCGTGAGCGCACTCTGGAAATATGAACTTCAGAGTGCCTATCTTTCCACTTCACTCGGCTGGCAGGCTAAGGACTGGCTGCATCTTGGCGCCGCTGTTGACGCCCAGGCAGAAAAACTGGCGTACGACGTTCCCGCCTCCCGAAGAAGTCTCTTCACAGCCTTGTCCGCCGCGGTTCTGAAAGATCCCTGGAGGGTATCGGCAGCACTGCAGGGCCAGGTTACAAGCGACGGCTACCGCTTCCTCTCCCCTTCCCTTATTTTGGACTGGCACCCCCGGGAAGACTGGGAATTCGGCGGAATCATCAAACGCTCCTGCAGGCTTCCTTCCTTCAACGACCTCTATTATACAAATGTCACCGCAAGGAACCTCAGGCCGGAGCAGGTGTGGCAGTTCACCGCCCGCTGGTGCTGGGACAGAACATACGAAAACTGGCACTTCCGCTGCCGTGAGGAGCTGTATCACAACCGCGTCAAGGACAAACTCATCGCCGTTCCCAGCGGCAGCCTCTTCCGCTGGAGCATGTACAACCTTGCCGACGTATCCGTCTGGGGAGACGAGATATCGGCCCAGGCATCCTGGTTCTCAGGTCCTCTGGCGGCAGGAATCACTGCCAGATACTCATTCCAGTGGGCGAGAGAGGACGGCTCCTCAATGCAGATTCCGTACATTCCCCTTCACAGCGCCAGCTTCAACATTTTTGGCCGATGGGACTCCCTGCGCCTTGATATCAGAGGTTTTCTTACAGGCTCCAGGGTAACCGCAGCCAGTTCCAGGCCGGAGTATCATATTGCCCCATGGACAACCTGGGACGCCTCACTTGGATGGACTGTGTCAGAACGGACGAGGCTTACTCTGGACGTACGGAACATCCTGAATGAACAGTATGAGATTGTCCGGCAATACCCGATGCCCGGAATCAACTTCCTTGCAGGTATTGTTATTGAGATTTGAAAATCTTATCTTTGCAGATAACCAATTAATTAAAATGTCATGAAAAAACTATCACTGCTGGTTTTCTCCCTCACGATAATCATCGCTGCAGCAAGCTGCTCAAAGGTGGAAAACGCCTCTGGAATGGAAGGTTTCACGGGCATCCAAACGGAAGCAGGTGACTCTGCCCCAGCCGGCACCAAACTTCTTATTCTCAACGAGGGAGCATATCCCAATGCATCCACGCTCGACGTCCTGAATTTCAGCGACGGGAAACTCTATGCCGACATTTTCAAACAGGCAAACCCGTCAGAGAAACAGGGCCTTGGCAACACCGGCAACGACCTTGAAATCATCGGCAACACAATCTGGCTCACCATGAACGCATCCGATGAGATCATAGTTCTGAACGCTTTCAATTACAAGCTCATCGCATCCATAAGCATCGACAGCCCCAGAAGCATCATAACTGACGGTAAATACGCTTACGTCACTTCATACTCCGGCGCCGTTTACGGAGGTTCCACTCCGGTCCTCGGCATGCTCTACAGGATAAACACAAGCGACTATACTTTCACTCAGGTCCAGGTTGGCTTCCAGCCTGATGGCCTTGCCATCCTTGACGGCAAACTGTATGTCGCCAACAGCGGCGGATTCAATGCCATTCACGACAACAGAGTGAGCGTCATCAACCTTGAATCATTCCAGTGGGACAAGGACATAGTGCTTCCGGTCACAAACCTGAACATGATGAGGGCCGCCTCCGGAAAAGTCTGGGTCTCCACTTACGGCGAATCCACCTGGACACAGGACGGAGACACCTGGATCCAGAGCGTAAGCGCCCCCATGGCACTTGTTTCAGTATCTCCTGACGGCACATCCAACGTAATACCCGGCGTCCATGCAGACAAAATAACTGCAAACAACGGCATCATCTACGCAATCGGCAACGACAAGGAAATGACCGGCGGCTATGACACCTGTCTCTACAAGGTTGACAGCGCAACATCCAAGGTCGAAACCGTCCATTTCTCAGGCACTGACCTTGCCCGCGTGGGCTATCCCTACTGCATTCTCGTGAATCCCGACAACGGCGAAATCATCATTGCCGACGCCAACTTCAAGGGGGACAGCACCCTCTGGTGCTTCACCAAGGACTACAAATACAAATGGTCCGTAACCACCGGAGTAGGTACGGGCCATCTGCTAATGTACAGGATGTAATAATTACTCTGCCTTTCCGTCTGAGCCAAGAACGTTCACGATCTTGTGAATGTAGAGTTTCTTCATCTCATCACGGGCGGGGCCGAGATACTTACGGGGATCGAACTCACCGGGCTTCTCGTTGAATACTTTACGCACGGCGGCTGTCATTGCAAGACGGCTGTCGGAGTCGATGTTGATCTTGCAGACTGCGCTCTTTGCGGCCTCACGGAGCTGCTCCTCGGGAATACCTACTGCATCCGGAAGCTTGCCACCGTTGGCGTTGATGATGTCAACATACTCCTGAGGGACTGAGCTGGAACCGTGAAGAAAGATAGGGAAGCCGGGAAGCTTCTTCTCAATCTCATGAAGCACGTCGAATGCGAGCGGCGGGGGAACCAGACGGCCGGTCTTGGGGTCGCGGGTGCACTGCTCGGGCTTGAACTTGTATGCGCCGTGGCTGGTGCCGATGGAGATGGCGAGGCTGTCACAGCCGGTGCGGGTAGCGAAGTCGATAACCTCTTCGGGACGGGTGTAGTGGGACTCCTCTGCAGAGACCTCATCTTCTACGCCGGCAAGAACGCCGAGTTCTGCCTCAACGGTAACATCGTACTGATGTGCATAGTCAACCACCTTCTTGGTGAGGGCGATGTTGTCCTCATAAGGGAGGGATGAAGCGTCGATCATGACAGAGCTGAAGCCCATGTCAACGCAGCTCTTGCAAAGCTCGAAACTGTCACCGTGATCAAGGTGAAGGACAATCTGGGGATGCTCCCAGCCAAGTTCCTTTGCATATGCAACTGCGCCTTCTGCCATGTAGCGGAGAAGGGTCTGGTTTGCATAGTTGCGGGCACCCTTGGAAACCTGAAGGATAACAGGAGACTTTGTCTCTGCTGCGGCCTGGATGATGGCCTGGAGCTGCTCCATGTTGTTGAAATTGAATGCGGGGATGGCGTAACCGCCGGCAACGGCCTTGGCGAACATTTCGCGTGTATTGACAAGGCCAAGTTCTTTATAAGAAACCATAATTGTATATAAGTTTGTTGTACTTTCCAGTAGTCCACAAATATACTACTTTTCCGGCAATATTAAAAATTTTTATATTGTTTATAAAGTGAAAAAAAATCTGTACCTTTACTGAAAACAGTTTTTGCCCATGAAACGGATTCTGACTCTTTGCATTATGGCGGCCATCGGCATGGCAGCCTACGGAAAGGACGAAGCAAGGCTTCTCCGCTTTCCTGCGACCAACGGAACAGACATAGTATTCAGCTATGCCGGAGACCTCTGGACGGTGCCCGTGCAGGGCGGCGAGGCACACCGCCTTACCTCCCATATCGGCTACGAAATGTTCGCAAAGTACTCACCGGACGGCAAGACAATAGCGTTTACAGGCGAATACGACGGCAACCGCGAGGTCTATCTGATTCCCGCCCGCGGCGGAGAACCCGAGCGCCTTACCTATACCGCCACCAATCCCCGTGACGACCTTGGAGACCGCATGGGCCCCAACAACATAGTCATGACCTGGGCTGCCGACGGCATCTACTTCCGCAACCGCACCGAAGACGGCTTCTCCGGAAAGCTCTGGAAGGTGTCTCCGGAAGGCGGCATGCCCACTGAACTTCCCCTCCCGGAAGGCGGCTGGTGCTCCTGGAGCCCGGACGGCAGCAGAATGGCGTACAACCGCGTAATGCGTGAATTCCGTACCTGGAAGTACTACAGGGGCGGTATGGCCGACGACATCTGGATCTGGGACCCCCAGGCAAAGACCGTGAAAAACGTCACGGACAACATCGCACAGGACATCTTCCCCATGTGGATTGGAGACGATATCTTCTATGCCAGCGACCGTGACATGACCATGAACCTGTTCCGCTACAACACAAGGACAGGTCTCACCACCAAGGTCACCGACTTCAAGGAATACGACGTCAAATTCCCTTCAACGGACGGTAAGAGCATCGTTTTCGAAAACGGCGGCTGGATCTACCGCTACACCCCTGCCGACGGCAAATGCACCAAGGTGAGCATCACCCTCGCTTCTGATGCAGTCTACGGCCGCACCGCGCGCAAGGACGTGAGCGACAGGGTGAGCGGCGCAAGCCTCGCCCCGGACGGCTCCAGGGTTGTTGTAACCGCCCGCGGAGAAGTCTTTGACGTACCCGTGGGAAAGGGCGTCACCCGCAATCTTACCCGCAGTTCCAATTCCAATGACCGCGGCGCCGCATGGAGCCCCGACGGAAAGTCCGTAGCATGGATCGGAGACGCCACCGGAGAGACCGAACTCTATCTCTACGACGTTGCAAAAGGCAGCGTAAAACAGCTCACAAGCGGCTCCGACACCTATATCCGCCGCCTGATGTGGGCACCGGACAGCAAGCACATCTACTACACAGACCGCAAGAACCGCTTCGTGGAAGTAGACCCCGTTTCCGGCAGCAGGCGCACCGTAATGGAAGACCCCGTGAGGGAATTCTACTCCGTTGACATCTCTCCTGACAGCAAGTGGATTGCATACACCCGTCCGGCAGAGAACGAGATGGACATCGTCTACATCCGCAGCCTTGCAGACGGCAAGGAGTATCCGGTCACAGACCGCTGGTACAACAGCGGAAGTCCCACCTTCTCCACTGACGGCAAATATCTCATCTTCACTTCCGACAGGGATCTCAACCCCCAGTACAGCCGCATAGAATGGAATTATTCCTTCCAGGACATGAGCGGCGTATACATGGCAATGCTCGCGAAAGACACCCCTTCACCTCTCATCGGCAAGGATCCCGAAGTGAAGCCCGAAGAGGAAAAGCCGTCGGCTGAACCCGCAAAGAAGGACAGCAAGAAAAAGAAGGCCGATCCCAAGCCCGAGGCTAAACCATCGGCAAAGGTAGACCCTGAAGGCATCGCAGAGCGCATCGTCAAGCTTCCGGTCAAGGGACGCGGCTTCTACTGCGACGGCAAGAGCCTCTGGTACGGCGGACGCGGCGGCACCAGGGTATTCACCTTCGAAACCGCAGAGGACGAATCCTGCAGCGACGCCCGCATGGATGTCACCCCCGGCTCCTCCAAGGCCCTCCTTTTCAAGGACGGGGACCTCTATGCCGGAAAAATCGGCCCCAAGATGGACGTGAGGCCCAAGGACAGGATTGACCTTGGCGGGCTCATAACTACGGTGAACTATGCCGATGAATGGGCCCAGCTCTATGACGAGGTCTGGCGCGCTTTCCGCGACGGCTTCTACCTTGAAAACATGCACGGACGCGACTGGAACGCCATAAAGGACAAATACGCAGCCCTTCTCCCCTACGCCCGCACACGCCTTGACGTGAACTACATCCTCGGTGGCATGATAAGCGAAGTGGGAACCGGCCACTGCTACGTTACCCCGGGAGAGTATCCCAGGCCTGAGCGCATTCCGATGGGTCTTCTCGGCGCACGCCTTTCCAAGACCGACGGCGGCTTCCGCATAGACAGGATCATGGAGGGCGCAACATATCGGCCCGAACTCCGCTCCCCTCTCCAGGAACCCGGCCTGGGCGTGAAGGAAGGAGATATCATCACCGCCATCGACGGCGTTTCCCTTGCCGACGTTGACAATATCTACAAACTTCTCATCGGCAAGGCAGATGTCCTCACAGAGCTCACAATCGGCGGGAAAAAGGTTGTGGTGAAGCCCATTGCCGACGAAGGCCCGCTCGAGCATTACGCCTGGGTACTTAACAACATCCGCACGGTAGAAAAGCTCTCCGGCGGCCGCGTGGGCTACATTTATATCCCGGACATGGGCCCTGAGGGACTCAGCGAATGGGCTCGTTACTATTATCCCCAGCTGGACAAGGAAGCGCTCATCATCGACGACCGCGCCAACGGCGGCGGAAACATCTCCCCTATGATTATCGAACGCCTCCAGAGGAAAGCATACCGCATGACCATGCGCCGCGGTTCAACCCAAACCGGAACCACGCCCGAAGGCACTCACACCGGGCCCAAGGTGCTCCTCATCAACAAGTACTCCGCATCCGACGGAGACCTGTTCCCCTGGAGCTTCAAGGCTAACGGGCTTGGAACCGTGATCGGCACGCGCACATGGGGCGGCATCGTTGGCATCAGCGGCCCCCTGCCATACGTTGACGGCACCGACGTCCGCGTTCCCTTCTTCACCAACTATGACGCCAAGACCGGACAGTGGATAGTGGAGAACCACGGCGTAGACCCTGACATTCTCCTGGACAACGACCCCGTCAAGGAATTCGAAGGTACGGACCAGCAGCTCGAAAAGGCCGTAGAGGTGGCCCTTTCACAGCTCAAGGACCGCAAAGCCCTTCCCGGCATCCCTGAACCCAGAACATTCATGGATCTTGGACTTCCTGAGACCTGGTAATACACAATCATCATATATGAACGGTAAAGTTTTGATTTTTTCGGCTCCTTCGGGGAGCGGCAAGAGCACTATAGTAAACCACATACTTGGACTGCATCCGGAGGTGGAGTTCTCCGTGTCGGCAACTTCACGCCCGCCGCGCGGCACAGAGCAGGACGGCGTCGAGTATCTTTTCTACTCTGCCGACGTTTTCCGCGCCCTTGTGGCTGACGACAAGTTCGTAGAGCATGAGGAAGTATACCCGGACCGCTTCTACGGCACCCTCAAGAGCGAGGTGAACCGCATCTGGGCAAAGGGACATGTCATAATCTTCGACGTAGACGTCAAGGGTGGTGTGTCACTGAAGAAGTATTTCGGTGATGCCGCACTGTCCGTTTTCATCCAGGCTCCTTCCGTCGAAGAGCTGCGCCGCCGCCTCGTTGCCCGTGCGACGGACACACCCGAAGCCATCGAACAGCGCGTTGCCAAAGCCGCTGAAGAAATGACCTATGCACCAAAGTTCGACAAGGTCCTCATAAACGATGATCTTGCCACGGCATTTGCAGAAGCCGAGGCCATGGTTGACACCTTCTTATGCGAATAGCTGTTTACTCCGGGAGTTTCAATCCCCTTCACAAAGGCCACGAGGCAATAATCCGCTTCCTCACGGAGAAAGCGGGTTTTGACATGGTGTATCTGGTGGTAACACCGCTAAACCCCTTCAAGGTAAAGCATTCGCTTCCTGCAGGAGAAGAGCGTTTCGATGCCGCCGTGGCAGCTGTAGCCCGCCATCCGGATCTTAAAGTCACGGTAAAGGATACAGAACTTCACATGACTCCGCCACAGTACACTGTGCGCACACTGGATACACTTCAGGCAAAGGAGCCGGAGAACGATTTCACCCTTGTCATTGGAGCTGACAATCTGGAAGCATTCCCCCGCTGGAAGTACTACAGCCGCATTCTTCTGGAATATGGTGTAGTAGTTTTTCCGCGAAAGGGCTATCACAGAGGACACCTCAAGGCCCGCCTTCTCAGGGAAGATTCCCGCTACCGCATTGAACTGCTCAAGGCCCCCCTCGTAAACATTTCCTCGACGGAAATACGGGAAGGCCTTGCAGCTGGAATTGATATGTCTTCCTGGCTAATGTAGCAGCCTGAGGGAATTGCTTACGACACAGATGCTTGAAAGTGCCATGCAGGCTGCGGCCAGCATGGGGCTCATGAGCCATCCTGTGAAGGGATACAAAAGTCCCGCGGCAATGGGAACGGCCGCCACATTGTAGAAGAACGCCCAGAAGAGATTCTCGCGGATTATCTTTACAGCCTGCTTTGAAAGTTTCACAAGATCTGACACCTTTGTGAGGTCCGACGACACTATGGTCACCTGCGCGGCATCCATGGCGATGTCCGTGCCGGTTCCCATGGCGATGCTAAGGTCGGCAAGGGCAAGGGCGGCACTGTCGTTGATGCCATCCCCTATCATCGCCACTTTCTTTCCGGATTCCTGAAGGCGGGAAACATACCCGGCTTTGCCGTCCGGAAGTACTCCAAACGTGACATGTGTGATTCCCGTGGCATCTGCGATGCGACGTACGCGATCTTCCTTGTCACCACTCACAACGTGCACCTCAAGCCCCATCTTCTGAAGGTCCTTCACAGCCTGAACTGAACTCTCCCTCAGGTTATCCTCGGGAGTGCCGTCTGTAAGTGTTCCGGTCTTGTCCATTACCACAACCTGAACCTTGGCTGCAGTCTGCAGGCTCTCTGCATCCTTAATAAGTATACCCTTTGAAGCACCGTTGCCAATGCCGGCAATGATGGCCGTAGGAGTAGCAAGGCCAAGGGAGCACGGACAGGCGACAACCAGGACGGCCACCATTGAGAGTAACCCCAGTGTAACACCGTCCCCGCCACCGAAGATGATCCAGGCGATAAGCGTCAGGACCGAAATTCCGATAATCACCGGCACGAATACTGCCGCAATCCTGTCCACGAGCTTCTGCACGGGCGCTTTCGTGCCCTGGGCGTCCCTCACCATGCGGATGATGGAGGAAAGCATCGTCTCCTCCCCCACCTTTTCTGCCTTCACATTGAGGAATCCCCTCTGATTCATCGTCCCGGAATAAACGCGGTCTCCGGCTTTCTTGAGCACGTGTGCCGATTCTCCGGTGAGCATGCTTTCGTCCACATACGAACTTCCGTCGATGACCAGTCCGTCTACGGGAAGCCTCTCTCCCGGTTTTACTACCACCACCTCACCGGGAAGGACAGGATCCTTCGGCGGCTGCAGTTCCATAAGGCCGCGTATGGCCTTGGTTGTACTGTGCTTGGCCCTTTCTTCCAGCAGCCTTCCAAGAAGGATGAAGGCCACTATCATAGTACTCGATTCAAAGTACAGATGCGGCTCCAGGCCCCTCGAAGTCCAGACGGAGGGGAAAAGCAGGTTGAAAATGCTGAACAGATATGAAATGGACACAGACAGCGCCACAAGCGTGTCCATGTTGGCAGAGCCATGTCTCAGTGACAGGATCCCCGCCTTGAAGAAGCGTCTTCCGCACCAGAATACCACAGGAGTGGCAAGCGCCCACAGCAGATATCCCTTGAATGAGAAGTCCCTGAACCCCATAGAAATTACCATCACCAGCGCGGCCAGGGCCACGGCGATGATGGTATCTTTCCTGAGTGCTCTGAGAGACTCTTCCGCTTCTGCTTCTGCGCGCGAGTGAGCTTCGTCGTCCGTACCGTCAACAATCATGTCATATCCTGCATCCTGAACGGCTTTGCGCAGTTCACCTGGACTGGTGACGGCGTTGTCATAATCCACGAGGGCGGTATTCGACGCCAGGCTCACCTGGCAGGAATTTACACCGCGTGCGTTTTTCAGGGCACCTTCAACTCTTGCCACGCATGCTGCGCAGCCCATGCCCTGAACGGGAAAAGTTCTCTTTGTGTTTGCCATTACTTTGCTTTGTAAGCTTCTGCCTGCGCGGCGATGAGCGCCGGGTCATCAAAATAGTTGATGCGCATGGCTTCCTTCATCTCGTAGAGAGTCTTGGCAGCAACCTCGCGGGCGTCTTCAGAGCCTTTCTTCAGTATCTCGTATACACCGGGAATATCCTGTTCATAGGTATGACGGCGTGCACGGATGGGTTCCAGACGGTCCTGGAGCACGTTGATGAGGAATTTCTTTACCTTCATGTCTCCAAGGCCTCCGCGACGGTAATGGTCCTTGAGTTCGTCCATGTTTGCATAGTCCGGCCAGAAGCGGGCGAAGTCTGCATCATCGGCAAAGGCGTCAAGGTAGGTGAATACGGGATTCACCTCAACGTTGCCGGGATCTTCTACCCTCAGGTGGTTGGGGTCCGTGAACATGCCCTTGACTTTGCGTTCAACTTCCTTGGGGTCGTCGGAAAGGTAGATGCAGTTCCCGAGGGATTTGGACATCTTGGCTTTTCCGTCGGTACCGGGAAGGCGGCGGCAAGCGTTGTTTGAAGGGAGAAGGATCTCCGGTTCAACAAGCACCGGCGCATAGGTAGAGTTGAAGCTGCGCACAATCTCGCGGCACTGTTCGATCATCGGCTCCTGGTCTTCTCCTACAGGGACTGTAGTGGACTTGAAGGCGCAGATGTCGGCCGCCTGGGATATGGGGTATGTGAAGAAACCTACGGGAAGGCCGCGGCGGTTATCGTCTTCGGTTTCGGAGCCGAAGCCGCGCATTGCCATTTCAGCCTTGACGGTAGGATTGCGCTGGAGACGCTGGACTGTCACAAGGTTGGAGAAGAACTGAGTCATCTCATGCAGCTCCGGTATACGGCTCTGGATGAAGATGGTCACTTTCTCGGGATCCAAACCGCAAGAGAGGTAGTCCAAGGCTACCTCTATAATGTTTGACCGCACTTTGTCCGGATTGTCCGCGTTGTCTGTGAGGGCCTGGACGTCGGCAATGAAGACGAACATCCTGTCATAGTTGCCCTCGTTCTGCAGGAGTACCCTGTTTCTCAGGGAACCCACATAGTGTCCAAGGTGAAGCTTTCCGGTGGGGCGGTCTCCTGTAAGGATGATTCTGCCCATAGATTACTCTGCAGTGGGGACCACCTCGGGAGCGGCGGGAGCAGCAACTTCCTCAACAGCTTCCTTCACTTCCTCGGCAACTTCCTTGACGGTTTCCTTGGCAGTCTCTTCCACAGCCTTCTCAACTGCAACACCGGCGGCTTCTGCCTTCTGGATTGCAAGGGCCTTTTCGGTCTCGTTCACAACGCGTTCGACGGTTTCTGCCTGTTCCTGGACCTGGGTTGCAGCGTAGTCTGCCTTTGCAGCGGCGACCTCTGCCTTTGCAGCAGCTTCCTCAGCAGCCTTCTGGGCCTTGATGAGTTCTTCCTGCTTTGCGGCGATGTCTTCCTGCTTCTTCACTTCCTGCTTTGCAGCAGCGACCTGCTTCTTTGCGGCGCTAACTTCCTTGTTGGCGGCAGCCACGTTCTTCTTTGCAGCGTCAATCTGCTTCTTGGCATCGGTAACGGCCTTCTTGGAGAGCTTTACCTTGGCCTCTGCTTCCTTGTAGTCGCGCTTTGCGAGAACGAGGTCTGCCTGGAGGTCCTTGATGTCCTGCTCAGACTGCTGGATGGCCATCTTGTCAGCAGCGTCGAGGGTGCCGTCGTCAACCTTGCGGGTCTTCTTTTCGAGTTTGAGGGCCTGCTTCTTGGCCTTGATGACATTCTGCTTTGCCTTGAGGGATTCCTTCATGACAGAGAGGGACTTCTTGCCCTGGTTGTACTGGGCCTGTGCCTGCTCTGACTGCTGACGGAGAATGTCAATCTCCTTCTGGCTGTCGATAGCCTGCTGGTCTGCAGCACGCACTGCCTCTGCGAGGGCAGCCTGATGCTCGTCTACCTTCTGCTTTGCAGCTTCGATTGCTTCCTTGTTGGTCTGAGCCTGTGCAGAGAATACAACTGCCAGTACTGCGATAGCGCTGAGAATAAGCTTTTTCATTGTTTTGATATTTATTTGTTCACTACTTTTCCAGACGACAAAAATAATAAATTTTCATTTATTATACAATAATCCCCTCCCGGGCTGGGAGGGGACTATATCAAAGGGTATTACTGCTCGTCGGGACCCTGGTCCTGAGGTCCGGGCTGGGGACCGCCCTGGAAAGGACCCTGGGGGCCGCCCTGGAACGGGCCCTGAGGACCTGCCTGGCCCTGCTGGCCTGCCTGGTACATCTTCTCGAAGGCCTTGTTGAGGGCTTCGGAGTAGCGGTCGATATCGGCAATGTTCTGGGCCTTGACTGCCTCCTTGAGGAGGTTACAGTTCTGCTCTACCTCGGCCTTTACATCGGCAGGGACCTTGTCTCCGTTCTCCTTGAGGAACTTTTCGGCCTGGAAGGTGAGGGCGTCGGCATTGTTGATCTTGTCGATGCGCTCCTTCTCTGCCTTGTCGGCGGCCTCGTTGGCCTTGGCTTCGTCACGCATGCGCTGGATTTCGGCGTCGGAAAGGCCACTGGAAGCCTCGATGCGGATGTGCTGCTCCTTGCCGGTAGCCTTGTCAGTTGCAGAGACATTGAGGATACCGTTGGCGTCAATGTCGAAGGTTACCTCGATCTGGGGTACTCCGCGGGGTGCGGGTGCGATACCGTCCAGATGGAATATGCCAATCTGCTTGTTGTCCTTTGCCATGGGACGTTCGCCCTGGAGGACTACAATCTGCACGCCGGGCTGGTTGTCGGCAGCGGTGGAGAAGATCTGGGACTTCTTTGCAGGGATGGTGGTGTTGCTTTCGATGAGCTTTGTCATGACGCCGCCGAGGGTTTCGATACCCAGGGAAAGCGGAGTGACATCGAGGAGGAGGACATCCTTCACATCGCCCGCGAGGACACCGCCCTGGATGGATGCGCCGATAGCAACGACCTCGTCAGGGTTCACGCTCTTGTTAGGCTCCTTGCCGAAGAAGTTCTTCACAAGCTCCTGAACGTAAGGGATACGGGTTGAACCGCCCACGAGGAGGACCTCGTCAATGTCGGAAGGCTGGAGATGAGCGTCGCTCAGAGCCTGGCGGCAAGGTGCGATAGAACGCTGGAAAAGGGCGTCGGAAAGCTGCTCGAACTTTGCGCGGGTAAGTGTCTTTGCAAGGTGCTTGGGAACACCGTCCACAGGCATGATGTAAGGGAGGTTGATCTCTGTGGAGGTCTGGCTGGAGAGCTCGATCTTTGCCTTTTCGGCAGCTTCCTTGAGTCTCTGGAGGGCCATAGGATCCTTCTTGAGGTCGATGCCGCCGTTTTCGGCTGCGAATTCGGATGCAAGCCAGTCGATGATGACCTGGTCGAAGTCGTCACCGCCCAGGTGGGTGTCACCGTTGGTGGAGAGAACCTCGAAAACGCCGTCTCCAAGCTGAAGAATGGAGATATCGAAGGTGCCGCCGCCAAGGTCATAGACTGCAACCTTCATATCCTTGTCCTTCTTGTCAAGGCCGTATGCAAGCGCAGCTGCAGTAGGCTCATTGATGATACGCTTCACGTCAAGGCCTGCGATGCGGCCGGCCTCCTTGGTTGCCTGGCGCTGGGAGTCGGAGAAGTAAGCAGGAACGGTGATGACAGCTTCTGTAACATCCTGACGGAGATACTCTTCTGCAGTCTTTTTCATCTTCTGGAGAATCATTGCAGAGATTTCCTGAGGAGTATAGAGTTTGCCGTTGATGTCTACCCTGGGGGTGTTGTTTTCTCCGCGGACCACCTTGTAGGGAACGCGGTTCACCTCTGTGTTCACCTGATCATAAGTCTCACCCATGAAACGCTTGATGGAGAACACGGTGTTGTTAGGATTGGTAATGGCCTGACGCTTTGCAGGGGAGCCGATCTTACGCTCTCCACCGTCCGTGAAAGCTACCACGGAAGGAGTTGTACGCTGGCCTTCATTGTTGATGATGACAGTAGGCTGGTTGCCTTCCATCACTGCGACGCAGGAATTTGTTGTTCCGAGGTCGATACCGATAATTTTACCCATAGTATTCTTTGTTTTATTGTTTTTGCTAATCAAAAAGGCGCCGCCCTTTCGGACGACGCCATAGTTTTATCGAACTTCGTGCCACCGGTCATACTCTGACAAAATGGCAGGAAAATACTTGTCAGAACCGCCAGCCAACTGTTACGAAGGCATCGGCAATGGTGGAATCGACTGCAATTTCAGGGGTGAGGATTTCGTCATCGATCACCTTGTAGTAAGGGTCGGAAGAGTCGGGAGCGTAATAGTAGCTGTAAGGTACTATGAACTCCGTTGGCATGAAGCGGAAGCGAAGGGCGAAATCGGCATAGAAAGAGCCTGAGGATGAATAGCCAAGGCCGAATGATACGGTTTTCTTTGAGGCTTCTGAACCGTCGGCAATGCCGGAGCCCTGCCAGATGTAACCCGTGCGCACGGCAATGGCAGGAAGCGGTTTCAGTTCAAGGCCCAGCCTTACCGAACGGGATTTGCCAAGGTAGTTTCGGATATTCTCGTTATTCGAGGAGAAATCGTAATAGCCGAAATCGTATTCGTCGCCGCGATAATTGCGGAACCGTGCACCGGCATAGTTCACACTTTCAAAATCGGCACTGACAAGGGCGATTTTGCCAAGGGCGAAAGCTGCGCCAAGATTATAGCGGAACGGCTGGGTAAGGCCGTAGCCCCAGGTGTCTTCCGGACTGGAGACAGCGCCACGGTACTGGCCGGTAATCTCTGACTGGCCGGTATACGAATACCTTTCAATAATGGTAAATGCAGTAGGTGTCTGGATTGCAGCGCCGAGACGCAGGGTGGGAACAGGCAGCCAGATGACGCCGAGCTTAGCATAGATGCCGTTGCCTTCCATTGAATAATCCCTTTTCATCGTCATGGCTTCAAAGCGGCCGGTTGTGCCGTCAGAGAATTCGATGGGGGCGAAGTCTGAAGGGTTGTTGGGCTGCTCCTTCCAATACTCTACCATACCGTAAACAGAGTTCACGATGCCGATATTCACACCCAGGTAGAACTTGTCGGACCAGTTGGCAGACCAGTTCATGATAAGGTCTCCCTTGTAGCCTCTTGTCTGGCGGCCGTATTCCTGGTAAAGAGGAGCGGCGATACGGAACTGGCCGTTCTCGTCGATAACCTCTGACAGGGCGATATAAGCGCCGTCCTGACCCGTTACACCGCTGATGAGGCCGGCCCTGTAGCCTGTCATGTCAATCCATGCGGGCATCTGGGAGGCGTCTCCGGTAGCATACCAGTCTGCATTTGCCATGACATCGGTAAGGTAACCGTCTGCCGATGAAGCAATGGAAGCGCCGAATGAATCATGGGAGTTAACGCCGCCGGCATTGAACCTGTGCGTATAGTCATTCGTAGTGTTGAACACGAATCCAAGCGACATGCGCTTGAGCCCGCTGCGGCGACCCGTGTCAAAGTTCATCACATAGCCAAGGCTGGGCATTTTGAAACGGGTCCTTTTCGATGAAATCTCATCGCCGAAGCCGATGGGGCTGGTGCTGCCGGAAGGTATTGTCCCCGTAGCGAAAGCCGAACTGATGCTGAGGCCGGAACTGATATAGAACTGTGAATAAGACGCCACCGAAGAGCCTGCAGGGTTCATCGTGAGAGAGCCGGGATCTCCGCCCAGCGCTGTCATGGCGTTACCCATTGCAGCACTGCGGGCCGTGCCGATGTAATTGTTCTCAGAGAAGAGATATGCATCCTGCCAGTCCTGGGCCCTCAGACCCAGTGAAATCCCAAGCAGAAGAATTATGCCGATAGTCTTTTTCATGATTCTGATAGTTTATCTGCGTCCGCCACCGCCGCTGGAGTGCGAAGATGAAGAACTGCCGGATGAATGGGAAGATCCGCCGCCGTAAGATCCCCTTGAAGAGGAAGAGGAGGAGGAACTGCTCCTTGAATAACTGCCGGAACTCGAGCTGCTGCCGGAAGAACGGTAGCTGCCGCCGCCGTATGATGAACTGCGGGAAGAACGGGAAGATGATGACGAACTTCCGGAAGAACGGTAGGTCGATGAGGAGCCGGATGAACGGTAGCTGCCGCTGCTGCCGGAAGACCTGGTTGCCGAAGAACTGCTTCTCGTTGAACCGGAATGAGAACTGCCGCCCACCGATGACGAGCGGGAAGACGTGCTCCTGCCTGCCGATGCACCGGCACTCCTTGATGCAGAAGAGCTGCTGCGTGACGCGGTTGCACCCGAGCGCACTGCACCGGAACTTGCACTTGTACGGGCTACGCTTCTTACGGCTGTTGATGAAGAGCGTGTGGCCCTGGAAGTACCGGGGCTGTAACGGGAAGGCGAAGCCGAACCTGCCCTGTTCATTGCGACGGAAGTACGTGCCGCGCCGATGCCGGAAGTGCGGTTCACACCGCCGCGGGTGGTGAAGTTACCGTCCCTGTGGCCAAGATAGGCAGCCCTGGAAGGGCCCCAGTGATGGCGGCCTCCGCCATACCAGTAGTTATCATACCAGCCATAGCCGTGATGATAGTATCCGTAGTAGCCGTGATAGTAGTGCGGACCGTAATACCATGAGTCATAATACCAGGGATCATAGTACCAGCTGTAATAGTGGCGGTAGGGCCTGTGCCAGTAATAGTCATAATACCAGGGATCCCAGTGATACCAAGGGTCATAATACCAGCTGTAATAGCGGTACGGCCTGTACCAGTAATCATAGTCCCAATACCATGAATTGTAGTACCAGGGGCTGTAATACCATGAAGGGGTGGTGCTGAGCACCGTTATTTCTGAAGGGGCGAATTTGACTGTCTGTCCGGGACGCACAAGAAGTGTGTCCCCGCTGCTCAGAAGCAGGGTTGTGGTTTCCCTGGTGTCTGCCAGGAGATTGTCTATTTCGCTTTCGGGAACCTCCGGACGTACGGTCTGTACTACGTCTGCTTTAGAGCGGACGTAGAGACCGTCATCAAAGGTCTGGGTCTGCAGTTGGCTTAGGGACGAGCACGACAAGGCGGCAATGATGGCCCCAAGGTACGCCAAGATTCTTATTTTCATTGTCAGATCCTCCTTAAATTGCAATAAAATCCGTATATTTGTGCCGGAAAATCCCGGCATAAACATTTATGCAAGTTCTGTACCTGCATTTCATTTTTCGGGATACAATATTAACGCAAATTCAAAAAAAAAGCAAACAGAATATGGCAAAAGAGGTAACCAAGAGGTCAGACAACTACTCCCAGTGGTACAATGACCTGGTTGTAAAGGCCGATTTGGCCGAGCAGTCTGCAGTGCGCGGCTGCATGGTCATAAAGCCTTACGGATATGCAATTTGGGAAAAGATGCAGAGCATCCTTGACGGAATGTTCAAGGAGACAGGAGTCAAAAACGCATATTTCCCCCTCTTCATCCCCAAGAGCTTCTTCTCCCGTGAGGCAGAACATGTTGCCGGTTTTGCAAAAGAATGCGCCGTGGTCACCCACCACAGGCTCATGAACGATCCCAACGGCAACGGCATCGTCGTGGACCCTTCCGCAAAGCTCGAGGAAGAACTTATCGTACGCCCCACATCGGAAACCATCATTTGGAACACATACAAGAACTGGATTCACTCCTGGAGAGACCTTCCCGTACTCTGCAACCAGTGGTGCAACGTGGTTCGCTGGGAAATGAGGACCCGCCTCTTCCTCCGCACCGCTGAATTCCTCTGGCAGGAAGGCCATACAGCACATGCTACGGCACAGGAGGCAGAAGAGGAGAAGCAGCGCATGGTAGACGTCTATGCCCGTTTTGCCCGTGAAGTCATGGCACTTCCTGTGGTGGTGGGCCACAAGAGCCCGGGCGAACGTTTCGCCGGCGCCCTTGACACCATGACCATCGAGGCCATGATGCAGGACGGCAAAGCCCTCCAGGCCGGTACTTCCCACTTCCTCGGACAGAACTTCGCAAAGAGCTTCGACGTCACCTTCACCAACAAGGAAGGCAAGGACGAATACGTCTGGGCAACTTCTTGGGGCGTTTCCACCCGCCTGATGGGCGCACTCATAATGGCACACGGAGACGACAACGGCCTGGTCCTCCCTCCCGCACTGGCCCCTATACAGGTTGTCATGGTCCCCATCTACAAGAGCGATGAAGAGCATAACGCCGTACTTGACAAGATGTACGAGCTCAAGAAAGCCCTCGAGGCAAAGGGACACAGCGTTGAAATCGACGACAGGGACACCCTCCGCCCCGGTTTCAAGTTCGCCGAATGGGAACTCAAGGGCGTTCCGGTGCGTCTTGCAATGGGACCCCGCGATCTCCAGAACGGCACCGTAGAGGTTGCCCGCAGGGATACCCTCGAAAAGATTTCCGAGCCCCTCGAAGGCCTTGAAGACCGCATCATCGACCTTCTTGACGACATCCAGAAGACCATCTACAACAAGGCCCTCGCATTCCGTGACGCCTCCATCCGCAAGGTTGACACATGGGAAGAGTTCAAGGAAGAAATCGAGAAGGGCGGCTTCCTCCTCTGCCACTGGGACGGCACCGCAGAAACTGAGGCAAAGATCCAGGAAGAGACCAAGGCCACAATCCGCTGCATTCCCGTAGACAGCGCAGTTTGCATTGAAGAAGGCAAATGCATCTACACCGGCAGGCCTTCACACCAGAGAGTATTATTTGCAAGATCATATTAATCATGAAAAAAGCATTCACATTCATAGCAATTGCCCTTGCGGGCGCATTCGCAGCATACGCACAGGACGCACAGAGCGCAGCGGCCGAGGCCGCCGCAGCCCTGAGCCAGGCAGAAGAAGTGCCGGTAGCGGCACCCAAGCCCACATACTGGACAAACACCATCCAGACCAACATCAACTTCGGCCAGACCTACCTCTCCCAGTGGGCAGCCGGCGGTTACAACACCATTACCCTTGCAGGCAATATTGACGCAAGCGCCAACTACGCCAAGGACAAGATGATATGGAACAACCGTCTCCAGCTTGACTACGGCACCCTCTACTCTGCCGACAAGCCCATCTACCAAAAGAACAAGGACCGCATCTACTTCGAGTCAAAGTGGGGCTATGAGACTCCTATCCGCCACCTGTCTTATTCCGCCAACTTCGACTTCAAAACCCAGTTCGGCGACAACTTCAAGTATGGCACCCCTTCATCCGACGGTGAAACAGAGCCCACTGTTCAGGACTGGCTCAACGCCAGGACCATACAGTCCGGCCTCTTCTCCCCGGCATACATCAACCTGGGTCTCGGTCTCCTGTGGACACCCAAGCCTTGGTTCTCACTGAACGTTGCCCCTCTCACCGGCGGTGTCGTCATCGTGTCCAACGAAACCCTTCGTGACAAATACGGCATGGAAGTAACAGACACCGACTCAGACGGCAAAGCAACCGCATGGAAACCCGCACGTTTCGAGTTCGGTGCCCAGGTAAAGGCCGACGCCTCATGGGTGATCAACGACAACTTCACATACACCACCCAGCTCGCCCTGTTCTACAACTACCTTACACCCAAGGTTGAGCCCCGTGTCACCTGGGACAACAAGGTATTCTGGAAGCTTGCCAAGTTCTTTGCCCTCACCGTATCCACCAATATGATTTACGACCCGCTCGTGAAAGTAAAGGATACTGACAAGGACGGGACACCGGACGCAAAGGGCATCCAGTTCAAGGAATTCCTGGAGTTCGGCTTCACCTATACGATTTCACACAAAAGGTAGTTTATGCTACTGGTTGCAGTAAGCGGAGGCATAGACTCCATGTGCCTCGTAGAAAAGGTCCGCCTCGAGGGCGGGCCTTTCGCAATTGCACACTGCAACTTCCATCTCAGGGGCGAAGAATCCGATGCCGATGAAGCCTTCGTCCGCGGATGGGCCTCAAAATACGGCATAGAGTGCCACGTACGGCATTTTGACACGCTCGGGCATGCCGCTTCTGAAAAGATCAGCACTGAAATGGCCGCCCGCCAGCTCCGCTACCGCTGGTTCGGAGAACTCTGCAAAGAGCACGGCTATGAAGCGGTTGCAGTAGCCCACAACGCCAACGACAACGCCGAAACCCTCATCCTCAACCTCCTGAGGGGAACAGGGCTCAAAGGCATCATTGGCATGAAAAAAGAAGGCTTCATCCCGGACCCCGACTATGCCGATATCCCCCTCCGCCGTCCCCTTCTGGATATGACAAGGGAGGATATCGAAGCCTTTGCGAAAGAGCACGGGCTTCAGTGGAGAGAAGACCACACCAATGCGGAAAACGAGTACAAAAGGAACAAAATCCGCAACCTGGTCTTCCCTGTCTTCAAGGAAATCAATCCCTCCTTCATCCAGACTTTTAACGGCGACATGAAAAGGTTCTCAGAGTTTGTGGAGGCATACCCTCCGGAAACTGTAGCCGCCCGTGGCTTCATGAACGGGAGGGGCCCGCTGCCGGAGGCAGTGGGAGGGACGAGGACCGAAGGTCCGAAGGTTTCAGGAGGGTATGCCTCCACAAACTCCTACACCGTTCAAGAAGAAGAATGGGATGGTTCAAGTCCAGTCATCCAGCCAAAGGGTATGCTCATCATGGACGCAGACAAAGCCGGCGAGTATATTGAAGGACACTGGGAGCAGGGAGACTGGATAAGGCCGCTTGGCGCCCCGGGAAAGAAAAAGCTCCAGGACTGGTTCACGGACCATCACTTCAACATTGAGGATAAACACGCTATACTTCTCATAAAGAGCAAGAAAGACCCAAGCCACGTCCTTGCTGTAGCCGGCTTCTGCATAGACCATTCGGTACGCGTTACGGCAGCCACGGAACGCATACTTCGGATTTCCATAAAAAATGATTAAATTTGTATGATTTTAGACCTATATATATGAACAGAAAAGTACTGCTTATGATTCTGGATGGTTGGGGCGAAGGACGCCACGACTACTCCAACGCAATATGGACCAAGGGAACACCCAACATTGACGCCCTCCGCGAAAAATATCCTTACGGCCATCTCCAGGCCTGCGGAGAGTACGTAGGTCTCCCCGACGGCCAGATGGGCAACTCCGAGGTTGGTCACATGAACCTTGGTGCAGGCCGCGTGGTATATCAGGACCTCGTGAAAATCAATATTGCCTGCCGTGAACACAAACTTCTTGAGAATGCCGAAATCAAGGCAGCATACGATTATGTAAAGAAATCCGGAAAGAAGCTCCACCTCATGGGCCTTACATCCCATGGCGGCGTTCACAGTTCCCTTGACCATGTATACGAATTCCTCCGAGTTGCAAAGGAAGAAGGCCTTGACAAGGTCTATGTCCACGCATTCATGGACGGCCGTGACACAGATCCCCGCAGCGGACTGGGCTTCGTAAAGGAACTCGAGGAGAAAATGGCTGAAACCACCGGTAAGGTTGCATCAGTATGCGGCCGTTTCTACGCCATGGACCGTGACAAGAGATGGAACCGGGTAAAGGAAGCCTATGACCTTCTTGTAGAAGGCAAGGGTGCAGCATTCGAAAGCGCCCAGGCCGGCATCCAGGCCAGCTACGATGCCGACGTTACCGACGAGTTCATCAAGCCCATCGTGGTCACCGAAAACGGCAAGCCGGTTGCAAAGATTGAAGAAGGCGATGCCATCATCTTCTACAACTTCCGCAACGACCGCGCCCGCGAACTCACCTCTGTCCTCACCCAGAAGGACATGCCCGAGGAAGGAATGCACACCATTCCACTCTACTACTGCTGCCTCACTCCCTACGATGCCTCCTTCACAGGAGTACATATCCTCTTTGACAAGGAACTCGTACAGGACACCCTTGGTGAAACGGTTTCCAAGGCCGGGAAGCACCAGCTCCGCATAGCAGAGACTGAGAAATACGCACACGTAACCTTCTTCTTCAACGGCGGACGCGAAACCGTCTTCGAAAACGAAGACCGCATCCTGGTGAACTCTCCCAAGGTTCCCACATACGACCTTCTTCCCCAGATGAGCGCCCCCGAGGTTGCAGAAAAGCTCATCGCTGAAATCCGCACCGGAAAGCAGGACATGATCATCCTCAACTTCGCAAACGGAGACATGGTGGGCCACACCGGAGTTTACAACTCCATCACCCAGGCCGTCACCTGCATCGACAATCTTGTAAAGAAGGTTGTCGACGAGGCCATCGCAAAGGATTATGTGGTTCTTCTCACCGCAGACCACGGCAATGCCGACTTTGCAGTGAATGCAGACGGCACCCCCAATACTGCACACTCCCTCAACACCGTACAGTTTGTGGTAATCAACGCAGGAAAAGAGGTAAAGACCGTAAAGGACGGTGCCCTGTGCAACGTCGCTCCTACCATCCTCAAGCTGATGGGCATTCCTCAACCCGCCGCAATGACGGCAGAGCCGCTGATCTGATATGGAATATACTGCCAAGTTTCTTGCACAGCTGCTTAACGGCACTGTAGAGGGCGATGAAAACGCCCGTGCCACCAAGTTTTCCAAGATTGAGCATGGGAAGCCGGGCACGCTGAGTTTCTTTGCAAATCCCAAATACGAGCCTTACGTCTATACGAGCAAGGCTTCAATCCTCATCGTGGACAAGAACTTCGAGCCCAAGGAGCCTGTTTCACCCACTATGGTAAGGGTAGAGAACGCATACAGCGCCATTGCAGACCTTCTGAAATACACATCAAAACTGAGCAAGAAGGCAAAGAGGCACCGCAGCTGCCTCTCCTGGTGCTCTCCATTCAGCGCGAAGCTTGGCAGGAAAGTATGGGTGGGGCCGTTCGTATTCATCGGGAAACGAACCAGAATCGGTGACAATACGGTCATTCACGGACACAACAACATCGGCGAGGATGTGACCATCGGCAAAAACTGCATCATCTATCCAGGAGTCGTGATTTACCCCGGAACGGTTATCGGTGACAATGTAATTCTTCACGCCGGCTGCATCATTGGCTCAGACGGCTTCGGAAATGCGCCAAGGCCGGACGGCAGCTGGGAAAAGATCGAGCACCTTGGAAATGTCATTATCGGCAATGATGTGGAGATTGGCTCCAATACTACTGTAGACAGAGCACAGATGGAGTCTACCATCATCGGCAACGGTGTAAGGATAGACAACCTCTGCCAGATTGCGCACAACGTCATAGTGGGAGACCATACGGTAATGGCGGCTCAGACCGGAATCGCCGGTTCCACCCAGATTGGAAAGTACTGCATCCTGGCAGGTCAGGTGGGCATTGCCGGACATCTCAAAATTGCCGACCACACTACAATCTGTGCGCAGGGCGGCGTCATCGGCAACATCCGCAAGGAAGGTGAAGTGCTTGTGGGCTCCCCTACCATCCCCGTGAAGCAATACATGAAGGCATACGCCAAGTTTAAACAATCGGCAAACGACTGATGCAGAAGAACCAGCATACACTCAAGAAAGCTTATTATTTCGAAGGCAAGGGACTCCACACGGGTACTTATGCCCACATGAAAGTAATGCCGGCTCCGGCAGACCAGGGCATCAGGTTCATCAGGACAGACTTGAAGGACCGTCCTGTCATCGAAGCCTTTGCAGAGAACGTCTCAAATACGGCAAGAAGCACCACTATCTCCAAGAACGAGGCTATTGCCGTAACGATAGAACATATCATGAGCGCCCTTACCGGCCTTGGCGTAGACAATGCAACTGTTGAGCTGGACAACATCGAAGTTCCCATCCTGGACGGCAGTGCAAGGCTCTACATTGAGGCCATCATGAAGGACGGTCTCAAAAACCAGGGCGTTCCAAGGAAGTATATCGACATTCCTGAAACCGTAGAGATCAAGGACGAAAACACCGGCAGCTGGGTAAAGATCGAGCCCGCCTCCGGTCCTTCTGCCGATATTACCGTAGATTTCGGCTCCCGCGTACTTGGCGTGCAGAGCGCTCACTGGGACCCCACCGTGGACTACGCCGGAGAAATAGGTGTATGCCGTACATTCTGCTTCTTCCATGAAATAGAGCACCTCTTCAGAAACAACCTCATAAAGGGCGGTGACGTGGATAACGCCATCGTCGTCGTTGAGAAGGCAGTGACCCCCGAACAGATCGGCACCATCGCACGTCTGTTCAACCGTCCCGACATAAGCATCACCTCAGAGGGATACCTGAACAACCTGCAGCTGCACTTCCCCGATGAGTGCGGCCGCCACAAATTGCTGGACCTGTTGGGAGACCTCCGTCTTGCCGGAGGCTATCTCAACGCCCATATAAGCGCGTACAAACCTGGCCATTCCATTAACACAAAAGCCGCAAAGGCCCTCAGGGCCCTGCTTAAAGACCTGACCAAATGAACAAAATTCACCCCTTAGCCTGTGTAAATCCCGGAGCAAAGCTGGGAGATAATGTGGAAATCGGCCCCTTCGCCTTTGTCGATGACAACGTGGAAATCGGCGACGGCTGCAAAATCCTCAACGGAGCCACCGTTTACAATCATGTCAGAATGGGAAAGGACTGCACCGTATTTCCCGGCGCCGTCGTGGGCGCCATTCCCCAGGACCTCAAATTCGAAGGAGAGGAAAGCTGGGTGGAGATTGGTGACAGAGTGAACATCCGCGAATGCGCCACCATCAACCGCGGCACCAAAGCCAGCGGCAAAGGTACCACAAAGGTGGGAAGCGACACTCTTATCATGTCCTATGCACATATCGCCCATGACTGCTGCATCGGCAACCACTGCATCATAGTAAGTTTCGTCGGCCTTGCCGGTGAGACAGACGTGGAAGACTGGGGCATTGTAGGAGGAAAGTGCGGTTCGCACCAGTTCTCCAGGGTGGGAACACACGCCTTCGTTGCCGCCGTCACCAAAATCATGAAGGACGTACCTCCGTATGTTCTCGCAGGCCGCGAGCCCATCTGCTTCGAAGGAGTGAACCGTACCGGACTACTCAGGCGTGGATTCACCGAAGAACAGGTAAACGAGATCAAGAGCATCTACGATGCCATCTACTTCCAGGGAATGAATGTTTCCCAGGCCGTAGAATACATCGAGGCCAACTTCCCAGCAACCGAAATCAGGGACAACATCCTTGGTTTCATCCGCAAGTCCAGCCGCGGAATAGTTCCCAAGCCCAAGCCCGGAAGATAGAGTGCTTCTTTCAACGGCATATTTCCCGCCGGCAGAGTACTTTGCACTCCTTGCACGCGACATGACCCTGTCCCCGGACAGGGTTTTGCCGTCACAGGTACTCATTGAAGCATGTGAGAACTATCAGAAGCAGAGCTACCGCAACCGCTGCTACATCCTTGCCGGAGACGGGCCGCAGATGCTCCAGGTACCAGTTCTACACTCCGGGACCATCCCAATCCGCGAAGTCCGCATCGACTACAGCACACCCTGGGTGCTGCGCACTGAACGCGCACTCTCCACGGCCTACGACACATCGGCCTTCTTCGAGTATTACCGGGACGAGCTCTTCTCCCTCCTGGAATCAGGAGAGCCCTTACTCTGGGACTTCAACCTAAGCCTCACAAAATGGTGCGCCGCCAAGGCCGGAATCCAGACCGTACTCTCCCCCACTGCCGATTTCATCGTCCCGGGCGCCATTGCCGATGACTTCCGCTACTCCATCCATCCCAAACAACCAATCCCGGAAATCCCGGTCAAGCCCTGGTACCAGGTCTTCCGGGACCGCCACCACGGCTTCACCCCCCACCTCTCCATCCTCGACCTCCTCTTCAACGAAGGCCCCGCAAGCCTCACTTACTTAGGGATTGTCGTTTAATGTTTTTTATTTGAGTCGTGCGGGAGCCATCCCTTGTTGCTGACGCATCAAACTCGTCGTTTTATACTGTTTGGTCGCCGAGTCCGGGCTCCATCGCCCGGATTTCGCGTTGTTTTTCCACTT